>JALXAQ010000028.1 GCA_026991885.1 Thiotrichaceae bacterium
TGTGAATAAGGGAGCCATCAGCCCTTTATCCACTCGCCTCCCTGCGTAGCAGATCGGCTTATGGTTACTTCTTCTTAATGCACTTGAGTTCTCAGGTTTCAATGAACAAGAGACCGTTTTTTTTAATATGGAAGGCTAACCACCCCAAGCGTACTCATTAAACAAAATTATAAAAATAATGTCAAGTTTTTTTAGCATGTTCTTTATGACATCAAACATCTGTTATAATATAAAAAGCATAAGTAGTATTCAGATGTCAATAATTATCAATATTTTTGTGTACTATATCCTAATTGATCCGGGAATTCAATCGTCAACTGCATGTTTTTTCCTCTTGAATACGTTAACTTAGCATATTATCTCATACGCCCCACCCATTGCCAACTAATCCACACCGCAACCCCACAAATCAACGCCGCCCATAAATAACTCACCTGCGCTCCAACACTTTCCCAAGTATAACCACTGATCAAACTTCCCACCGCGCCGCCAGCCCCAAAGCTTAAACTACTATATAATGCTTGTGCTCTACCTTGATGACAATCCGCAAAAGTTTGACGAATTGATTGCATCATCACGCCATGATACAGGCCAAAACTGGCAGCGTGCATCAATTGGGCAAATAATAATATCGGTAAAGATTCGACATAATAGCCAATCAAGAGCCAACGTACTGCACTTAAACTTAAACTGATTATCAATAAATCTCTTAAACGAAAGCGCATCAACAATCGGTGCATCACCAAAAACGCGCCGACTTCTGCTATCACGCCCAATGCCCATAATTGCCCAATCAAGTCGCGGCTATAGCCATAGTCTTCCAGATAAATCGAATAAAAAGTATAATAGGGACCATGACTGGCTTGCATTAAAAAACAGATTAAAAACAATGCGATATTGGAGGGTCGTTTAACAATTTTAAAAAAAGATTCGCTAGAGACAGACAATTGCGCCGTTGCTTTTTCGGGCACTAACAGGCTGGTTAGCCAAATGCCTGCAAACAATCCTATCAAAAAAATAGGTAATAAGGTTATTGTGACATATTGAAATAACCAGCCGAACAATACCACGGTGATAATAAAACCGATTGAGCCCCATAAACGGATATGGCTATAGCGGTGAGACTCTGTACCTAAATGGGCAAGCGTGGCGGCTTCAAATTGGGGTAAGGCGGCATTCCAAAAAAAGCTAAATGCAATAAAGACTAAAGCCAGCCATAAATAACTGTTTCCCGCAAAAACGCCCAAAAAACACAAGACAGATAATAATGAACTGAGACGCACTAAAGCGATATGTCGTCCAGTGTGATCACCAATCCAGCCCCAAATATTTGGGGCAATGATTTTTGTTGCTAAAATAATCGCTATCAATTCTCCAATGGCTTGCGCGTCAAAGCCTAATTCTTTTAAATAGAGACTCCAATAGGGCATCAGTGCCCCTAAGCTGCCAAAGTAGAAAAGATAAAAAGCTGATAAACGCCAATAAAGATTCAAGATAAATTCCTATGAATTTTGTGCGCGGTTACGCATGAGATGATCCATTAATACTAATGCTAACATCGCTTCCGCTATCGGCGTGGCACGAATACCGACACAAGGATCATGGCGCCCGGTGGTAATGACTTCTGTCGCTTGCCCATCAATATCAATAGTACGCCCGGGCAGACGTAAACTTGAAGTCGGTTTCAGCGCGATACTGGCGACAATATCTTGCCCTGTCGAAATCCCTCCTAAAATGCCACCCGCATGATTGCTCAAAAAACCCTCTGGCGTGATTTCATCCCGATGCTCAGTCCCTTTTTGTTGAACACAGGCAAAGCCGTCACCAATTTCTACGCCTTTAACGGCATTAATACTCATCAGGGCGTGGGCAATTTCGGCATCTAATCGATCAAAAATTGGCTCACCTAAACCGATAGCTACATGACTGGCAACGACGTTGATACGTGCGCCGATAGAATTGCCTTCTTTGCGTAAAGCATCGAGATAAGCTTCTAATTCAGGCACTTTTGAGGCATCGGGACAAAAAAACGGATTGCGCTTAATTTCTTCCCAATCAAAATTGTCAGGATTGGGTTTTAAGGAGCCGAGTTGCGCCAAATAGCCACGTATTTGCATACCATACTGCGCTTGAAGATATTTTTTAGCAATGGCACCTGCTGCAACACGGACTGCGGTTTCACGCGCAGAGGATCGCCCACCGCCGCGATAGTCACGAATTCCGTATTTTTGTTGATAAGTATAATCGGCATGCCCTGGCCTAAATTTGTCCTTAATTTGGCTATAATCTTTAGAACGCTGATCAGAATTTTCAATCAGCAGTCCAATCGGACAACCAGTCGTTTTTCCTTCAAATACGCCTGAAAGGATTTTAACTTTATCATCCTCGCGGCGTTGAGTGGTATGTCGAGACGTGCCGGGCTTGCGACGATCTAAATCAATTTGTAAATCAGCCTCAGTTAATGGCAATCCGGGCGGACAACCATCAACAATGCCGCCGATGGCGGGACCATGACTTTCACCAAAGGTGGTGACGGTAAAGAGTTTTCCGAATGAGTTTCCTGACATAATTTGTTCTCGTTCTAATGCTCCGCGTGAATGCTATCGCCGTTAAGGGCAACCAATGCGAAAAAAGTGTATCACAAATTTAGGCGCGTCCAAGATAAATCTGGCCGACTCCTTTTATACCTAAAGTAAGTGTGTATTGACTAAACTAATACTATCTGATAGAGTCGCCACTATTTCAAACGGTGTCAGCGTTTATGGTTAGAGGATATTAACATGCAGGTAGTGAGGCAACTTAAGAAAGTACAGGATAAACAGATTATTATTAATTTGCCTGACAGTTTTTATGCACAAGAAGTTGAAGTCATCGTTATTCCTTATAAAAAAATAGTACCATTGGATGACAAAAACCTTTGGAAACAAGATTTTTTATCTGTTTCTCAATGGGAGATAACTGAAAAAGACATTAAGATACCCTCATGGAAAATAGAAGAGTTTTAACAGATACTTCTGTCATTATTGAATTTCTTCGGAAAGAGAAAAAGGAAAAATCTTGGTTGTGGAAAATCAAAGAAACTTCTGATTGTTTTATGTCTTCGATCACAATATTTGAATTGTTATCAGGTGCAAAGACGGATAAACATTTTGAAGACATAGATAAAATAACAAAATGGATAGAATCCATAGATTTTGATGATGAAATAGCAATGGTTGCCGCTTCAATGTTTAGAAAACTCAAACGAAATAATCAAATTATCGACTACAGAGATATATTTATTGCTGCCACTGCTAAGGTCCATCGCTTAACAGTTGCAACACTCAATATAAATCATTTTGATAGAATTGAAGGACTTACATTGCTTAATTTTCCTGATAAATGAATATAGGTGGGATTTGAGCGTTGTTCTCGTTCCCACGCTCCGCGTCCTGCTACGACAAATGTTTACCCGCCGCGATAGCCGCCCCAATAATACCAGCCTGATTAAGCATCTGAGCGGGCACAATATCAGCGCGGGTATTTAGCAAATGCAAAAACTTTTCATGTTTTCGGCTCACGCCTCCCCCAATAATAAACAAATCTGGCCAAAACAAAACCTCCATACGCGCTAAAAACTCATTCACTCGCCATGCCCAGGCTTTCCATTTCAACCCCTCATCGGTGCGATTACGGGCGGAGGCGCGATGCTCTGCGTCTTTGCAACGGATTTCCATGTGACCAAATTCGGTGTTAGGCACTAATCGCCCATTGACAAAAATCGCACTACCAATACCTGTCCCAAAGGTGTGCAAAATCACAACACCATCGCGTCCCTTACCTGCCCCCAATTCCATTTCTGCAAAGCCAGCTGCGTCTGCATCATTTAATAATAAAACAGGGCAACCCGTTTTAGCTTTAATCAATTCCTCTCCATTGGTGCCAATCCAAGAGGGGTCAACATTTGCGGCTGTGTAAACGACTCCATTTTTGATAACGGCTGGAAAAGTACAACCAATTGGTCCATGCCAGTTAAAATGTTGGGCGATGTCGGCGACTACTTCAGCCACCGCGTCTGGCACTGAGGGCGCTGGGGTGGGGATACGATGACGCTCTGCGGTGAGTTCTCCGGTTTCAATGTTGACGGGTGCCCCTTTGATGCCCGAGCCACCTATATCAATGCCTAAAATTTCCATTGTTGTTGTCGTTTCTGGTTGGTTTGATGAAAAAATGCGAAAAAAGTGTATCACAAATGTAGGGTGCGTCCTACGCACCCGGAACGATCTAAAGAGTTCTTATCTGAGTTGATTTTCTGAGATGTTCATCCACCGTAATTAATGTCATATCATGTTCCCAAGCCGTTGCTGCAATAAAACGGTCCGCAGGGTCTTGGTGCGGTAAAACAATAAGTCGGCTTTTGAGAGCAATGGCATTTGATAATCCAATTTCTTGCACTGGACTGTGTTTTAATGCCTCCGTTACCCATTCTTGAGCCGATGGATTAAGTTCAATTCGGTGCTTTTCAGCTAAAATTAGAGTTTCCCAGATAGTTATCGGAGAAATAAAAAGTTCATTTTGAGGATTTTGTAATATCTCAATAACATTTGGTTTTAGCTTGACCGGTTCTAACAGACTCCATAGCCAAATATGCGTGTCTAACAAAAACTTCATGTCGCCAATACCTCCCAACAATTCAGGTTCTCATCTATTGATGAAACAATATCGCCAAGAATTTTCCCGCTACCGGACATACATCCCAACCAAGCATTTTGTTTTATGGGCATCTGGTGTGGTATTTCTGGGGTTAATAAAATTACCCTAACTGGTTTTTTAGACCAATCTTTGTAAGGTTCTGGGAGGAATATCATTCCATTTTTTAATTTAGCTGTGAATTCAATTGCTTGCATTATTTTCTCCGACTTCAATGTTGATATATAGGCATCAGAAATGATTTGTAACACGACTGAGGAGGTTTTTGCCAGCACAAACGAAGTAAATCATTTATGATGCTGTCGTTTTCAATTCGTTTATTTCCTAATTAGTTGTACTCAGATAATCAAAAAAAAATCACACGCTGCCCGTTGGCTTGGGCTTCGATATGATGAGTGCCAACCGGTAGCGAGCGTAGGGTGCGTCCTACGCACCTGCTAAATTAAATTGTCCCGCTGAAGGTGCGTAGGACGCACCCTACACCTGCTAACGAGATGACACAACCCGAAAGCCGTAGAAGGCGTTCCGCATGTCCGAGAAGTCCCTGCTGCGGTTGGCGGTACGGGCGTTCGCCGGTTTGTTGAACCACGAGCCGCCACGCAGCACTCGGCGCTTTTCATCACCTCCCTTCCAAACTTGTGTTTTTTCTTGTATGTGCCGGATAAGTGGTAGGATTTAGCTGAGAAACAGTAGGGTGCGTCCTACACTTGCTGTTCATCTCACCCGTTTGGCGGAGCAAACCGCACTGCATCCTTCAAGGTTTCCACAATTTGATACGACCATCCATGCCACCAGAGGCTAAAATATTTCCATTGGGAGAAAAAGCGGTAGCGGATACTTCACCCGTTTGCAACGTATAAGCATCATTACTATTTATATCCCATAATACAATACTCTCATCCTTATCTATTAAAACAGCAAGAACTTGACGATTGCCAAGTAGCACATATCTCCGCCAAATCTTCAAACCATAATATTCTTGCATGAGTGCGATGACATCAACCCACTCCATGTCTTCAATCGCAAAGCGGCGTAAAATTTCACCCGTCTTGGTATCCCATAAGTTGAAAAATTCTTTTCCATTTTCATCGCTATCCTGTGATGCCAGCCTATCTCCATCTTTATTAAAAGCAATAGAAACGCTGCGATATTTCCTTGGCATCGTCAAGATTTTCTGACCAGACTTGACATCCCATAATGTGATATTTCCGGGTACCTGATTGCTTGAAGAAGCCAGAATACGCCCATCCGAATTGAAAGCCAATTGAGCGGCAAAAATATTTTGTCCTTTTAATGTACGCACTTGTTGCCCTGTATTGACTTCCCAAAATTTTATCGTATTACTCTCTCCGCCTGATACTAAAGTAGTGCCATCGGGACTGAATGCGACAGAATTATGCTCTCGATGCCCTTTGACAGAAAAAGTGTGTAGTAACTGAGCCGTGTTGACATCCCACAATTTAACTGTTTCATCCAAACTCACTGAAGCCAGGAGACTGCCATTGGGGCTAAATCTTATATCTAACACTGCTTTCTTATGCGCTTGTAAGTTAGCATAGAGCCGAGTGGGTAAAAGGCTCGGATTGTAGAGTGCCCATTCTTGATCAAGCCCTATCAATACTTGTCTGCTGACTTTTATCTGATCTAGATAGACATACACAGGTTTTTGTTGTCCTTCTGCCCAAAGAGCTTTAGCATTATGTCGCTCTACCAAAAGGCTGCTGTTTTCAGGCAAATCAAACTCTTTTGCCCAGGCTTGCCATTCGATACGCATCGGCAAAATCCGATTATTAATGTCATAGCCAGCTTTATCTAAATAGGCGACACCGGCTTGATAGAGTGGATCATGTTGCCGCACGGCTTGGTTAAAACGCGCTACTAATGACTCGCTATTTTCTGATAATTGTTTTAAGCGTTCTTGAAATTCGGCATCGGTTTCAAAACTATCGCGCTTTTGGGAAAAATTAATCCTTTTTCCGGTAAAAAACGGTACCTCATCAAGTAGCACAATTTTTTTGGAAATCAAGACACCATCTGTTATTAATACATCCAGCGTTTGAGTTTCCTTGCCATTGGCTCTGATTTCAATGTGGTGTTTGCCGGCTGGTAGCCTGATGACAATGGGTGTTATATTGGCTTTGAGTTGAGCATTGATATAAATTTCCACTTTCGCCGGCACGGTAGTCACAGCTAGTGCGCCTTCACCCGCTTGTACGGATAAACTGAATAGGGCAAATAATAATAAAATGATTTTTTTCATTTGTTCTCCAGTACTAAGACAAGATTTTAACGAGCCAACAAAAATGCTTGTTGCTTGTTGGGAGTTTTCATGAATTTTCGCATTTTAGGCAAAATTTTAGCCACAAATTTAGCGGTTTTGAATGCGATTTTTAATCCCTTTCCGACAGTGGGGATTGAATCCAACATTTTTTCAATGGGCGTATCTCCACTGGTTTTGCGATTAATTTGTTTCAATTCTTCAAGCAAAATGCGATTGTGTGTCGCAATCACATTTTCTAAACGCTGCCCTTGTTCACGCAATTCTTTGACGACAGCTTGTTCTTGGACTTGAATAGTCTCCACGACAGCTTCGCGCATTTCATTAATGCTTTGATCAATCTCTAGCAACTGAGTTTGCATCAATTTGTGATGTAGATGCCGTTCTTGTCTATCCAATAGTTCGGTCAAAACTCTGGTATCTCTAAATCTATCTAAATCCAGCAATAAATATTTACGATCTGCCACAAGGAGATTTTGCGCGAGACGGGCTTCATTATACAAGCGGCGGGCTAGACGCTCATGTTGTTCATAAGTGGTACCATTGTCTTTTTCTGCAATGGCTTGTTTTTCCGCCTCAAAGGCTAATTGGATGGCTTTTGGGATTTGTTGAGCCCCCTGAAAAGTTGTCACAAAGGCATCATAAATCAAAGGATCATGCTTTTTTTGGGCGCGATCAAAGGCGATTTGATGAATCTGCAACAAGGCTTCGACAGATTCTACGGTATCAGGATAAGTTTCCATAAACTGCAAATAGTCGGCGATATTGTTTGAGGCTTTGGTTAATTGAAAAATGGCATGAATCGCGTGACGATTGAGTGCCGTTTCTGGTTTGAGCGTGAGAAAGTCTTTGTAAATGGCTTCTTGATTTGCCTTTTGGGCTTGTTGCCATGTTTGTAGATAAGCCCAACCCCTGCTATCAAAATGAGCATATTGGGTGGTGACTTTACGCCATGCCGCATAAGTATTTTGCTGTTGTGCCAATTGGAAAGCGAGTGGATAAGCTATTTTCCATTCTCCCAAGGCTTCTAAACTTTGGACAATGTCCTCATCAGTGAGGCTCCAGGCAGGCAGACAGATAAGTAAGCCTGTTAGGCAGAGAATTTTTTTAATGAATGTGTTTTTTTTCATGGTGTTGCGTAGCGGGGGAGGTGGGTAATTAGGGTTTGTAGGGCTGTGTTGGATGGACATTTTTTAGTTTCAAGCTGTTGTATTAGTGGCGAGCTAGCAAGGACTACCCAATAGGGTAGCTATGCAAACGATTGACTTAATCTAAAAGGCTTTCCATCAGTTTCTTCAGTTTTGAACGTAACTTATCTTCATTTTTAAGCAACTTCTTCGCGGTGTTTCGAGTCTGTTCTTCTGCCGGCTTTTGATATTCTTTATAATAACTTCCGTGTGCCAATTGATTGCGTATTTCACGCATTAAGAAAAAATCTTGACGTTGAGCAGATGACAACTGCTCTTGTACCTTTATTTTATCTTTATCTTCAAAACGATAAGGATCATCATCAACTCCCAAACAGCGAATTTTCAAACCCTCCAGTGCGAAAATGATTGCACGAGTATAATCACGTTTCTCAAGGTAAGAGAATGCCAGTTCACGTTGTTGAAGATAAACTTGACGAACTTTATCTAAGGAAGGGTCCACTTTATGCCATGAGACACGTTTTTGTAATTGCTTACTAAACAAACCGCTTATCCCTTCTAAGCCATCTTTTTGTATGGCTTTTTGAACAGTCTCAAGCTTGTTTGTGGCATTTTCAATGTCAATAACGCGCTCAAAATAAGCGGCTTTTTCCAACAAATGGGCACTCTTAAAACGATCATTTTTTAATAAGCTGGCAAAAACCCCATAATCTCCATCCTTATCAAAGGATTTTAACGCGCCAAACCAGTTGGCAATCCCCAACAAGCCCTTCAAATTCAGGGCGGGTGCAATGCCATCATGTCGTTTTTTCATTTCCCTCGCACCATAATAAATACCTTCAATAGTCACATTTTTGACTACCTCTAAGTACATGGCACTGAGAATAACCAACATGGGTAAATGTCGTAAGCCGTGGGTTATGTCCAGTGAGACTGTATCCCCATCCTGAACACAAGCCGCCATTTCTTGTAAAATTTGAACTTGCTTGTCTTGGCTGTCTCCGTAGGGAATGACGCGCATTTCACAACTCTTAATACCTTCTCGCTTACTGACTACCTTTTCTAAGGTAGTTAAATAGTCGCTTATTTTATCTTTCTCGCTTTCCTCGTCTTCTGGGGATTCAGAGTTTTCTTTAATGCCATCAGCCAAGTCTATCCATTCATCTTCATACTCAGAGTCAACTTCCTCATCGGATTCAAAAAAAGCATCCCACATACTGCTTGGTGTTCCTAAAACTACCAATTTATCAGCTTTGCGATCTTTGTTTTCTAGGTGTTTTAACACCGCTAAACCAAAAAAGTTGGTTTCATGATCCTTGGTATCACCTTCAAAGTGATAACACTCTTTTGAATAAAAGTCACCCTCTTTCTCACTTTTGCCTAGAAAAGTAATGAGAATATGAGACATAAATTTCTCCTATATAGATAGTTATTTAGTACAACGGATTCGCGGAATAAACGGATTTTTTCTTATATTTGGAGTCCAAAGCTTTAGCTTTGGACTCCAAAATACCCGACATCTTAAATCCGTTTATTCCGCGAATCCGTTGTACTAAATACTTTAACCTTGTTCGTAAATATTTTTAACTCTTCTCATCTTAGCGTTAAACGGCAGTGCCCACCAATCAACCTCCTCATCTTCAACAGCGTTTGTCCAACACTGCCTGATTTCGTCGCGCACTTCTTGCTTGAAAGCCGCATCCTCTATCGTCTGCCATTTTTCCGCTAATGCTTTACAACAAATTGGATAAGTCTGGTTGATAGGTATGCGTTTTTCTTCATAAAGTTTTTGGATAGTGCTTTTTATCCATTGTTGAGCCCTGTCGATTTCAGTTGGAATCTCTTGTTCTGAATCGGGTTCAGGTGGTTTTGGCTGATCGCGCGGTTTTCGAGGGTTTCTTGGAAAAAAGATTGAATCACGCCCATAACGGCTATATCCAGGTAATACCCAAGCATTTTGTTTGGCTTTAACAAATTGATTTCTTTTTTTGCCATTTTCAAGCTGCTCTTCAAGCGCCATGTGCTTGAGATTATCGGAAGTGGCTTGACGATGTTCAGGATAAGCCATTGCTTTTAATTGCTTAATCTGCTCAGAATCCCCCCACTTTCCTTGGACATTGCTTTGTTTGGCGTTCGCATATTCCGCTTCCATGAGTTTTCTGAATAAGCTCATGTAGTCCTTTTCATCAAACGCGATTGTTTGTTCAGGGGTTTGATGATGACGAATATCACTGCCGACAATTTTGATACTTATTTGTCCAAAACCAAATGATTTTCCCATACCTAAGTTATGGCGCAACCTCTTATCACTTCCCCAAGTCAGTGTCCAAATCAATGCCCCCAATTCGGTTGGCAATAAGTTATGAAAACGGAGGGTACTTTTGAATCGGCTACCCTTTTGCAATGGATACAGTTCGATTTGAACTTTTTTGTTTTCAAGTTGTTTTCCTTTTAGGGCTTGTAAATGAACCGCTTGCCATCTTCTCACCGGATAACGTTTCCAACCCTGTATTTCACTATCAGGCTGCATATAAGTGCGATATCGTTCACCCTGATGAAGTCTATTTTGATCGTGATCGACTTCTGTTTGCCGAACATAGTTCGGAAAATAAGTCGGTTTTGGTCCATTTAAAATCGTCGCTTCAGAATAACTGGGTTCTGCTGATTGCGGCGTACCTATCAAGGTGGCGTTTCCAAAGTTGACGCGACTTTTTAAACTTTGTTGAGATTTGTTATCATCGGGATGGACTTTGCCAAAGAGTAAATCGGCTAAATCATAACCATCAGGATTACGATGTTTTTCATTGGTATAATCAATGGTTTCACCAATACTGTAGTGATAAGCCAGCCGATACATATAAGCCAATCCAATTGATCGGACTTGTTCATGTTCATCAAGATGATAAAAAACAGGGATTTCGTGGCAATCTTTTTCGAAGAAAATATCTCGCCAATAAGCTCCCCAAGATGAGCCGGTGGCATTTTTGTCTTCATCTCCATGAATATAGAGGAAATCTTTGAAAACATTGGGAGAGACTTTTAAGGGCTTGTCCATTTGACGATTAAAAAACACAAAGTCACGGTATTTACCATGTTTATTTTGCCCTTTATCACTGATTTGCCCAGTAAAGACTAATTCTCCTGTCTTTTGCCCTTGCCCCAAATTGTGCGCCATTTTTGGCGTTGATGCTGTGTTGACATTAAATTGAATCGTCGGTAAGGCACCGTCTTCAGCTAAAGTTTGATCAGTTAATCTACTCCAACGCTGATACTTTTCTTCAACTGTGAAAGTATCTCTTTTAGTAAAAATATAGGTCTTAACATTTAACCATCTTTCCATATCTCGATGGGAAATATGGACAAAATCAGATGGAATAATTTCAACTTCGCTATCATCGCGTAAACGCAAAAAGCCGGCTTTTTGTCCACTAATTTTGTAATTATCACCAATGACTTCTCTGCCGGATATATCTCGAATACTCAAGCGTCTATCATCGACAAACTGCATTTTGCCAAAACTGGCAATTTCTAAGACACTACGAGTCATGCCTTTGAGACTGGTACCCGGAATCGCGTAACGCTTGTCAGGTAATTGAAAAAAATTGACTTTTCCGGGCGCGGGCGCGGGCGATTTGGCAGTGGCTTTCGTTTGTTTCCCGCCAACCAAAATCGGTGTTTGTGCTGTGATTTCAATCTCTAAACTACCGCTGAGCCCTTCTGAAAACGGCAAATCGTGGGAAACTTGAGATGCCCAATCCGGTTGGAATACCCAGCCCGATAAGGGGACAAAATTGTAAGGTGCCGTTATTTTGGTGAAATTGTCTGGCATAATTATTTTTCCTCAAATCCAGTAAAACGCGCAGCAACCCGGCGATAACCTTGCTTGTCATCATGTTGCCAATAAACACGATAATATAATCGTTCTGGTGCCAATTTGCTTTCTCCCAAAAATGTGTGGTTTTCTACCAAATAGTCATTGCCGTCGGTTTCGGTAAAATAAGTTAATATCCATCCGCCTTGTCCATCTTCACGAATATGTAAAGAGATGCCATCGGCATTAACGATTTCTCCATATAACAAAATCGTTGAATCAGTGGGTATTTTGTCTCCTTTGCGGAAGAATTTCACTTTATTTTGAAAACAGAGCCAACCTTGTTCAGGCAAAAAACTGTCTAGTTTTTGTAGCACTTCTTGGGGCTCTGAGCAGTATTTTGGCTCTAAATGTAAGCTGCAAGATTTCAGTTGGGATAAGTTTTTGAGTCCCTTGACGTGTTGTAATTTTTGTATTATTTCTATTAATTCAGTTGGTTGCATTGTTCGTGTCCTGTAAGCCACTGTTCACCATTTTGCCATTCTGCACTAAAATAGCCATGCCCACGTCCAGCGCCCAGTGCCAATCGCCCTTCTGCAATATCATTTAAGGCTAATCGTAAGGCTTTCCAGATTTCAGGTTTAATGCCTTCTTCATTGGTAACTGTAATGTTAAGCGGAAATGATTGGGTGTCTGTGATGACTTCCTCAGAAAATAATACGCCTTCACGCACGCCGCCAGTAAATCGATCAACTCCATTGTGCATATATTCAACGATTTGTGAGGGTTGTTGATAAACATCATCGAATATCAGAGAGCCTATTTGTGCAATGTCTGGTTTGGTTTTATCTTGATTTTCCTCGATATAGCCAAATAAGGCTCTGACGGCTTCATTTTTTTCTCCGACATGCGCTTCGACTTGCTCAGCATATTTTTCTGCAAAAACTTGGTTTAAAGCATTGTAATAAAAAGCTACGCGATGACTGAGCGCTCCTTTAACTCCACTGGCAGGAATTACGACACGTTTTTGCGTCAACGCCCCTTGCTCATTTTCCCATTCAACACAGGATTCTGTCACCGGCAATAAGTTAGCTTGACTGTTCTCAAGCAATGGCTCGACACCGCCACCAAAACGGTAGCCTTCTAAGGGGGTTAAATTTAAGCTGATTTGTGATACCGGCTCTATGGGTTCTAATTTATCTAAATGGCGCGTATCGGCTAAACTTTGGGTTAATTCACTGAATTGATTAAATTCTCTTTTATCCGCTAGATTGAATTTACCGGTATGGCAACGTACCATTTTTAATTTGCCTAAACCGCGCCGCGTTCCGCCGCCTAAGCGAAAATCGGGACGTTGCAATAAATCCAGCAATTTTTCCCAGCGTGGATCATTTTCGTCATCGCTCCACAACGATAATTCCACACTAAAACGGTGCCCGGTTGTCAGACTGGTACGCTCAAATTTGCCTTGTTTCTTGGCATCGGTGACTCCGCGATGATTGAGCTTGACATGATCGCGTCTGATAGGGGTGGCTTGTAAAGCGTCTTTGATGATTTTATCATCTTGCCAACGCGGATCATTAGGATCAAGCAATCCCTCCAGTGGCTGATCAGTCCGATCATGTAAACAGCCCCAAGAGACATGTACAAAAGAGGGATTGCCAGTGCTGGGTTCCTCTTGCTTGCCACTGCCAAATAATTGATTAGTCTGATCTTCGTTATTAAGATGTTGATATAAATGTCTTAGCACACCCGCCAAGCTAGAACCCGGAATGGCAGGTAAACCATTGGCATCGCGCACAATTAAATTATCGGCAATGCCATCAGTACGCCCGCTGGCAATTGATAAAGGGGTACAAGTTTCCAATACCAGACGGGCTATGTAAAAAATAGGTTGATGATGAGTCATAATTAACTTTTTTTGGTTGTTTGCACAACGGCATTAGCTGCAACGTCTCTTGCTAACCGCGCAAATCGAGCCACAATTTGTAATAATTCTTGCTTTTTTTCAGTGTCTATTTTGTGTTTAAGCCACAGACAAAATTTATCAATTTCAGGTTTTCCTTTGATAAAAATTCGTTTACCCCATTGGGCATCATTTTCCTTGCAAACCGCATGTTCACAGAAAAAAAGTTTGTTATTCAAACGGTTAGATGAAGTGGCTTGCTTTGCTTTTTCCATGACTTGCCCCCATTGGGTGGCAGTTGGTCCCGGACAAGTGCCGACTGGCGTATAAGAAAGCCTCTCTGCTGAATGGTATAATTTGACCAATTCATCTAGCCATTGTTTAGCACATTTTTCAATTGTACTGATCTCAGAAGCTTGTCCCCGACGTTTATTGAGGTAACGTAATACGGGATGATTAGGCTCTTTTAATCGAAGTGAGGCCTTTTTTTTCTTAGAGATTTCTTTAAATTCAGGCGTTGGATTAGCCACAGCCAAGAGCGGTGGATTTATCCACACGCGCCCTAAACCATTTTGTCGATATAATCCAATCCCTTGCGCTTGAATACGCTGTAAAGTTTTGGCATCAACGCTCTGATGGCTACTAAAATGGAGTACGCTGCCCATAGTTAATACCACTCGTTCTATTTCTCGGCGGCAACGATGAGCATTAAAGGGCGCGTAACGACGACTGCGAACAAATGTTTTTTCTAAATCAAGTTGAAAATGGGCAGGTAATCCAACATTTTTGGCGCTTGCCTGTAACAGCGGTTGTCCAAATTCATCTTGTAATGCCATATCCGCTAAGAGCCAAAAAGTTACACTTGAAGTGGTTTTCGCAGCTTGTCGCTCATCTTTGGTTTCAAATTTTTCAATACTGACAGCACCATATTCAGCCGAGCGAGAACGCCCTAATTTTAATGTACCCAATAGGCGTTCCACAATTTCTTCAAATAAACTGGGATTGACATCATCATCAACCTCTAAACTAAAGACAAAGCTATCACCGGCGGGTAAACTGCTATAGCCAAATAATTGGCTATCTCTCGCCGTGCCTACATCAGCATTAATACCGGTTTTCATGCGGAATTTTTGCTTCACGATGGTCAGTCTATTGTTTGGCTCAATGGCAGCTAAACTAATATAATCACCTTGTATTTGTTTAGCCCTAATCGTTTTTGGATATTCGCTAAACTGATAATTACGCAACGCCATTGTGCCACTCTTAGTCTCACGTTTATGCTGATACCAACACAATGGCATTGGATAGCTGAGTTGCTCATCTTCACTCAGTGGCAAGCCGTTGCTAAAACGCACTTTGCCGCTATGAAAAACGGTGTAAACATCTTTTGGATTTAATTCGTTATACCAATGGGCTGCCACGGCACCTAAAAAAGTCGCACCCGGCAAATAATCTAAACTATCATGCCCACCTTCAGTGGCAGCCCGTTCACTAATCACAATTTCTTCGAGTAAAGTGGCTTTAAATTGTTGAACTTTCATAGTTTTTCTTCTAATTCTACCGTAACGCGCCCTAAACCACGGCTCCGTGAAGTGCCTAGCGCACGAATTAAGGGCAAACATTTTTTTAAATCGTTTACCCAATTCTCATCATCTAAAGGTTTTAATACCTGCAACTGGGCAGTTAAAGTCAATGGAATCGTGACTTCCATGCCTCGCAATGATTTTTCTTTTGCGCTACCACTTTCAATGGCAGTGGCATAAATTTGATGGAAAAAACCTTGACGTAGGCTTTTTCCTTTAACTCTCCTCGCATTGTTTTCGTCTTTTAACAAATAAATTAAATAGTTTCTCACGGCATCATCTAACACAGCATCAGACACGCCTAAAGCCGCCGGCTTAATTTCTAAGCGAGATTCTAATTGTCCATTTTCCAAAGCATTGCCACCAAACCAATTGATTGTAGTGCCCGGTGATACCTGCTCCCATTCTTCAGCTCGAAAAACGGCATCTCGCAATAAACCTTTGACAGTACGCCCCGGTAAACTGGGCAATCCATCGGCATCTTTGTGTACCATCTCATCTAATAAGGCACCAGCACCGCGCCCAGTTCCGGCTCGCCAATAAGTGTGAATGTTAAATTTCAGTTGATACATAATGACTATCCTACTTTGACTAAAGCAAGTACATCGCCTATGGGAGTACGCTCATACCTTTCTATTTTAGAGCCGATGAATTGTAAGGAATCTGGGGGTTGTTTATCAAATCCCATCTTTTCTAATATTTCTTTTAAGTGAGTTAGCAAATCTTGTTGCTGTCTTTTTTCCATATTGTCATACCAACGACGCATGGCTTGCTCAGCTAGATTGCGATCAATTTCCAATAAACTCAAAAGTTCACGGAAAATGCCTTGACTGACTTCATTGTCTTTTAACAACTGATATAAATCTTGTAAATTCTTCAAATAAACACAGTCGTTGGCATGTGATGGCTTAACTTCACCTACCAAATAGGGCTGCATAGTGATTTGAATATTGCTGCCAATACTTAATTCATCTTTAAGAATTGCTTCGTAACTATTAATAATACTCGTCGTAATCCGACGAAATGCCAAACTAGATGGCATTAACTTATTTTGTCCAAGATGCTCCGAGGAAAATTTTTTAGCATGTTTGCACAAAGACTCGGCTAACTCATAGCCCTGATAAAACGGTTGACTGGCTTTAATATAAGCGATACCTGCACAAGCGGTGAGTTTTTCGGGTAGGCACTTTTTCAAATCGCTATATTTATCTATCAGTGACTGAAATTTGGTTTCGGTATTTTTTTCAAATTCCTCCAAAAACAGTTTGGTGAAATCCAAAGCTAAGTCACCGCGCACAATAAAAGTAAAATCATCACCCCCTAATACCAAGGGGCGAGCGGGCATAATGCGAAATTTATTAGCCTCTTTCGCTAAAACGTGTATTATTGCCTGTCGGGTAGAGTCAATAGTTGCCTTTTCAATGGCTTCAGAAAATGCCATTAATCTCTCAGCATAGTCACTTTCTGTCAGTTGAGTATTTTCCAGCAGTTGTTTTTTTAACCTCTTTAACAATTGCCCCAAATTATTTCCATCAGCATGAATAATGCCGATATAACGGTTATCTTCAGATAAAGGAAAGGTTTTTTCATCCTCATCTTCTTTATCTTTGTTTTCAAGGTTAGTAGGCCAATCAACCGGCGTATTAAACTTTAACTTTCCAATCAGCCGCTTGCCTTTACGAAATTCACGCTTAAGAGCAGTGCTAGCATCTAAGCGTTCACCAAGTTTCTGACTTCGTGAAACTGCTGGCTGCCCAGTACGTGGACTACGCGCCACCAAAGACCCTGCTAAAGGATAGGTTAAGAGCAGGTGATTATGATCATCTTGTTTAAACGCTTTATCGGCGAATTCAATGGCCTCTCTCCAATCCTTATCTTTTCCAATCCCTTGGACAAAGTTTAAACCCGGGAAGGCTTGTTGTACACAAAAGGTCCAAACGGCTTGAAAGCGTTTAGCATCATCAGGTTTTGAAAAAATGATGGTAAACGCGCCGCCGGCTTTGCGAACAAATTTGACTTGATTATCCAAGCTTTTTAATACTTGCTCTAATAATCCCTCATCACAACACAGAGATTCAATCTGCTCACTCGCGCCAATCATATCCTTTAATTTACTACTATCAAGGATGTAGTTTTGGATAGACTTGGCCTCAAAATTATATATAGTTGGCATGGTTATTGTATTATACTCAATATATCATCGTGTGATTAATGGACGCACATTATAAACAAGTGACAATGAGTTTGTCACGGGAGGCGTGTGGGAAATTTTTAGCTATTTAAACGAGGATGTTATACCCATAGCGCCTCGCAAAATAAATATTAACTTATTGTATTTAATGTTTTTTTTCTTGATAGTGTAAGGAAAGTAAGAGGAAAATTCGATGTCTTTGCTCCGCAACGGAACGAGAAATAATTATTAGAGTTGTAGGTAGAGCGACTGAGTGTTTTGGGTGATATTCAACCAAAGCAGCCACCAAAGTCGAAGTGTCGCATCCAGATTAAGAGAAGTCAGCAGCAAGCCAGTTGTTAAAGCCATGCAAGGTGTGCAATTCTTTACCACTGGCTAAGTACTAAAATTGGATTTTATTGTGAAAATACCAAAAATTGAATTAACAAATATTTCAGATATATTGACAGGTTACTTGAAGCTTCCATTTTCAGGTGATTCTATACCTGGGGCATTAATGGAGAATGTTATTGGCAATGTTCGTGCTGGAGAAGTCCTAAATACTTACTTATGATTTCGTGGATGTTGTTAATAGAAATGACCAAGTAGGTTGGCAAGTTAAATCTACCAAAGCTTCTACACCTGTAACATGGAAGCGAGCCAAAATACCGAACTCACAAGAATTGATAAAAGATTCAAATAGTAGTACAGAAGGATTACAGACACTCGGTAATGCTATTCTCAAATTTTGCAACGACCATGCAATTGAAAGTCTGGATAAATACAATTTAAATGAAATTGGATTTTCAAGGCTAATAGTGCATCCAAATCGTCATCTTACTTATTTTGAAAAAGCTTTATGTAGCCGCACCAACCCAAATATTTTCAATGAAAATGAATTTGAGTGGAAATGGTCTATTCCTAAAAAGACAACAAAAAAAGAACAATTGCCAGCATTGCACGGTACACACAAGCTAACTCAACAAAAATGGTTTGCTTGGCATGGGGGAAAATCAACTACATTTCAGTGGTGAAAAAGCTTGGTGGCCAATTTCCGAGTGACAGACTTTCACAAGACCAATTAATGAAACTATTACGCCAAATATCATCAATCTAAAAATGCTTCTCCCATAATTTTTGCGAGCAGAGGGGGTACAGAATTTCCTAATTGACCAGCTTGCTGGGTATAACTTCCAACAAACTTAAAGCAATCTTTAAATCCATGAAGTCTGGCAGCTTCTCTAATCGTTATTAATCTAAGGTCTTTTGGATGGCCCCAACGTCCAGAGCCAGCATGAAAAACCCATCTTGTTATTGTAGGCATAACTATGTCTTTTGTAAGTCGGCCATAAGCTCCACTATAACCACCTTTAGGACGTAAATGATCAGGTAAATCCTTAATTCCCTGTCCTGGCTGAAGTGATGCAATTCGTTCATATTGAATAGGCTTTAAACTTTTTGCAACATGGTTATAGGTAAAAGTGCAACCATTTCTTATATATTCTTGGTAATGATTTTGAGGAGGCTTGAAATAAGTATCTGGACTTTCACCTTGACCATGTTTAAGTGGCTTTAAGTCACTGATTGCATTCCAGACAGTGATATGTGGTTTTAGGGAAGAAAATAGATCATTGGCCGCCTCTTTCGCATGGGTAATAATAGGTTCCTTTGGTGCTACGCCATCTCGACGAGCCATAAAGAAAGCTCTACGTCTTCTCTGTGGAACTCCATAATCCGCTGCATTATAGATACCATGTATAACTTGATAACCTGCGTTTGTTAATCTTTCAACGATTTCATCTGTATAATGCTGATTAAACCCATTTCTCATTTCAGCAACATTCTCCATCAATACCCATTTTGGTAGCATTGCTTCACAATATTCCAAAAAAGTATTGACCAGAGTATTATTTTCACTGTGAAGTTTGCGTTGTGAATGAGGAACATTTTTAGAGAAGCCTTGGCATGGCGGGCCACCCACTAATAGATCAAGTTCCCCAACTTTAAGACCAAGTTGACTAAGTAGTTCTACAGGAACAACTTTTGAGGCATCACTACAAATAGATAGGCTATCTGGGAAATTTTCTATAAATGTTTGAATATAATGTTGTTCAATATCAATGCCTGCTAATATTTTGTATCCAGCATCACGGAGTCCCGCTGAAAGCCCTCCACAACCACAAAATAAGTCAATTGCTTTCATTTTATAATATCTCTTTAGCTTCATATGAACCTAATAATGTTACTTATAGTATTCGTCATTAAAAGTCAGACTCTAACAATCGCGTCAATTTGGACAGCCAAAAGCGGCGCTGATTCCGCTTTGCTAATATAAAGGGGGGGTTGCTTGACGGATTTTAAACTAAACTTGGAAAAAATCTTCTGCCACTGTGCCGCAAATTGGTCGATGTCGGCGATGCTCCGATCAAATGGGAAATCATTAACGGTTCTGGTTCAGAGAAGGTTTCAACAAAACGTGCCATTAGGGTAGATTTACCGCTGCCCTGTTCGCCGCTAATCACCAGAAGATTATTTTCGTCCATTTCTTGACAAAAACTCTGCATTTCATCCAGTATTGCCTCTCGTCCGACAAATCGCTGCGTTCAGCCATAAACAGAGCATGAAACTTGGATGTGTGTCACTTATCATTGATTTATGCTCCATTTTTGTGTAGTTCTTATCCGCAGCCCAACAAAAACCAAAGCAATCTCTTTATCAATACCATGAAAACCGTCAACCCGTTTTATCTTTGTTTTCAAGGTTAGTAGGCCAATCAACCGGCGTATCAAACTTTAACTTTCCAATCAGCCGCTTGCCTTTACGAAATTCACGCTGAAGCTCAGTACTTCGTGAAACGGCTGGCTGCCCAGTACATGGACTACGCGCCACCAAAGACTCGGCTAAAATTGTATTTAATGTTTTTTTTATTTTATTGACACTGTCAGGAAAGTAAGAGGAAAAGGCGAGGGGGAGAGCGGGGTTAGAATGTTTGTACTATCCTCTCCGACAGGCGGCTAGCCTAACCTTTAAGGTATGCTTAGCATTCTCCTTAACAAAGTCTATCAATCTACCTAAATCTTCATAAGGATCAAGAGAGGGTGGTCCTCTGTAGATACTCTCAAAACAATCTTGATTTATCCGTTGTTGGAATCTATTGATTTCTGCCTTGCTCAATTCTTTCTCTTCAAAGTTTTTATAAGATTCCCAATTATAGCTTGTGCGAAAAAGTGCCCCCGTTTCAATAGAAACCATTTCATAAGTTCCTTCAGTAAATCCATGAGTCTCTAATTCAAAATGCTCTAAGTTTTCATAATTTAATTCTGGCAATTGCTCATCATCCATGTGATCGTTTCCGAGAAAGATTTTATGCCCTTGATGTGTTTCTAAAAAGCTTTTGTAACTTTCTATAGAATAGGGCAATAGACTGATCGCTTTGAGTCCGTCATAAATCCAACCAAAACTATAAAAACGGTCCGATACGATTTCCAAAGAAGGGGCGCCCATCATGCCGGCATCGCCAATTTCAGGGGCATTGACTGAACAATCAATACAATAGGTGAAAAAACTGACACTCATTTTTTTTTTATATTCTCTAGTTGAGAGGCAACCACAAGGGATTGCCCCTACAATATTTGCTTTATTTTGGAGCCCCTGCATCTTCTGGCAGATCGTCAAGCTTGAGATCATTCGTATCGAGAACCGGTGCATCATTGATGTTATTAACCGTGAGGTTAAAAGCAGCCAAATCCGCACTGAGGGCTCCGTCACTGACACTGATAACAATGTTGTCAGTGATACCCACATCGCTATTCGTGGGCGTGCCGGAGAGTTCTCCCGTATCGCTATTAAAATTGGCCCAACTTGGTTGGTTGCTGATGGAGAATGTTAAATTATCATCCTCTATATCGCTCGCTGTCGGGATGAAACTATAGGCACTATCTTCATCCACACTCGTTGCCGGCGTACCCGATATCAAAGGCGTATCGTTAACCGCAGTCACTGTCACCGTCACGGTTGCAATATTGGAATCCACCGTCCCATCATTGACTTTGTAGGTGAAACTATCCGTCCCATTAAAATCAGCATTGGGGGTATAGGTCAATGTGCCAGTATCGCTTATAACGGCAGAGCCATTGCTCGCATCGCTGACGAGGCTATAGCTCAATGAATCACCCTCTATATCAGTCGCTGAAAGCGTGTCAGTTAGAGGCGTGTCTTCATCCGTCGTCACCACTAGCCCCGAGGCGACGGGTGCATCATTGACCGCTATGACAGTAATACTGGCGCTACCAATTTCACGACTAAACGCTGTCGTATCACCATTGGTGCTAGTATCCGCCTTGCTGCCTGCTGTACCACTGCTTTGATCCCAAGCACGAAAGCGAATGGCATCGGTCACAGTGCCATTGAAATTAGGATTTGGCTGGAAATAGAGCCGTGTCTCGGCATCCGCCGCCAATAACAAAGCATTATTCTCAGCCACACTACCGACTGCCTTCCAAGTCGAACCATCCATTGTATAGTACCAAGTACCATTAGTCGCATCTACAGCCGTCAGAGCCAAACCCGTTACGGCGTTGTTATCGACATCTGTCACATTAGCATTCAATGCCACAATATCGCTAATTAAAGTCCCCTGGGCATTCGCAGCCAGCATGGCTAAACTCAAGAACAAAGTTAAAATCAATCGCTTAATATATTTCATCAATAAAAATCTCCATTGTTTTGGAGTCCAAAGCTTTAGCTTTGGACGAGTCTAAAATGGTACCTCTGCGTCTTCAGACACCGGCTCAAGCTTGAGAGCATCCTTGGTGTCATCCAAAATAGGGGCATCATTAACATCCTTAACTATAATATCACGACTCACCGACTCACTATCATTATCCCCATCAGTCAAGGTAAATGTCACCGTGCGTGTGGATGTTTTGGGTGCCGTCGTGTTGGTATTGCGATAAGTGATGGCTCGCAATGCGGTTTGATAATCACTCAAGTTGCCTGAACCGATCAAAGTCAGTGTATCATTATTCCTATTAACAGTGATACCCGTCGGGGGGCTACCATTATAATCTAACTTGTCTTCACTCTTTTGATAATTGTTGCTGATCTGAATGCTGGCACCGCTGAGTTTGCGATCATCCGTATCGCTGACAGTGATAGTTGTCGTTATCTCAGTCGCCGGATCGTCTTCAGTATAGGACAACGCCTCACTTTCGATATTCGCTAACACTGGCGGCGCATTATCGCACGCGGGTAGCCAAGCTAAGCTACAGAGCATGACCAATCGTTTGCTGAGATTCATCGTTTGATATCCCATATTTATGACGATAAGCCTGAATAGCCTCCAAGGTATCCGCTTGTTCAGGCTTAAGTCCAAGATAAGTGATTAAAATATCTAAATCAATAATACTGACCACCTGTATGCCATAGCTTTGTTCAATTTCCTGAACAGCTGACAATGCGGATTGTCCACGTTCTTGACGATTGAGGGCAATCACTACGCCAGCCAATTGTGCCCCTGCCGCTTCAATCAGTTGCACCGCTTCACGTATCGCTGTTCCGGCGCTGATCACGTCATCAATTAATAAAACGCGCCCGGCTAGCGTACTACCAATAATGCCCCCCCCTTCTCCATGATCTTTAATTTCCTTGCGATTGAAACAATAGGGCACATCGCGTTGTTCAGATAATGCAATGGCTGTCGCCGTCACAAGCGGAATGCCTTTGTAGGCGGGACCAAACAACATATCAAACGCTATCCCAGATTGTTGTATGGCTGCTGCGTAAAAGCGCCCCAATTGGGCTAAACTACGCCCCGTCTTAAATAAACCCGCGTTAAAAAAATACGGGCTCTGCCGCCCTGATTTCAACGTGAAATTGCCAAAACGTAATACATTTTGTGCAAGGGCCAATTCCAAAAAATCTCTTTGATATGAATACATTATCAATTATTTCTCCGCTTATTCCTCAGAGTAATAAGGGGCAACATATTTGCGGATTTTTTCTAATGCTTTGGTGCGTGCTTTCTGAAGCAGGGAAGCATTTGATACTGGGGGAGTTGACTGATTTTTGCAGTATGTATCCGTCTCTTTTCCCGTAAAGTTTGACGATAAAATGACTTCTCCCGTTTTCAGTTTGGTGGCCGAAACAAGCACCTGAAAATTCGCGGTTTTTTCGACACACTTGACCTTAAATTTCCGCTGGGTTCCCTCCTTGCACCTATTAAGGATGCCTTCACGCTCGCAATCTTCGAGCTCTTTTGAAAAGCTTCTGCTATTCACAGAAGACTCAATGACTCGCCCTGAAAAAACGCCATCCGCCTCTTTTTGAGAAGTCACTACCACAAATCCGCCTTGTTTGTCGTTCAGGAGCAGAGTTTCAAGCTCCTTTTTGAAAAGCTTGCCGTCTTTTCCATCAAAAGACGAAATAGCAACCCTTTCTAGTTTGGCGACTCGTGGTGCTTTGGCGGGATTGAATGTCGGTTTTTTGGCGCCGCTGCAAGCAACTAAAGTCATGACACTGGCAGAAACGGCTAATGCTTTGAGAAAAGATGATTTATACATAAAACCTCCATAAGTTGTCAAGGAGTCCAAGATTTATCTTGGACGATTTGCATTATAACGCAACAAAATTTTAACATCAATTTAGAGGAGTCGGCCAGATTTATCTTGGACGTTTTAATAGACGAGTCAGTAAATAAAAAAGTCAAAACCAGACCTGGCAGGTTAAACCCAAACCTGCCAGGTCAAAATCAAAACCCGTCGCAGTGTTTTTGACCTGGCAGGTTTTCTTTTCAACCTGCCAGGTCTGGTTTTGACTTTTTATTTACGGACAACTCTAATGTGCGAGTAGTCGTGCCATCAACAATTCTTCTACGCCATTTAATAATTGACGAATGGTTTCAGGATTACCCGGATCAAGAACACCGCCTCTTTCGCTTTGTCGAGCCTCTGGCGGGAGTTTGTTGATCAGGCTGCGAAATTCAGCACATAAGGCTTGTAAACCATCGCCGTCTTGGGGCAAGGTGCGTAAAAAATAATCTAATTCGCCTAGTGGTCCCTCCTCTTGTAAACTATTAGCGCGATGTGCTTGTGTTTTTAGGCTGATTTTTTCAACCCAGACATTGCCTAAGCCCGCATCAGTGGCCGCAGCGCGAATTTCATTCGTCCAACGATCTGATTGACTGTGCAATTTTTTATGCACTGGACTTGCGCCTTCAATGATAAAACGTAAGGCTAAAGGTCTCCCGTCAATATTTTGTAGGGATTCTGTGACTGCCCCATGCGCTTTATCGACGATTTCATCAGCTTGACTAATATCAGTCACATCCAGTTGACAAATTTTCCAGCGTAAAACATCGACTGGCATAAATGTGACACTGACTTGTCCCTCTTCGACTTTTACTAAGGAACAACCTTTTGCGCCCGTTTCACGGGCATGTCGCCCTTGTAGGTTGCCGGAAAAAACGACCCAAGGTTTTTTATGTAAGATTTCGCGTTTGTGGATGTGTCCGAGTGCCCAATAATCGTAACCGTGTGAGAGTAAACTGGGCATGGTACAAGGGGCATAATTGGCATGGCTTGGGCGACCATTTAAGGCGGTGTGAAGTAGTCCAATATTAAAATAGCCCGGGAGGGCGTTGGGATAAGCGGTGCTGAGATCGTCGGTGATCGCTTTATTGGCAAAACTTTGTCCATGTATGGCGACACCTAAATTTTCTAAGTGCTTAGTTTCGGGTTTATCGTAACTGAATTCAGTCACATTGTCTGGTAGCCGTAATTGTCGTGTGATAATATTACCCGCATCATGATTGCCAAGTACGATGAAGACGGGAATATTCACTTCGCGCAAGCGGCTCATTTGTTGATTAAAAAATAGTCCAGTATTGTAGTCTTTCCAATCCACATCATATAAATCTCCAGCGAGCAATACAAAGTCAACGGCTTCGAGGCAGGCTAGATCAATCATATTAATAAAGGCTCGCCGTGTGGCTCTTTGCATTTGTTCAATGGGTGCCCCTTCGTAACGCGCTAGTCCACTCATGGGACTGTCTAAGTGAATATCAGCAGCGTGAATAAATTTCATATTTTTTTCCCTTTAATAAAGGTCAAGTTATGCAATATTATATTAAGGCTGAATAAAAAGTCAAAACCAGACCTGGCAGGTTAAACCCAAACCTGCCAGGTCAAAATCAAAACCCGAGCTTGCTTGTGACTTTGACCTGGCAGGTTTTCTTTTCAACCTGCCAGGTCTGGTTTTGATGATTTGCTGATGTCTTAACGGAGGAGAAATATGCTAAAAACAATATCCATTATAATGATATTGACAGTTTTTCTATCAGGGTGTAATGGTGCCGTCGTCAAAAATCCAGTGCCTGTCGATGGAAAATATGAAAAAAAGGGAACTGCTAAACACGCTTTGCTCATTGGTATCGAAAATTACCGTAACGTCCCCCGTCTCAGAGGGGCACTCAATGATATGAAATTGATTCAAGGGGTGTTGCGTGAACGCTTTGATTTTCAAGATAAGGATTTTATTATCCTCTTAGATAATAGGGCAACTCACAGGGGCATTGAAAATGCTTTCAAAACGCTGATTGGACGGCTTAAAGTTGGCGATTTTGTCTATATTCATTACTCGGGTCATGGCTCTCAAACGATTGATTTAAATGGAGATGAGCAGAGCGGTTATGACCAAACTTGGGTTTCTTATGGGACTCGTGACGGGGGAGGTGACAAAGATAATTATGATGTGTTGGATGATGAAATCAACGCTTGGTTAGCTGAGATTTATGCTAAAACGAAACAAGTGATATTTGTCTCTGATTCTTGTCATTCTGGCACCGTCGCACGCGGTCAAGCGCCCATCGGTCGTGGCTTAGAAAGAGATGAACGCGAGCATCCCTTGGGTAAGATGGCTTATACTCAAATTGACAACTATCATGGTATCCGTGTCGGCGCGGCACAGGACAAGGAGTTAGCTGCTGAGACGATTGGAGATGATGGTAAACACTATGGATTATTCAGTTGGCACTGGGCTAAAGCTTTAGGAGAGGCGCAAGTGGGTGAGACTTGGGCTAATATATTTAAACGGGCTTATGCCCCCGTCATCGATGAGCGTGGACAAGCACAAACGCCACAGATCGAAGGTGAAAAAAATCGAGTAGTTTTTAAGGGGGATTTTGCGCCACTGGTAGAGACGGTTTCGGTGATTGATGTGAAAGGTGAAAGGGTGGAAATTCAAGCCGGCGCGGTGGCGGGTGTGACTGTTGGCTCTGTCTATCATTTATATCCGTCCCAATCTGCCCGCCTTGAAATCACCGATGTTGAGGCGTTTAAAAGTGTTGGCAAAACCCTCGAAGGTACGTTCCAAGCGGGTGATGTGGTGATAGAAAAAAACCATGCTTATCATTTCGAGCCTATCAAGGTTTACGTTTCGGCTGATTTTCCCAAGGATAAAGCACTATTGCAAAGCATAAAAGCGGCCTTTTTTCCTGATGCTGATACGGGTTTACAATCTATCCCCGGCTACATTCTCACGGATGATCCGTATAATACGGACCTGCGTTTGCAGCTATTGCGGGTCAATGGGGTGCCTGAATTATGGGTACTCACGCCTGAACAACGTTTGTTATATGACAATCTGCAAATTCAATTGAGTGATTCAAGCAGAGGTCTTAAATTGTTAAAGGAGAATTTGAATAAATTGGCGCGTATCCGTGAGATTAAAGCACTCCAGAGTCGTCCACTTGGTGCGACTTTACCCGTGGTGGTGCAAAGCTATATCCATACGCCGGTTAAAAGTTGTTCAACAAGAGAGACTTGTGTGCAATTACCCCATAATTTAGCTTTGTATCGCAAGAGAGGCCCCTATCCTTTGCGGGATATTGAAACTTTGAATAAAAACGATATTCTCACTTTCTCTTTGTACAATCAAAGTGATCAAGATTATTATTTTTACCTGATCAATTTGAGTCTCGATGGTGCTATTTATGCGATTTTTCCCGATCCAACAGCGGAACAGGCATCTGCCCGTCTCAAGGCGGGAGAAAAGCGGGATTTGAATTATGAAGTCATGTTTAAGGTGGAACTAGCTGGAGAAGAAATCATTAAATTGATCGCGAGCCGTCGCCCAATTGATGTGTTGTTGTTAGAACAGGAAGTTTTTAGACAACGTAATGATGAGGCGCCCAAATTGAATCCCTTAGAACAACTTTTGGTGAATGCGGCGTATGGAGAACGGGGCTTATCGCGGGTGCAGAATATTGAGTGGGTGACGGGGGAGGTGACGTTTGAGGTGAGGTAGAAGGGATAAGTCCCAAAGGGCAACCACAAGGGATTGCCCCTACAAACGTAGAACCTGCGTAAACCGTCGGATTCTGTTTCCTCGGCAAAAGTTTTCGCGCAGCGAAAACTTTTGCCGAGGAAGGCAATCCTTTATGGTTGCCCTTTAAGAGAGTGAGCGTGGGAACGAGAAAATGATTTGTCTTAAAAACGAGCTAAACAAAACCACGCACCATTAATCTACACATCAAAAAACGTGCGAGCAAGCACCCTACGCTGGCTAAACAAAACCACGCACCATTAATCTACACATCAAAAAACGTGCGAGCAAGCACCCTACGCTGGCTGACAACTTATGTAGGGTGCGTCCTACGCACCCTTTGGGGCATCACTGGTGCGTAGGACGCACCCTACTTGCTGTAAATAGTATGGATGGTGGGTTTAGCTCCGCTGACTTCGTATCGCTTCGCAAAAAAATTAATAATCAATAGACTTGTCCCTAAATAGTACAATGGCTCTAAAGTCTAGTACAGAGGGCGAAAATAGCCGTACCACCCTCAAAAAACCTTGAATCGCGGATTTTACGGATGACACGGATGACACGGATTAAAAACATAAAAACACTTTTTATCTCTCATCTTTTGACTTTGACTTTGATTTTGACTTTAAATCCGCGCCATCCGCGTCATCCGTAAAATCCGTGATTCAAGGTTTTTATTCGTTGTCCTCCATTAGCTGTACTCACCCAGCATCCGGCAAAAAAAATCGATCTGGGGGCGCTGCCCCCATACCCCCGCACTTCCTCCTATAAATTGATATATTTTATTTTAAAATCAGTTTGTTCCGTTTCTTTTTGTACTCAAAAAATAAAAAACAAAAAAACAAAACAAACAAAAAAGAAAACAAAACAAAAAACCAAAAGAGAAAAAGTGAAAAACAACAACGGACAAGAGC
>JALXAQ010000029.1 GCA_026991885.1 Thiotrichaceae bacterium
TCGACGCAGAGCGTCGGGGCAGGCATTCCCACGCAGAGCGGTGGGAACGAGAAAAGCAGGCGGTGAGGGTTCTCGTTCCCACGCTCTGCGTGGGAATGCCTGCTTCGACGCTCCGCGTCGAGTAAAAACCCCATTATTCAAAAGCCAACATTGTCGACGTCTGATTAATATGCCCAAGATATTCTTCACCATAAGTGCTAAAACCAATCGTTGGAATATCAGAAAAGACTTTACCGTAATTATCCGTTAATCCCTTTTTTTCCAGTTCTAATGTTCTCAGAATACAGTGGAAATTGATGAGCGCGGAAATAGAACCCATTTCCTTTTGTTTTTCTTCAATAGCCTTTTTGGTATCACCAATAATATCCTGAGATTCAAGTAACGCCAGTTCCATCCCTTCCAAGACATTACAATAAAATATCATGTCATTGCCTTGAATCTGCTGAGGGCTGCGAACATAAGGATCATCATCTATCATCAAACCAACCGGTTTGTCCATAAAGTGATTTGAAGCCTCTTCTACAGTGCTACCAACGGCTTCAGCATAAGCAACCACCGCAGGCTTATTATTAAATTCGATAACCCTCCTTTCGAGTTCATTAACCTTTGTCGCTACCAATTTTTGAGGCAATGTGCAAAAACTTTGCGTTTTGATCAAACCAAAATTCACTTTGGGCTCGATTAAGCAGAGTAAAGCAGCATTTGTATAAGCTTTTCCGTTGGCATAAACATAAGTCCTTTCAAATTTCAAATCGTCGCCAGTAGAGCCCCCCACAAATAGTACATTGGTGAGATCGCCAACCCGATCCATAATCCTTTCCTCAGCACCACTGAGCCCATCAATCAGCACAATACCCACATATTTGTCAAAATCTAGTGCTTGCATCGGCATTTTAAAGTGGTTTTCAAAACCAGCAAATGCCTTATCAACCCCACTTTCATCCTTGATGTTTTCAACGACTTCGATTTTAGCATTGCCAATGACTTCTGAATTGAAAGCCATTGCCACCAACGAATTTTTCAACATTTTTCCTGAAACGACTTCACCAGCCGTCATACATCCGAAAACTAAGGCATCTCCAAAAGCATCTTGCATTTTTTCAGCAATTTGATCCGGAGCAAATTTTGCTGATGCAAAAAAAAGCACAATTTTGGCATCAAAATTGCTAAATTGCTGTTTTATATCTTGTACAAGCTCTTCAATTGAGTCTTTTGTACTTTCAGCGGTAATGATATTCACTGATTTTCTCCTAAGTCACTTGGTTTATTGCAAAAGGCATCAGCTATTCAAGCCACGATCCAATTTCACCCCAAAATCTTTTGCAATTTTTTCGAGTTTTTTTATGGTGATGGGATTATCATTGGATTGATAACTAAATCCCTCAGGATTAATTCCTTTCAAAATCAATTTAACTTTGATTGTGCCAGCGATGATCGGATTTCCTTTTGATCTTTGTTCAATGATTGTATTAATCATTTTTTTGATTTGACCCGCCATTTTCATAGTCTCCTATTTAAATGAATAATATTCTAAATAATGTAAGATAAAAGGACAAGAAAAAATCGTCCAAGATAAATCTTGGACTCCAAAAGGCTTATAATAAATTATTTTAACTATGTCCACATTATCCGAAGAAACCGCAATACGCCGTACTTTTGCCATTATCTCTCACCCCGACGCGGGTAAAACCACTGTCACTGAAAAACTGTTGCTCTTTGGTGGCGCGATCCAATTAGCTGGCACCGTCAAAGGGCGGAAAGCTGCCCGTCATGCCACCTCCGATTGGATGGAATTGGAAAAACAACGCGGCATTTCGGTCACATCATCAGTGATGCAATTCCCTTATCAAGGCATCATCATCAATCTCTTAGATACGCCCGGGCACGAGGATTTTTCAGAAGACACTTATCGTACCCTAACCGCCGTCGATTCTGCCTTGATGGTGATTGATTCGGGAAAAGGGGTTGAACAGCGCACCATTAAATTAATGGATGTGTGCCGATTACGCGATACGCCCATTTTGACTTTTATCAATAAATTAGATCGGGATGGATTGGATCCGATTGATTTATTGGATGAAATTGAAACGGTCCTCAAAATCCGCTGTGCGCCAATCACTTGGCCTATTGGTATGGGCAAACATTTTAAGGGCATTTATCATTTTTTAGAAAACAGCGTGACTTTATTTGAGCCGGGCAAAAACGCGATAGCCAGTGAAGGTAAAATTTATACCAGGCTTGATGATCCTCAACTGGTCGCTGAATTGGGACAATCCACTCTTGATGAGTTAAAAGAGGAGATTGAATTGGTCGAAGGTGCCAGTCATCCATTTGATTTGGAAGCCTTTTTAGCGGGAGAATTAACGCCCGTGTTTTTTGGATCGGCGCTGAATAATTTTGGGGTTAAAGCCTTGCTGGATAGTTTTATCAAATCGGCACCGCCCCCACAGCCGCGCCCAAGCATTAGCCGCCACGTCGCGCCCGATGAAGCCAAATTTTCTGGCTTTGTTTTTAAAATTCAGGCCAATATGGACCCTGCCCATCGTGATCGTATTGCCTTTTTGCGTATCTGTTCTGGGCAATATAGCAAGGGCATGAAAATGCGCCATGTGCGTTTAAATCGGGATGTGCAAATTGCTAACGCTTTGACATTTATGGCGGGAGAGCGCGAACATACGGAAAAAGCATGGCCAGGCGATATTATCGGGCTGCATAATCATGGCACCATTCAAATTGGTGATACCTTTACCCAAGGTGAAGATTTGAAATTTACAGGCATTCCCCATTTTGCCCCCGAAATTTTCCGCCGCGCCCGTTTGCGTGATCCTTTGCGGATGAAAGCATTATTAAAGGGATTACAACAGCTCAGTGAAGAAGGGGCAACGCAATTATTCCGCCCCATGAGCAATAATGATTTAATTTTAGGGGCGGTGGGCATATTGCAATTTGATGTTGTGATGTGGCGCTTAAAAAATGAATATGGGGTGGAATGTCAATTTGAAGCGGTGCAGGTTGCTACTGCCCGTTGGGTGAGTTGTGAGGATGAGAAAAAATTAGAAGAATTTAAGCGCAAAGCGTTTAGTAACCTCGCCTTAGACGGTGCCAATAATTTGACTTATATTGCGCCTACGAAAGTCAATTTGTCGTTGATGGAAGAGCGGTGGCCGGAAATTCGGTTTTTTGCGACGCGGGAGCATTAACGCACCAAAAACGTAAGGACGGGGTTGCAAACTCCGTCCTGCATCAAATATCAACCAAGGCTATTTGGTTTTTCTCGAACAATTTGTTTGGCTCATGATTAACATAGACTCAATTTATAGTATAGTTAGAATATAATTGAGTAATGGTGTGGTAAAATACTTACTACCTCAAATTTTGAGTTTGGAAAACGGGAGAAAATCAACCCGACATGTATAGTTTTTTGCTTAGCTCCCTCCGAGCAAAGGGACAGGCTTAATGGCATTGACGCTCTGCCTGGGAACGATAGTTTGTTTTCTCATTTTTAAAATCGGAGAAATAACTTTTGAACAACCGTTACGAAGTGCAGTTTACAGATATTGCGCTAAAAAATTTAAAGCGATACCCGAAAAAAGACCAAAACTTTATTTTGACCAATATTGAAAAATTGGCAGAAGACCCATTTTCAAAAACAAATGTCAAAAAATTAATCAACTTTGATATTTCTTATCGCTTAAGAGTGGGGAATTATCGAGTGTTTTTTGAAAGAGAAGATGTCCTCAAAATTATTGACGTTGTTGACATCTTACCTCGTAAAAAATCTTACTAAAGAGGATTGGATTATTATGTTAGAAAACGTTCAAATTATTAGCGACAACGGCGTGGATAAATTTGCGGTCATTAATTTTCGAGAGTATTTGGACATTAAAGCCTTGTTGTCTGATACCTCAAAATTGGAAGACTACCTAGATTATTTGCATATTAAAAAGGTCAAAAAGCAAACGAAAAAAATGTTTAGCTTAGAAGAAGTTAAACGTGAATTATCCGCTGATTAAGGACATTTTCGCAAGCGTAGGGTGCGTCCTACGCACCTTCGCTGGCGCGTCCAAACCCTATCGTGCACACATTTTTATCGTTTCCACAACGTAGTTTGGGAATCAATGCCATTAGCTTAAAAAATGAATATGGGGTGGAATGTCAATTTGAAGCGGTGCAGGTTGCTACTGCCCGTTGGGTGAGTTGTGAGGATGAGAAAAAATTAGAAGAATTTAAGCGCAAAGCGTTTAGTAACCTCGCCTTAGACGGTGCCAATAATTTGACTTATATTGCGCCTACGAAAGTCAATTTGTCGTTGATGGAAGAGCGGTGGCCGGAAATTCGGTTTTTTGCGACGCGGGAGCATTGACGCATAAAGGGTTGCAAACTCTGTCCTTCATAATAATTTTTTTTATCTCATGTAGGACTTACACACTGAGTACAACGGATTAACGGAATAAACGGATTAAATATACAATAGATTCCGCGTTAAGGTGACACCTCGGTTTTTTAAATCCGTTTATTCCGCTAATCCGTTGTACTCATTATTAGGGTAAATCCAATCAGTCTACGAGAAAAATGTTTTAACTTGATTCACCAGAACGAGAACAATGGTACAAAATAGCCTCAGTGATATTCATTTTTGCCATAAATTCTCTTACTAATTTAGGATGAAGTTGACTGATTTCTTGAGGATTAAAAAATAGTTTCATTTGCTGTTTCACTTGATCTTGCTCTTCTACATCGTCCGCCTTATACCAAGATTCTCCTTCATCATTGAAATAAGCATCATGATATTCAAGAATATCGCTGATAACCTCACGCATTTTTATAGCATCCATTTCATATGCCCAGTTTAGCCTATGAAATAAACCTCGAAAATCGCTCCTTGAAATGCCAAAATGTCGATCCTGTGTTTCTTGATATTCTTCAGCACGATGAATGACTTCTTTTAGACTTAAATCAAGGTTTCCATCACTCAATAAGAGGCAAATAGCTAAAATATCTTGGCTCAGGATAGTGGCTGCCATTTATTTCTCTCTCTTTAGGGCAAAAAAAAAGGACGCATAAAGCGTCCAATACAGGGGGGAAAAAAAACTTGTCTAGCCAGTGAGCATGTTAGCGCGTGGATTATATGGCAATTCTTCGGCCATTTTTTTATAAAACGCTTTTGCCGCACTGCTATTCGCTTTTGGTGTCACCAATTGTAGCACAACATAATGATCACCGGGCGGGTTGCCGGATAAGCCTCGCCCTTTGAGGCGCATTTTTTGTCCCGATTCAGAGCCGGCAGGAATTTTCATTGTCACCTTCCCGCCTAATGTCGGCACCGCCACCGTGCAACCTAATGCCGCTTCCCAAGGCGTAATGGGCAAAGTCAGGTAAATATCTCTCTTTTCAGCACGATAAAGACGGTGCGCTTGAAATTCAATTTCCAGATATATGTCTCTCCCCATACCTGTACTCAAACGAATTTTTTGGCCTTGGATAACGCCTTTGGGTATTTTGACGTTGAGTTTACGATTACTCATCCGTACTTGCCCCGTGCTATTCCTTTCTGGCACTTGCAATTCTATGATTCGAGTCGTGCCTTGATAGGCTTCTTCAAGACTGATTGCAATTTTAGTCGATTGCTCAGTCCTCTGAAAAGGGCGCTGGTGTGTCGAGTGACGAGGACCACCAAAAATACCCTCAAAAAAATCACTAAAACCAAATTGAGCCCCACCAGAGTGAATTTCCCAACCTGGGGGGGGCCGAAATTCCTCACCCGCTTGCCACCTCGTCCCTAATTGATCATAAGCGGCACGTTTTTCTGAATCACTGAGGACTTGGTAAGCTTCTCCAACCTCTTTAAATTGTTGCTCCGCATTATTTTCTTTACTGACATCGGGATGGTATTTGCGGGCTAATTTGCGATAAGCGCGTTTAATTTCTTCTTGGGTAGCATCACGCGAGACGCCTAATGTTTTGTAATAATCTTTATATTCCATTTTTTTTTCGTTCACCTCCCTGCCACAGCAAGAAAGTTTCTGAAGCCTTATATAAGCGTTGTTATTTTAGATTTCAAGGATAGATTTTAAGTTGAGTGTATCTAAGCGAGTGCGATTAGGGTATTATTAATATTTATTTTTCATCAAAGCTGCCGATTTGTCGCCGCTGTTCTTGGGAACAACTAAACCATGCACTCATTACAGATCCTCTCCTCAGCTTTTTTTGATATTTGCCGCTTGCGTTTGAGGCCACAAGATTTACCAGCCTCATCAGTTTTATTTGGCTTGAGCCTATTACTTTATCTTGTCGTCACTGGGACAGTGTCGCTGATACAATTTCCTATAAAAGATGCCATTTTATTGAGTCTCATAGAAATCGCTTTGCTCGTCGTCTTGACGAGCAGTTTACTCTATATCACCCATTACGCCGCACGGATAACTCAAACTATCACGGCACTGGCTGGTACCAATTCTCTATTGGGTATATTCACTCTCCCACTGGTTTTGTGGCTCGAATACTATAATGGCGATGCGAGCCTGCCAGTCTTGTTGCTTTTGGGTTTGCTCGTGTGGAATTTTGTTATCCATGCCCATATTTTACGGCACGCCTTGGCAGTCTCCTTTTTTATGGGATTCAATTTAACGCTGATTATACATTTTTTAAGTTTTTCAATAATCAATCAATTAGTTACACTGACATAGTAAAATGCACATACATATCTTAGGCATTTGTGGCACCTTTATGGCAGGTATTGCCGTGCTTGCCAAGCAACAAGGTCATACAGTCACGGGCTCGGATGCAGCAACTTATCCGCCCATGAGTACACAATTAGAGGCTTTGGGGATTGAATTATTTTCGGGCTATTCTCCAGAAAATTTAAAACCAATCCCGGATTGTGTTGTGATAGGCAATGCTTTATCACGCGGTAATCCTGAAGTTGAAGCCGTCTTAAATCAAGGCTTGCCCTATATTTCTGGTCCCCAATGGTTGGCTGAGCAGGTGTTAGCTAAACGTTGGGTATTGGCAGTCGCGGGAACGCATGGTAAAACAACGACTAGCAGTATGTTGGCCTGGATTTTAGAAAATACCGGTTTATCCACAGGATTTTTAATCGGTGGCGTGCCAGACAATTTTGGCGTGTCTGCCCGTTTAGGAGATAGTCCATTTTTTGTCGTAGAGGCTGATGAATATGATACGGCTTTTTTTGATAAACGTTCCAAGTTTGTGCATTATCGCCCCCGCACGCTCATCTTGAATAATCTCGAATTTGACCACGCTGATATTTTTCCCGATCTCGCCGCCATCCAGCGACAATTTCACCATTTGATACGCACCGTGCCGAGTAATGGGCTGATTATATATAAAAGTCAAGAGATGGCTCTCGATGAGCTATTGAAACAAGGCTGTTGGACTCGACGAGAGACAATTGGCGAGAACAATAGCGATTGGTACGCAAAATCTAAAACGCCTGATCATAGTCATTTTGAAATCTGGCATGAAAATAAAGCGGTGGGAGAGGTGAAGTGGGATTTAATCGGGCAACATAATGTTCAGAATGCTTTAGCGGCGATTGCGGCTGCCCATCATGCCGAAGTGCCCTTAAGCAAGGCTTGTGACGCTTTGGGGAGTTTTCGCAATGTGAAGCGACGCTTAGAATTACGGGGCGTGGTTAATGGTGTCAGTGTTTATGATGATTTTGCCCATCATCCCACGGCTATTGCTGCGACGATTGAGGCTTTGCGACAAAAGGTAGGTGAACAAAAGATTATTGCTGTACTTGAGCTACGTTCAAATACTATGCGTATGGGCATCCATAAAAACACGCTAGCCGCCGCTTTGAAGGGGGCAGATGTGGTGGTATTCTATCAACCGGATGTGCTCAATTGGTCACTGGTTCAGGTGGCAAAATCTTTGCAAAAGGCGTGGATATTCAATCAAATAGATGCTTTAATTCAACAGATCGTTGCCAGCGCAAATAGCAAGGATCATATTTTAATTATGAGTAATGGTGGTTTTGAAAATATTCATGCTCGTTTATTGACGGCGTTGGCATGATTACTTTAGCGATGACGGGCGCCTCTGGGGCAGCGTATGGGCTACGCTTGTTAGAGCAATTGATTGTGGCGCAACAACAAATCTATTTGGTCGTATCGGCACCGGCACAGATAGTGATTAATATGGAAACGGATATAAAATTAGCGTCGCGCCCGACGGAGATGCAAGCCCTTTTAAGCGAACGTTATCAGGCAGCGCCCGGGCAATTACAAGTTTTTGGACGCGAACAATGGACTGCCCCGATAGCCAGTGGCAGTGCTGTACCCAAGGCGATGGTTGTCTGTCCCTGTAGCAGTGCCACTTTGGCGGCGATTGCCAGCGGTTTGAGTCGAAATTTGATTGAAAGAGCCGCCGATGTCGTCTTAAAAGAGCAACGCAAATTGATTTTAGTCCATAGAGAAACGCCCTTGTCAGTGATTCATCTGGAAAATATGTTGCGCTTGGCCAAATTGGGGGCGTTAATTTTGCCCGCGAATCCGGGTTTTTATCATAATCCACAACGCCTTAGCGATTTAGTTGATTTTATGGTGGCGAGAATTCTCGATCATCTGGATATTGAGCATACTTTATTACCAGCTTGGGGTGAGCCTTTGGCATAGGCTCTTGCCGCCTGATCAGCACGTCGCAGGGGCTCACAGATTCGATAGCGGGGTGCCAAATTTAAAATCATGTCTGTCGCTGTGCT
>JALXAQ010000030.1:0-505 GCA_026991885.1 Thiotrichaceae bacterium
ACAAAAGACTCAATGATTTGTATGTTTTGAGCAAGCAGTTGGTAGTTTGGACTAATGATGAGCCAATAGGCTATAAAGCTTTCAAAACGTAAGCCGAGCCGCTGTGATGTGAGTTTTTCTAAATGTTCAATAAGAGGAGCAGGGTTTTTATCCAGCGTGATTAATGAAGGTAGGCAATCATTAAATTCTTGCAAGCAATCTTTATGACTCCACCAATGGGTATCGTTGTGGTTGCCAGATACAAGAGGAGGGCTAGCGATGACCCAAGCTAAATCACGAACTAAGCGGTTGGAAAATCGATTCAAGATTTCTCCCACACTAAAATGCGATTATTGGCGGGTAGGGCGTAGTCCTCTTTTATTTTCATTCCCGCATTATTTGCCAATTTATCCAGCGCTTCAAAATCACGAATGGCACTTTGTGGATCGCGTTGTTTTAACCAAATATCAAAACGTGCATTACTTTCGCTGGTGTATTGTTGATTGTAATTAAAAGGGCCATAAAG
>JALXAQ010000030.1:515-8709 GCA_026991885.1 Thiotrichaceae bacterium
GGTGCAATTATAGCTACATTTTTAGTTTTAGGAGGAATGGAAGCATTAAGGTTTTTAGATGAGCCAAACTTTTTCACTGATACAGCTCATCCAGGGCTTAGAATGGTGGCATTTAGTTTATTGTTGATTTTAATTAAAAGGGCCATAAAGAATAAACAATCCACCTGTTGCAAGTTGCTTTGGTGCATTTGCAAAAAAATCGACTACGTTTTCCCAAGCCATGATATGAACGGCATTGGCTGAAAAAATAGCATCATAGACATTATCAGGCCAAGTATTTGTGCTTACATTTAAGGCGATAGGTGGTGGCGTGTTGTCTAAATCTGCCTCATCCAACCAAAGCTTTATACCTTGATGATATGATTCTTGGTCGCTGGTCTGCCAAACCAAATGTGGCATTTTTTCTGCAAAATAGACCGCATGTTGACCTGTGCCACTGCCCACTTCTAATACATTTTTCTTTTTTTTCAACAAAGATTGAATGACTTCTAGAATAGGTTCGCGGTTTTGATCGCAGGACTCGGCATAGGGTTTGTTGATCTGCATTTAACAGTCCTTGTAAGGTGACTTTAATGATTTCATATAATGCGCAACACTTTCTTGTTCGTGTTGGGTAAAGTTTTTGATGGATTCTTCAAAAGGCGAATTGTTTAACCAATGGCTGGATCGTGTGAGTGTGGGCACAAAGCCTCGTGCTATTTTATGTTCGCCTTGTGCGCCTGGCTCAAAGGTTTGTAGTTTGTGTTTGATAGCGTATTCGATGCCTTGATAGTAACAGGCTTCAAAATGTAATTTATCAACTTGCTCGCTACAACCCCAGTGTCGTCCGTAGAGCGTGGTGTCGCTGGCAAACATGAGCGAGCCTGCAATGCATTTGCCGTTTGCTGTATCAGCAAGAACGAGAATGGTTTGTTCAGGAAGCTTTTGCGCAACTTCTTTAAAGAATCCTTCGTTTAATGTTGCTGTTCCGTGTTTTTCAGCGAAGGTTTGTTGATAGAAGCTTGCAAAGTTTGACCAATCTTGATCTGTCGCGCTGTCTCCATCTAGCACGCGTAACGTGATATTTTGTTGTTCTACACGACGACGTTCTTGGCGAATATTTTTGCGTTTTCGTTTTTCAAGCTTTGCTAAAAACTCATCAAAGCTATTGTAGTTTTGATTCTGCCAATGAAATTGACAGTCATGGCGTGTGAGTAGACCGTAGCTTTCCATCCAATCTTGCTCATCACTTTGTGGAAATAGACAATGAAAACTACTGTAATTTTGTTGTTGAGCAAACTGCTGAATGGTTTGAATCAAGAGTGGAAACACCTCATCTCTTCTATCGGGCAAGCACAATAAACGCTGACCGCTTGCGGGAGTGTAGGGAATAGATGAAACCAACTTTGGAAAGTAAGGAATATTATTGTGCTGATAAGCATCTGCCCAAGCATGATCGAAAACAAACTCGCCGTAAGAATTCATTTTAGTATACAAAGGCATAGCGGCGATTAATACATTGTTGTCTTCATTGTTTTCATAGATGGCGATATGGCAAGGATGCCAGCCAAATTGGTCGCTCACACAGCCGTTATTTTCAAGTGCAGATAAAAACTCATGCCGCAAGAAAGGGTTATTATCTTTGACTAAGGCATTCCATTCTTTGACAGGAATTTGTGAAATTTCAGCGTGAATATTAATCTGCATGTGGCTATTATAAGGAATCAACACATATACTGTAAGAAGCCTGAAAAAGTGGGGGGTGTTGCTTTTTAAGGCTCACCAAGAGTCAAAAAGTACGCAGGGTCGCGCGTAGCGAGACGCAGTGAGGGTTGGAACAAGGGGTGAGGCTATTTGAAAGTTTGCCCTTCCTTTAAATGATCATAAGGATTTAAGCCTTGCTTGTTAAAGAATACGATATGACAAATGACCCTGAACCCAGACGTGGCGGGATATTTAGAGCAATACTAAAGAAAATAGTGCAGTTACTATTAATTGTCGTGACCTTATTCTTTGTATTGTTATTAATCTTTCGTTGGGCACCTATTCCTACGTCTGCTTTTATTTTTCATCAAAATTACTTGGCTAAACAAAATCCTGATAAACATGATCAAGCCACTTATCAATGGCTTGATTGGGAAGATATTTCACCTCAGCTAGCCATTGCTGTTATCGCGGCGGAAGATCAGCGCTTTCCGACGCATTGGGGGGTTGATACGATTGAGTTAAAAAAAGCGTTGAGTAGCACACGTAGAAGAGGGCCGCGTGGTGCAAGTACGATTACCCAACAAGTGGCTAAGAATTTATTTTTATGGGGTGGGCGGAGTTATACGCGTAAAGCTTTGGAAGCAGCTATCAGTGTATCGCTTGAAATAGTCTGGCCAAAAAAACGTATTTTAGAGGTGTATATTAATATTGCACAATTTGGTGATGCAATTTTTGGTGTGAAAGCGGCCAGTGAAAGTTTATTTGATGTAAAGGCCAAAAACCTTAGTAGACAACAAGCGGCAATGCTGGCGGCAGTATTGCCCAAACCTGCTGTTTCAAATGTTAATGATCCACGTCCGTCGTTGCGACAACGTCAGCAATGGATATTAAAACAGATGAAGCAATTGGGTGGGCTAAACTATTTGAAGCGTTTGTAGTGAAACTTGGTTAGGGTTGTTGTCAGAATGAAATCAGTGTTGGATTTAGATTTTTGCGCAAGAGTATGGTGAACAGAAATTACGCCTGTTCATCATACTCTCGAGCAAAGTTTATATAATGATCATACTAATCATCTTTCAATCCAAAAAATATATTTCCAATCAATATTGCTAAACCTAGTAGTAAACCACCTGTGCCGATATAGGTTAGTAGCTCAGTAACAATATGCTCATGTGCAGCGCTTCGACCTAAGGAAGGTGACAGCCAAAACATGGTAAACCAAGCAAGAGGATATAAACCTACTAAGCTTATCAGTACGGAAGCTATTGCCTTTAAAGAATCTTTTAAGCTTGAAAATAATACTAACAGCATTAAAACCAGTGAAAAGGCTCCAATTCCAGTTGCATGAAAATGCGCACGTTGGGCATAGCGCCAAATTTTTGACTGACTTTTTTGATCGTGCAATTCAGGGTTAGCAGCAATACCTTGTGCAATATAATCCTTAAAACTGTCTTCAAACACGCCGAATGCAATGCCCATTCCAATGCCAAAAATAAGAAGCAAAAGCGTGATTCTCAAACCAATTCTAACGGGGTACAAACTAATTGTATTCATGTGATTACCTACTTATATTCAATTTAATTTTAAAAGTTCCCTCCATAACGAAGGGGTTTAATACGATATATAATTATTACTTTATAGTGACGACTCCCGTTACAGAACCTCCTTTATCACTTTTAAAATAATAGAGACTGGTAGTCTCCACCAAGTAATATCTACGTCAGTGTCATAAACTGCCTAGCCGTTTAGTCGTGATTGTAATTCAGTATATGCATTTGGCATCCAGCCAAAAAATGTAGCTACACACAGTAATTGTTTTTTCATTGCTTTCACCTTGATTATTAGGTTCTATTTTTAAGCTGGCTACTTTAAAGAAAACTACAAACCTAAGCTATTGGTTAAATGTCTATTGTTTTAACACAATAGTACAAATGTCCGATAATGTATGAAGTAAAAACAGTGTTGTATATAATTGATTTTAAAATAAATTAATTGGTATTTTTCAATAAGTATAAACTCTATAAAAATTGTTTTTCAACAAAGAAATTATAATGTTATAGTTCCTTGGGAGCTTATTTATGGGATATTTATCCCAAAAACGATAAGGGGGTCATTGATGAAAAACTTACGCGTAAATGAAGTTATATTTATTATAATGCTACTGGTTATAATTATTATTAATGGTATAGATTTTATCAAAGATATGAACCAAGGAGATGAGCTACTACATATTTCACTAGAAATTTTAATCGTTGCTTTGTCAATATGGGGAATTGTTATATTAGTTAGTATGGCTTGCAAACGCACCGATGAAATTGATGCTCTAAATCAAAAAGTTGAAAAAGCAGAAATAAATTTAGAATTATCACGAAGTAAATTAAAAGAGATTGGCCATGTATACAGTAGATATATTCACAAGCAATTTGAAGTTTGGAAACTAACACCTAGCGAGAAAGAGGTCGCCTTAATCCTACTTAAAGGGTTAAGCTTAAAGAAATTGCAGAAGTTAGAAGTACCAAAGAAAAGACTGTCAGACAACAGGCCTCCACTATTTATAGCAAATCAAATGTTGCAGGCAGAAATGAATTTTCTGCTTGGTTTTTTGAAGATATGCTTATTTCATTGAAATAGAATAATGCGAAACCTTTGCACATAGAGATATAACGAATAAAAAATACTCTGCAATTGGGTGGTTGAATTATTAAAAAAACTCTTAAGACCTTTAGAATGCCTGACGTACCTTTTCAATATGATAGTAGTAGTTTTTCAGTTTTAAAAACTCAGCTGCAGGCTTATCAATAATAACCATTGCTTTTGGATGCATTTGCAAAATACTGGCAGGGCTAAAGGCTGAAATTGAGCCTTCGACTAAGTCAGCAACAGCTTGTTTTTTTTGTGACCCTATTGCTAGTAAGATAATTTTTTTAGCTTCCATGATGGTGCCAATCCCCATGGTTACTGCTAGTTGTGGTTGTGTTTCACTGTCTTTAAAAAAGTGTGCATTATTAGCAATAGTTTGTGGGCTGAGTGTCTTAACACGGGTGCGGGAGGCTAAACGTGAGCTTGGTTCGTTAAAGCCAATATGACCATTTTCTCCAACCAACCTTTTAAAGGTTTCCTTGACTTTTTTAGTATAATTGTAATCAGCATCATATAGTTTATTGTCAAAATTACTAAATACGGTAAATCCCACATGAGTGTGACACAATATTGGTTTATGTGGTTGAAGAACAAGTCCAATTCTCGTTTTGCTTTTAAATTTATAACTTGGAAGCGTTGTTACACAACCTGTAAGAAAAATTGCTAGGATCACTGTAAGTATTATTTTCATATATTTCCCATTTTGTAATATTTTTTGCTTAAGAATTAGACAAGAGTCTTAGGGACATTCGTTATTATTTCATAGATATTATCTACATTCAACACTGCAACGCGGACAGTAAAGTGGAAAACAAATTAGGTAAGACTCCAGACCTTTATACCCGTTCTACTTGAAGATGCATGATACAAAATGCCTGTCCCCGAGATTCCCCCGAGATTCCCGAGATTTTCCCGGCGCAAAAGCGGACATTCTCAATTACTCATACAAAGTGCCTGTCCCCGAGATTGTTCTTCCATATTCTGCACGATACTGGCTCAATAGTTATCTTTTGGTGGACCGAACATTTCAATTCCAGATCTAGATGTTCTCGGCATAAAGGCACGCAGCTCACCCAAATCATCAGTGCGCTCAAGCTCAAAAGTCTTCCAAACTGAGTACACCTTATAAAATTTAATATCCCTTGGCTCAAGGGCTTCAACGACCGCATGGACCACAGCATCAGGACAGCGAATACCAAAATTGATCTCTTCAAGCTTTAGGGGAGAATCCTGCAAGCCAATACGATCAAATACTCTCCATTCCTTTTCGTATTGCCATGGTTCAGCTTTTCGGAGAAACATTTGTCTATCTAGAAGCTCCTTCGCATTCTCGTCTTGCTGCAATACTGCTTGCGCTATTAAACTGGTTGGTACTGTACGCTCTCCACCATAATCTACCTTATTGATCTTTGGCTTTGGGTTTCTATCCAGAGAATAGCCCACGCAAAAACCTTTATGCTGATCACCATAATGACTCCACAGCAATGGGTTGCTATATTCTTCGGAAAGGCAACAGACACCGCGATTATTTTGCTTCAATAGCTCGGCCTGAATCGCGTAGGTCAGGAGATTACACTCGCCTTCTTCAACACTCACTTCAGAATCGGGATTTGTCGCATGATAGGCAATATTCTTAATTTCATTATCTGCTTCTTGCTTTCCCTGCTTGCCCGCATGGGCTTGAGCCCCTTCGCCCTCGACTTTGGCAGCTCTTAAAGAAGTAATAACTTCTCCCGTAACCCGCTTTTCGATGAGCGTTATTAGAATATTTCTGAGCGTTATCTTATCTGAATCATTCGTAACCGCCGGCTTACAGTCTAAAGGGTCATTGAATTTATTGGGATCTGAGAAATAGAGCCGATCATGGCATAACGCATCAAGAGAAAGCGCATTAAATGGCTGGTAACGATATATTTTCTCAGGCATTAAGTTAATCATGAACACCTACCGATACCGCTTTTAGTGAAGATTGAAGCTTTTTAAGTAGCTCGCCGAGATTCTTATAGCGATCACTTTTTCTCAACCAAAAGTGGGCGAGATAGTGGCAGTTCGGGCAGAGTGTCACGAGATCATCAAGCGTTGTTTTTCTGGGTGACAAACGCTCTGATAGGGGATCAAGATGGTGAACATGTACAATTTTCTTTTTGAAACTGAAACTGCACGCCCGACATGTGAACTCATCGCGTTGCTTTGCTTGCCCAGCGAGCTTCGCCGAACGATAGACCCGACAAGTGGAGATAGTTTCTTTCAAGCCCTCTTCTTCCGAGCAGTCCAAAGCGGCTTGCTCACGAGCGACTTCATCAACGATGGATGCGTTCGATTGTTGAGAAATGCCCTTTTTATCAATCCAAAGAGGTTTGATATTATCTTGGTAAAAGAACCAACGATATTTACTGTCAGGATCACCTTCATCACCATACTCGTCATATAACCGCTTGCGGATAAGGCGTATTCTTTCTTCACGACAAGTAATGTCGCGACGATCAGAGATAACATGCTCGAAAACACTAGCTATTCGTTTCTTATGGCTTTCTGAAATAATTGACTCGAACTTTTCGGGGTCAGACAGGTGCATGAGTGCAGAATGGACACCGCAAACCTTAGTAACCGCGAAACGGCCCTGTCTTGCTCCACCCTCATAGATTGCTGAATAGCAAACCTCAGCAATTCGTCGTTTCGTTGAGACGTGATCTAAAGCTCCGCTACCACTTGAAATGATGCTCAGCACACGAAGAAGTGCTATAAGTTCCCAGTACTTGTTCTGCAAATACCAAATCCCAGCATTTGCAATAGTGTGTGGGGTTTCGAAGAAAAACTTGTCGCTTGTATTTATTTCGCTCTTGTCGTCAAACCACCGTTCTGCATAAGACTGCTTTGTAGTTGGACGGATATTTTGAACGGGCATAGCCCAAAGATATTCAACATTAGCAAAAACGATTTTACTGTTCTCTGATGCCTCGGCGAATTGTCTTTCTACTTTGTTATCAAAGGTCTCATTTGAATCATCATATCCTTCGGAAAACACCGAGTGAATTTCATCGAAGGCGGCTTCGAAATCTAAATCCTTGTCGTGGCGTGTCACATAGCTCTTGCGGTTTAAGACGAAGCGCTCTACGAACTCATCAAACACACGGTACGCATGAAATCGAGACCAGCCAAAATTATTACGTTCCATCAAATCACCATATGTTCCATCAAATCAGCTTTTTCAACTCAGATAACCTCAATAAGCTCTTTAAATTCGACTGAACTTTCATTCATTTCATTCAATAACATTTCCTTCTTAACCAAAATCAATATATTTCGGTCAAATTCAAAATAATCACTATAATTTTGTAGTAGATAGTTAGCAAGGTGCCTCGGAATACCTATATTCTGCAACTCAATTATTCGTAGATCCGTCGACCCATATTCGAGAAACTCACCCCAATTCTCTCCAGCTAAATCTTTACCTAACTTATCAACAAGGAGCTCATGGTAATTACCAAAATAGTTCTTTAACTTAAATCTCAAGACGTTATCAATATTCGTAATAATTTCGTTAATAACTAAATTGATATGCCTCTTACTGTTCACATTAAAATCTATTAATTGGTCTACATCCCAAATTTGTCCTGTATTTTTATAATAATCGAGCGAAGTCGATATCATTCGATTTAAAGGAGTCGAGTTCATCCAGTTTGTCATCAGCACTGCCCAATATTTAAGACTGTCCCTTGTACGAAACATTGGATTTCTGCCCGTCGCTTCCTCTGTATCCCAAGAATAAAAATCACATAAAGTTTCAAGACTATTGAGAACTGATTGGTAACTGATGTCTGAAGTTAATATTTCGAGACTATCCTGCCTATAAACACGGTTCTGATAC
>JALXAQ010000031.1 GCA_026991885.1 Thiotrichaceae bacterium
GCAAAGTGATAATGAGAATAAATGCCAACACCTTGATAGGCATGTTTTGCAGTTAAACTAAAGCTTTCAGGGTCTTTGGTTTTGGTTTGTCCATACAAAATGTCAACAAAATTGGAATCTTTTTTGTAAGATAGACGAGCCGCATCCCAAAGCCAACCTATCGCATTACCCCATGAGCCTGGCCCAAAAATACGCCGATCACCATACCAGATTTTATAACGACCCATTTGAAAACTCAAATTATCATTCAATTGCGTTTTTAAGTAGCCATCAAATAGTTCAAAATCTTCTTCATAGGGATCCATGACATATTCTTCAGCCGTCCCCTTATTTTTAATAAAATTATTCTGATTAAGCGACCAATTCCAAACTCTAGCATCATATAAATGAAATTTAGCCTTGACTTTAGCTGATTTATAAGTCCAACCTAAAATTACACGTTGCAGCCAAAGAGGATCGTTTGATTTCCCCGTTTTTTTATCTTTGAAATTAATACTATCATCACCATAAGCGAGTTTATTTAAACCGTCCCAAATTTCAAATCGCTCCCTAATCTCGCCATCAAAACTGAGTTGAGCAGCCAAAGCTGGTTTTATCACCGCGAGAAGAATCAGGATATATTTTAAATATTTCATTGTGTTATCATAAGGGCAACCATAAAGGATTGCCCCTACATCATAATACGGTTTGTAGGGGCAATCCCTTGTGGTTGCCCACAAGTGCTTAGCCTTTATATCCAGAACATGGCAAGCAAACTGGCTTGCCTTCTTTGACACGCGCCTTGTTTTCCGCAATGACTTCTCCACAAACGGAACAATTTACCAAATCAAAGCAAGGTTTCGGCGCATCAGCTAAAGGATAATCAAAAATCTCAGAAACTGTGAACAACTCTTCATCAGATTTGGTCAACAAATTTTCGACCAAAGCTTTACTAATATCTAAGGGAACATCAGTGGGCTTGACACCTTCATGACGCATTTTGACGAAAGGAGAGTTAAATGATGCCTCCATTACTTCTGGTCGTATTGACACACGGACGGCTTTTTTGGTTGATTTATCTACCAAACTAAAAGCCCATTTACCATATTCAGTACGCTGAATTAGCCCTTTACCAAAAGTACAACCCGTCGCCATTTGTACGCCATCAGCAAAACAGCCAGCAGCATGACCACTACCCGTCTCCACAAAAACGAGCTTAGCCATATTGAGTTCCCGCTCACAACCCAAGCCTTTCAGGGCAGCTAATCCAGCACGATAGCCTAGCGGCATTCCTCCGCAGACATGTCCATGAATAAAAAAAGCTGACTCAAAGAGTTTATCCCCAAGTTCGCCAAATACTTTACCTTTTTCACCAAAATATTGCATGGTGCTAATCTGTTCAGCTTTCATAATATATCTCCTATTATTTAGGGTTAATTAAAAGAAAATATTCCAAGAGAACTTAATCGCCACAAAAATCAGCAAAATACCAAACATTTGCTTAATCCATCGAGCTTTCATTTTCTCTTTCATCACTTTGGCGCCGATTTGGGCACCTATAATGACTGCAATCGTACAGAAAATCAGAACTTGCCAATTAAAATGGCCTTCAGCCGCATGACCTAAAAAGCCAGAAAATGAGGAAAATAGAACGATAAATGCTGAAGTAGCAGCCGCTTGTTTGGTAGGATAGCCGACTGCCATCATCATAGGTACAAACAGAAAGCCACCGCCTATGCCTAATAACCCTGATGTAAAACCAATGAATAAGCCCGCTGTACCCGTAAGAATTGCTCGTTTTTTAAAGGCAAGTAAGCTGGTTGGCTCCTTATGGGAGGCACTCAATAACATTTTTGAACCAGCAGCAATCATAGCGATGGAAAATAATGTTATCAAAATATCGGTCGGAATCAGATGGGTAAAATGAGCACCGATGGGTGCTGCAATGATGGCAGCTAAGATTATGGGAGCGGCTCCCTTAACATCGACCATTTTGGCACGGTAATAGTAGATGGCAGCTGATAAGGCTGTAATACTATTCAGAAATAACCCAGTTGGAATGGCAACTTCTTTGAGATCAAAGCCAAACCATGTGAATACTGGAATATATAACATCGCCCCACCAAGTCCCAACATGGAAAATATAAAGGCTAGAGCAAATATGAGCAATATAAGTATTATTGGCATTTTTATTTGTCCGGTTAAATTAAAAAGAAAATAAGCTCATTTCACGGCTTGCGCTTGTTCGTGTATCTATATATAGATATATAGATATATAGATATAAATCAAGACGATTTCAAAAAATATTGTTGGAATCCAGCCAAAGCTAAAGCTTTGGACTCCAAATGACGCATTATTTGTTGTTGGAATCCAAAGCTTTAGCTTTGGTGGGCGGTTCCTTATTCCACTTTGATTGCAATACCAAGCATCAGCAGGGTTAAACCATCAAAAAAGAGACTGATGCCAACTAAAAGACCAATAAGCAAAAGTGAGCTAAGTGGCCAACCTATTAAAAAGAGAATACCCAGGGCAATAGAAATAATACTATTCACAAGCATCCACCACCAACCCTTCATAGGTCTTAACGTAAAAGCCATTCCAAAACTGCCAAAGCCATCAAGTAAAAAATATATCGCCAACAATAGTCCAAGAGTCGCAATACCTGACATTGGGTAAAAAACGATAACTAAGCCCATTAAGACAAGTAAAAAGGCTTTAAGCCATCCTAACCATTCCTTTTTGTGGGCTTGATAATTATGATAGCCCGCTAAAATTCCACCAAAAAACAGCAACCATCCAATAAATAGTGTGGTTGCAATTGACATTACAGCTGGAAAAATAATACCCACTGCGCCTAGCAATATAAAGATAATACCAGCAATAATGGAATGTTTACGGAATTTACTGAGTAAATCATTGGAATCAAATAGATAAGTAAGCATTTTTAGCTCCTAATATCAAAAAATGAATGCAGACACCAATTCAAGATTTATGATATTTGGTGACATAACGAAAAATCTTTTCACGCAATAAAGCACCACCAAAAGTCACAATCACACCGTAGAAAGCGGCTCTTTGTGTTTGCCACTGGTAAAACATCAAGGCTATAAAAACCAATAATAATAGAATAATATTTATAAATATAAGCGTTTTATTTCCACCACATTCATCAACTAGTCGGTAGTGAGAAATTAAAACAAAAATGTATATCATCGTAAAAATAGAACTTGTGATGGTAGCAATTTCATTCAGATTAAATAGTAAAGCAAATAATAGACTCAAAACGGCTGTTATATATAATCCTTCAGTGGATTTGAACCAGAGTTTTCTTTCAAAAAATTTTGGAAGCTCACCATCTTTAGCAAGGGAATAGGCAATATTTGCTCCTCCAAATAGGGTAGCGTTTAATGCTGATGAGATTGAGAAGAGTGCCCCAATTGATATAAGCATAAACCCAAAACTACCCAGAAAAGGCTTGGCTGCCACTGCGAGTGCATTATCCTGTGCCTGAATAAGTTCGGGAATCGACAAATTGCCTATTCCGACGATTGCGATAGAAATATACATAAACATCACGACTGCAATACTGATATATATCGCCAATGGAACATTTCTTTTGGGATTTTCCATATTTTCAGAGGCATTCGTAATCAGTCCAAATCCCATATAAGAGAGAAAAAATACCACTGAGGCATTTAAAGTGCCAGTTAAGTGTTGTTTATCGAAGACGGGAATAATATTGCTTATATTTATCATTGATAAACCAAACAGTATGAAAACACCTAAGATTAACAACTTGATGATCACAAGAGTAAATTCAGCCTTACCAACGGCTTGACTTCCGAAAAAATTGAGAGCGGTAAAAAAGGCTATCAATAGAGTTTCTACCAAACCGATTGACATTGGAGAGACTTCTATATGTGCGAGTGGTAGAAAATAACCAGTAAATCCTTTTGCAAATAGAGAGATGGAAACAATATAACTCATCCACATTAAAAAACCTAATGCACCAGTAATAAGGTTATCACCAAATCCTTTGTGAATAAATGCAATAGGACCAGCATTAGAGACTATTTTAGAACCCAGTTTGGCATAAGAATAGGCCACCACTAGCGCAAAACAGCCAGAAAGTATAAAGGCTTCTGGTAGATTACGTCCTGCAATGCTGACTCCCACACCAAAAATAGAAAATATACTGGCACCTATCATCGTTCCAACTGCAATTGAAACGGCTTCCCACAGTCCGATTTTTTTGTTGATTTTGTTCATTGTCCAGAGTTTAAAAGAATTCTATAAAAAGATATATACTCAAAAAGAGCCCTAAAACTCCTATCACGCCGTTAGTTATCATACCCAAATTAAGAATATATCCAAAGGGAATTTCAGATGGCTTTAGGGTTGTTAGCACCCTTTTGTGTTGTACCACTGAAATGATGGCGATAATAGTTGCAAGTAAGATTAATGTTGTACCAACGAGAAAAGAAAGGTGGCGTTGAAATATTTCGATTTCTTCTCGACCGTTGATTTGTAAAAATAAACCAAAACGTTCGATAACAAAACCAAAAGCCATTAAAGCAATACTAGTCCGATTCCACGCTAATAATGTACGTTCAGCGGCAAATAGGACTCTTGGATCATTAAGACTAGACATTTATTTTAATTTTATGATGTTACGGATTAAAAAAAAGTCGGCTAAAGCCGACTGTTCACAATAGTGTGATTGCCATTATATCATAAATTAATTGTCAATGTAATCTTAATCGTGTTGGAGTCCAAAGCTTTAGCTTTGGCTTTTCGGAATAGTCACTGTTAAAACACCATTTTCATATTGGGTAGTCATTTTAGCCGTATTCACCGCCGATGGCAAAGTAATCACCCGTTCAAATTGTCCGATAAACCGTTCACTTCTGAGAATATCAGCACCGCTTTTCTCTTCATGTGTTTTATGAGTTTTAGCGGAAATTTTCAGTTGCTGGTTTTCCACTGTAACATTAATGCTGGATTCATCAGCACCCGGAATATCTGCTTTTACAATAAAACGATCTTTTTCTTCTTTCAAATCAATCGTCGGATGAAAATTGAAGCCCTTAAAAATAGCAGATGGAGTATTATTCAGATGAGAATGAAATTGACCAAAAATACTATTCATTTCATTCTGCATCTTTTGAAATTCCTCAAACGGATTCCATTTATCCGTCTGCCAGTTAAAAGACGATAACGGTTGCGATTGAGTCGTCGTAATCGACTTTGATGCCGATAGGCGTTGTACTTGTTGAGAAAGTTTATAAGTATAATAGCTTTGTACGCCTATTACTAAAAGCAATACTATACCTATAATTATGAGAATAGTTTTCATTTTTAATTAATTCCTCCTAACGAAACAAACGAACCATGAATATTCCTTCAGCTAGGCAAGCAGTTGCCTAACCGAAGCGTGTCGGGCAACCATAAAGGATTGCCCCTACAAACCATTATCTTATGTAGGGGCAAGGCCCTAGTGGTTGCCCTTAACTTAATGGCAGTGAGCGAGAGGATAGCAATCACTCACAAACTATCAAAAATGACTGTGTATGAAATGACTGAGTGAATGCTTCACCTTATCGAAAAAACCTTTACCCGATTTTCCATCATCCGTCTTCTTTTGAATCTCTTCAATCTGCTTGTAAAAGTCTTTGTACTCCTTTTTATCCCCATAACCAAGAGCCGCAGCCATTTCAAGCTGATGTCGAGAGTTTTCTAACAAGTCACTGAGGGCTTTGTTGTCCTTGTCACTACGCTTTTCGTTTTCCGCCAACTTTTCGGCTTCTTTCAGCATGTGCTCAGCGCGTATCACCGGCAAAGCAATCACATGAGTGGTGACCACAAGTGTGTTGATAGCCGCTTGTAGTGCGGCCTTGGCTTCATCTAACTTATCTTCGTCGATGAGTGGTGTGACGGCCTTAATGGCATCGGGATAAGTCGCTAGCGGGAGGTTAACGACACTAATCACGATTTCACTGGCTAAATCTTTTAAAAGAACACGGGCCTTCTGGACTTCCCCATCTTCTAATAAATCTTCCGCCTCTTTTTTCGCCAGTTCGATGGTCTTCAAGGAGGCGTAGAGATCATGGGTTGTCACCCTCACATCTATCGGTGCGAATGCCAGTTCTGGCTCTCTGGCAATGATGACTTCTAGCTGGCCGACCACCTTTTCTAGTGCGGCAATAGCCTCTGCCTTTTTCTTGGCATCTAGGGCTGCTAAGGCATTCTTGGTTTCGTTAAGGGCAGTAACCGCTTCATCAACGATCTTCTGGCGATTTTCGCTGGTTTTAGCTTCTGTGACGGATTTAACATGGCTCTGTGCTGACTCGGTGACATTCGGTTTCTTACTAGGTTCGCTCATGGTTTGGTCGCCTGCATAAATAGGGTTAGACAAAAGGCTGAACGAAATCAGCCCAGCTATTAGGGGTTTGACAAAAATCTTTTTGTTCATGATTTAGTTCGCTTTATCGTTAAATTGGTTGAGAAACTAGGGCAACCATAAAGGATTTGCCCCTACATATAAAATTTAAAGGTAGGGGCAACCACAAGGGATTGCCCTTCCACAATCGTTAAATAGTACGCACCTCAATCTTTCTAGGTTTAAACTGCTCCCGTTTAGGAATGTGTAGGCTGAGTACACCATCTTTCATACTGGCATCGATCTTTTCAGTCTCCAACTCTGGACTCAGGCTAAAACTGCGGCGGTAACGGGTGGCACGCACATCAGCGTAGTATGCTTCCATGTTCTCTGGCATGGAAATACTGGCTTCACCCTCAATAAGCAGAGTATCCTTGTCCACCTGGATGTTTAAGTGTTCGTTGGATACGCCAGGTAGATCAGCATGCAAGCTTAGGCCACTTTTATCTTCATAGACATCCACTAAGGGTCGTAAGAAGACTTCTGGTTGCTTAGCGACTTCGCCTGATTTCCGGGTCGTGACTTCTTTAGTTTCGCTCATGATTATCCTCCTTCCGATTATTTGACCTGAATTTGCTTAGGCTTGCTTGCCTCGCTACGCTGTACTGTAATATGCAGTACGCCATTAGTATAGGTGGCATCCACCTTGTTAGGATCAACGTCAGTCGGTAGGCTGAGTACACGCCGGAATTCACCACTGAAGCGTTCCTGCAAATAGTAGTTATCCGCTTTTGGCACTTCAATTTGGCGTTTCCCGCTGATACTCAGCGTATTATTCTGGATCGAAATGTCCAGTTTTTTGGAATCTAACCCAGCAGCAAACAGGTAAACATCCACTTGTTTTGCTGTCGTCCCAACATTAATGGCTGGCCAAGCACCTTGAGCCACTGCCCGGATATTGGCGGGACCTGCCCAAATTCCAAACGCATCATCCATATCACGCTGCAATCGTTGGAGCTGTTCAAATAACCCGACTTCTGGAGTTAAAAAACCAAACATAATCAGTACCTCCTCTTATTGAATCCGAATGGTTTTGCCTTGCGACAATTCGATATAAGCACAAGTTGTGCCACACATAAATAATGGCATAACTAGAGGATAAAAGAGGTCAATATGACCAAATAATTGTGTTTTGATACGGCCATTTTGACCGCCTCATTGCCATATCGTGTCGGGCAACCACAAGGGATTGCCCCTACCTCACGGTTTGTACTCATCGAGCCGACACAAGTCCATTTACGATATTTTGTAGGGTGCGTCCTACGCACACGCGAAAAAGGTAAAAAGGTGTGTAGGAGGCACCCTACAAATATCATTTTATTTCAAGTACTTAAAGATTTATGTCTAAGAGAGTGCGGTTTATAGGGGCAATCCTTTATGGTTGCCCTCACTCATCGACTATTAAGTTTACGCCGTAGGGTACGTTCACCAATGCCAAGTTGTTTAGCGGCACGGCTACGGTTATAATTAGCTCGCTTGAGGGCGGCATCAATTAACAACCATTCTGCATCAGCCAAGGTGGCCTCTGCGGGAATCCACACGCCATCCTTGGGATGCAAGTCTTCTAGTTTGGGTAATAAGGCTTGGAGCCATTCAGTTTCAATTTCTTTGAGATTTGAAGGTAGGCGCACGGCGAGTCGTGTCATACAATTACGTAGTTCTCGCACATTACCCGGCCAAGAATGGCCCTGCATAATTTGAAGGGCTTGAGTAGAAAAACGAGGCAAAGTACCCGTCCATCCCATTTCCTTTAAACTATAGGATAGAAAGTGTTTAGCCAGCAGGGTGATGTCCGCAGGTCGCTGCCGCAACGGCGGCAGTTCTATAGATAGCACATTGAGGCGGTAAAAAATATCACTGCGGAACTGCCCCGCTTCTATCTGTTCCGTCAGCTCCCGATGAGTTGCCGCTATCACGCGCACGTCCACGGGTACACTGCGCTCGCTTCCCAGCCGCTGGACTCGGTGATCTTCTAGCACCCGCAGCAATCTTACTTGAGCATGGAGAGGCATTTCGCCAATTTCGTCCAAAAAGAGCGTCCCCTTGTCGGCCTGTTCAAAACGCCCACGGTGCTGGTGTTCCGCACCGGTAAATGCCCCTTTATCATGGCCGAATAATTCGGCTTCTAGCATGGATTCTGGAATGGCACCACAATTCAATGCGACAAAGTTGCCCTCTGCTCGCGGACTGAGTGCGTGTAGAGCATGAGCGACCAATTCTTTGCCTGTACCCGTT
>JALXAQ010000032.1 GCA_026991885.1 Thiotrichaceae bacterium
ACCATAATTTCATTCTCTTTAAGATTGTATTTAGAAATCAATAGATTCATCGTAGCAAGATTTGGAGCAAATACCTTCTTTATTCTCTTACGTGACAATCCAAATAAAAATACGACCAATTTATAGTATAACTTTCCAACTGTGGAGCTAGATTCACGCAAGGGGTTTGAATGATCATTAGCTACAACAATGTAATCTTTAGAACGAATAAAGCCAAGTAGCCCTATTGCAATATAATTAAAAATTGATGACAAACTATATATATGAATTACATCAGGATTCACATCTCTCAGAATTTTATAATACTTATACACATTAAGCGGGATTGGTTTTTCTAAGAAATTGACAGATTTCAGTCGATATAATTTTGCTTGATTATAGGTAGATTCTCCAAAAGTATAGCTTTCCTCTTCTACATATTCTTTATATATTTTCTTCATTTTGTCACTGGAAATAATTGAAACTTCATGACCAGACTTAGTCATTTCATCAACTAGGTAGTTGACGTGATATTTTAATTTAGTATCAAAGAACGACCAGATGTGAATTATTTTCATAAAGATTGCCACTATAAATCGGTTAAAGTCTATTAATTAGAGCTTCGTATAATTTCTGCACAGCTTGGTCAATAAGACAATCGTTATGCCATAACAACGTAAAATTCCCATTGAATTGTTGGCAATAAGCCTTCATCTGTTGGAACGCTTCAAACGCTTTCTCCCCAGTGCCAAGCCCCATATAGCATTTATAAATCACAGAACCCTCCATAGCAATTAGGGGACGTTCTCGTAATTTTAGTGGCTGTTGATTAACCACATCATAAACAGGATATTCATAACAGGTGCCACACCTAAAACCAGCATGATCGGCAAAAGATAAGGTGGTATCGTAGTCTAAACCGGCAACGTCCCAATTGCGAAAAGTGGTAGGTGTCTCCCATCGCAGATAATGCTGTCGGCCACCCAAAATCTCTTGTTGTATCCCTTCTTCTTTCATAATCCGCCGTAAATTATCGGCTTCACGACATAGCTGGTCTTTATCATTATAAGTGTTATAACTTGCATGCAAGCCTATCTCATGACCCCTATCATGAATACGACGCATGAGTTTACGAATAACAGGTTCATCCAAGGAATAACAACCATCCATGGCGGGCTCAGAGTGACCTGCAATGAAATAAAAGGCCACCTTGTTACCTGCCTTTTCATTGACATCCATCATCCACTCAAATCGAGTATAGTAGGGATCGTAAGAATAATTTCCTCTCTTACTAGCAAAATAGTTAATTACACTTTTTATGGCACGCTTAGGGCTTTTTCTTATAATAAGATCGCCTGCAATATGTTTTACCTGACGCAATGGATTCTTGATTCCACATTGATAGGGGTGATCCACATCGCAACTCACCTTCATTTGAAACTCTCGAGGTTTGCGTTTTAAACTTGGCCAAAGTTGCTTCATACAAACCCAAAGAATTTCCAAATATTCGTTAACGATAGGGCGGTGCAAAAAACCGGCTTGATAGGCTAAAGAGGCGCTAGCAGGAAAACGGTCGTGTATATCACGTTCTGACTTTACGGCTTCTTCATAGCGGCTTAGCATGAAAAAGGCGGAGCCAAAAATATCCAAGCCCAAATGCAAACCATTGTCATGACTTATTAAATAAACTTCATCACCAAAAATCACTGGTATAGAATTTTCCACCAAATTAACATCAGCAATATCCTCACTAACATTCCATTGGGCTAAAGGCAACGGAGGTAAACTTTCTGGTTGCAACCAATGATTAGCGGCTTGTTGAAAAAAGGTATCAGCAATCGTTAAGGTTTTATTTTCATAACTAATTTGTATTGTATTGACATTTTTAATTTCTGTGGTGAATGGGATGCCTAGAAATTCTGTTAGTAATACATTTAGGATGTATTGACGTGGTGAGTTTAGGTTTGAGGGGATGGTTATTTTTAGCATGTTAATTGCGCCCCTCAAATAGGATACCTGTAATATTCCAATCACTTGTGGATATTTTCAAGCTTGAAGAAGGAGAAATACAACGAGGCATATACTGATCATTTTTTTTTATACATGCTTCTCGCGTTCTTAATACTATCCCCATATCAAACAGTTCTCTAAATAAATCTAATATTTCTTTAGGGTGTCCATCAGAGGTTGTAATATATCTTAACCATGCTGCTCCTTCATCTATACACCAAACGGCTAAATCTTTTAAGGCCAACATCCATAGCTCTCTTTTCATAGGAGAGATATGGATATCTTCAAGAATAAAAAAGTTTTTATTACTAATATTGACTATTGCATATCCTTGAGCACCACAATCAAAAGAAAACAGGATGGTCTTATAGGTATTATATGGATTGTTCCAAAACCTCCATTCTAAATCTTCCCTATCTCTACGCGGAGCTACTGATAGTTCATTCCTTGCGTTATCCCAAAATGTCTCAAAAAATTGAGGTTGACTCGCCTTTGCGCTATCTAATACATCTACAATTGAGTTACCACCCGAATTGATTGTACGTGATATAGGGGGGATTAATGAAAGTGCCCTAATAATTTTTGATTGATTACCCAGTTGTTTTTCCAAATAGTATTTGATCGCAGAGCCATATTGAAAATTCCAAGTATAAATTTCCCATTTACCGGTCTCCAAATATCCCAGCGCCTTTCGCATACGTATAGCAGCTTGAGGTCCCATCGTAGAAAAAAAAGCATCAAAGCGTGATTGATATTCACGAAAGAAACGTTGCTCAAAACGGGGATATAATATTTTTTGTCGATAATCTTTTAAGACCATCGTATTCTCAGTTTTACCAACTATGAGATTAGTATCACCACACGTAAAGCGGATTGGCATCAATCCATGATGTCCAATCAATCGCTTACCCGTTTTATCTTCCGCTTCAATCAGCCAAATTTCACCTTTTCCACCTGGCGCTTCTTGCCACTGCCATCTATATTGCTTGAAAGAACGTTTTCTACCGGTTATTTTTTCATATAGACCATTAATAGCCTCTTCATCACCGGCTTGGAATTGCCTATATGTATAGGAAACCATTTGAAATTTATCCTCGCTCTTGAAGATAAGAAACTATGTTCTCAATCGACTCAAGACTGTCAATATCATCATCAGGAATTTCTATTGATGCCGCTTTTTGTACTTCAAGAATCACATTAAACATATCCAGTGAATCTACTCCTGCATCTGCAAACTTCATATCATCCGCCAGATAATCTACACTCATCACAATCTTTGCTCGTTCGATTGCCTGTCTTACTTCATTTGTAGTCAAAATCATATTGATTACCTTATTATTAATGACGTTTTAATATTGTTGATGCCCAAGAAAGACCTACACCAAACCCGCTTATGAGTATGGTATTTATATTCATATCAGCAATTATCTTTTCTAATAAAAGCGGAATTGATGATGAAACTGTATTTCCAGTTTTTTCTATATCAGATAAGAAGCGCGAACTGACTTCTTCAAATTTTGAGGATATTGTTTTTACAATGAATTTACTGCCTTGATGAAGTATATAGCAGTCTATATCAGTAGATTCTATTCCTTCGCTTTTAAGTAACATTGCTATCTGTTTAGGCGCTTCAATTGCCGCAAAATTAAAGACTTGTCGACCATTCATATGGAGTACATTATCTTTAACTTGTAGATTATTCGCTCCCGAACCATCAGTTGCAAAAATGCTACGTCCTAAACTTAATTTAGGTTCATCATCCAATAATGTCGCAGTCGCAGCATCACCAAACAAGAGAGTTGTATTTTTATCTTCAGGATTTATTATTTTAGAATAAGGATCTGCTGTAACCAGTATCCCACATTTTAAATTTGCCACCTCCATAAAGCCTTTTATAACTGTTAGGCCATATACATATCCAGAGCAACCCAAGGATAAATCAAAAGCAGCCACTTTTTTAGACAACCCTAGCTTATTATGAACAATGGCAGATGTATGTGGCAACCCACTCCCATCAGGGTTTTGTGTTACGATGACCAAACACTCTATCTGCTCCGCATTTACATTATTATCTGCTAATAATTTTCGCACGGCGAAGACAGCTAAGTCAGACGTGTCTTCATCCTCATTCATTATGGGTAATGAAATTGCACCTATTTTATTATCAATAAAAGAGTTTTTTTCTCCTAACCTTTCTGCTTGCTGGTAATTATCCCTAACTTTTTCAGGAATATAACTTGCTATTGCTTTTATACCTATCATGATTGCCCCACTGAAAATCTAATAAACCCTAGATGATTACCCGCTTGAGTAATACTACTAGCAGAAAAACGCCCCGGAATAGATTGTTCTATGCTAACAGTGAACAAATCTTCTTTCTCAAGTGGGTGCTCAATATCTAATTGTACAAAAATCCATTTACCGCCGTTTGGTTCTGGCATTATTTGATTATGCAAATACTTCGTCATTGACACAAGTCTTTCTATTGGAGAATAACCAATCACTTCATTTTGTTGTATTATGGACTTGTCCTCAACAAGAGTTGCTACTTGAATCGGGTGTTCATCATATTCTGTACGACTTTCGATCTTTTCATCTGTCTCAACGATATAAGCTGAAAGATTTCTTTCGGATAAGTTAATACGACAAGATGCAAAGTAATTCTTTGGAGGGGTATTTGTGATGATTAAATCACAAGCGTTATGTGCAAATTTGCGTATTACAAGTGAATTCACATAAGCCTTATTACCATATTGTTCTAGTGAATACTTTGAGATTTCATCATATAAACTAGCACCCTGAATGTAATTCCGCGTACCTTTGTAACTTATTTCTAGTCTAATTTTATTCATGTCGTCATAGTTCCCAATAATAATTCAAACTTTTTTCACTATTATTACATTGTTTGGATTTTTTGCAGCATATAAAATGGCTACATAATAAAGAATAGCAAGTACAATCTCATTAATAACATAAGCCTTCAAAGTTACATCAATATTTCCTTGTGGTGCATAGATCGAAAAAACTAGGATAGTTGAAATAAAATAGACTATCTTCCAAATGGCACCAATTTTATTATTCTTGGTTGCACCAAGGGTACTGCTGAGAGTGGATACGATAAATCTAAGCGCAATTGCGGGAATAAGAATCTGTGCAAACTGTCCAGCTACAAACCATTTTTCTCCAAATACAAAGGAAAATAGTTCAGGTGCATATATTGTAAGAATAATAAAAGGAAAAAACGTTATCAGTAACAACATAGCTGATATTTTATAGAGATAACATTCAACACATTGTCCATGATTAACCAAATCAACCACACTTTTTAGATTAACCTGAGACACTGCAACAGAAATAAAGGCTAACGGTGCCATTGCCACTCTTTGTACCAGAGCAAAATATCCTACCATGGATTCAGGATAATAAAAGGATAAAAAAAATATTGGCGCACTAGTTGATAAACCATTTAGTAACCCAGTAGAAGCATTATAAATTGGAAAATCAGCATATTGTTTTAATAAAACCTTCTTTCTTGAAGATAAAAAAAATATTTTAGTGGTAAAGTCGTGTATATACCTTTTTAGCAGATAAATAGTTGCTATAGCCGAAGAAATCATACTCGCTATCAACAGTCCAATAAAACCCGCATTAAAAATACCAAATAAAAGCTGGGTGAATATTGCACTGATTGATTGTATCACCTTGGACTTAGCCAGTACATTATATTCCTTTTTTCTATTTGTATAATAAAAAAATGTATTAAGAAACCCAAGCATCAATAAACTAAAAGGGACAAATAATATCCAACCAGATAGTTTTTGTATAATTTGATCATGCAATGACAAAAAAATTATCAAGAACAAAAACGATAACAATACAGTTACATAAATAGCAATGACAAAAAGATGTAACGCATCTACTCTTCTTTGTGGTAACACTTGTGCCACTTCATATTTGCCTGAAATTGCCGGCGTGACACTAGAAACAATAGCCATATAAAGCGCAAATACACCAAGAGCCTCTGGTTCATATAATCGCGTCAATATTGGACTAAATAAAATAGTCAACGCTTGGGCAAGTAGCGTTCCAGTTGCAAGCGTTGCAACATTTCGGAAAAAGGATAAGCCTTCCATAGTCAAAATATTAACTGAATATATTGTTGTTTAATCATTTTTACATCATACCTAGAACAATGCTATTTTTTTGATTAAATTAATATAAATCCATAATTTTCCAATTAACCCAATCTTTATAATTATAGAACTTTGGCTCGCCCCATCCATAATTTGAAACCGCCTTCTCGTTGTTGTCACCATCCCAAGCCTTTGCAACAGTTTTATAAAGATACCATATATACAACTGAAAATGGTGTACCAAAACCAACTAAAGTTGTAAATAAAGGCAACAAGTTTATAATGTTTTGATAAAATCAATATTGTTTTTCATTTAGATAAAATGATAGGTATGAGTTCAGTCCAAAATCTACAAGGAATATGATAAAAAATACAATTGCATATATCGCTACATTCTTTTTATTCACTGGTTACTCAACTAAAATATAATTTGTTGCTGGCAACATTACCAAATCCCGCGTGTATCAATAACCACCTTACTATTCAAAGTATTAGCTGAAATATTCCTAAATTCTTTATGATCAACCAGTGCCACAATGGTATTAGCTTTTTCCAAGGCTTCATCTAATTTCACCAACAAGCCGCCCTTTTCAGCTAAGGCTTTTGGCAAGGTTTTGATATTTGGCTCTACTACCAAAACTTCACCTATCCCTTGTGCCAAGATTTGTTGAGTAATGTCTAAGGCTGGGCTTTCTCGTAAATCATCAATATTAGCTTTAAAGGCTAAACCTAAACAGGCAATGACTGGGCGTTTAAATTCATCTGCTGCTATTTTAATTTTCTCTAAGATGTGGCTAGGTTTATTATCATTAATTTCTCTAGCTGTACTAATCAAACGCGCTTCATTGGGTACTGAGTGTACTATAAACCAAGGATCAATTGCAATACAATGTCCGCCCACTCCAGGTCCGGGTTTTAAGATATTAACTCGTGGGTGACGGTTAGCTAGTTTAATTAATTCCCAAACATCAATTTTTAATTTATCACAAATAATGGATAATTCGTTAGCAAAGGCTATGTTGACATCGCGGAAAGCATTTTCGGTTAATTTGCTAAGTTCAGCAGTACGTGCATTAGTATTTATACACTCACCACGTACAAAGGTTTGATAAAGTGCTGTTGCGGCTTCTGAACACTGATTACTCATACCGCCAATAATGCGATCATTAGCAACTAATTCTTGCAGAACATAACCCGGCAAGACTCGTTCTGGGCAATGTGCCACTCTAATATCTGCCTCATCACCAGCTTGTTGTGGAAAACTTAAATCTGGGCGAGCTTCAGATAACCAATCTGCTAATTTTTCTGTGGTACCAACGGGAGAAGTTGATTCTAAAATAACCAAATTATTTTTTTCCAGAACTGGGGCTATCGCTTTAGCCGCAGCTTCTATATAAGAAATATCAGGTTGATGATTGTTATTTAAGGGTGTAGGCACAGCCACTAAAAAGGCATCTGCTTTTTCTGGTGTGATAGTAGCGCGTAATTTACCTGTTGTAACAACGCTTCTTACCACAATATCTAAATCGGGTTCAACAATATGAATATTACCTTGATTAATGGTATCAACCGCATGTTGAGAAACATCCACCCCAACTACCTCGATACCACGAGACGCGATAACAGCGGCGGTTGGCAAACCAATGTATCCTAATCCTATTACTGATATTTTATTGAATTCCATAAATTTGTTTTAATCCGCCACTCGTTCTTAAAAATAAAACGTTACGGACGGGGTTGCAAACCCCGTCCAGCATATAAAACACCTAACTCGTTAATTCATTAATTGGGCAACCACAAGGGATTGCCCCTACAATATTGCTTCATAAATACGCTAACATTTTATACTGCTCCTTTGCAGAGCAAAGGAACGAGACAAAAGGAGCAGGGCAACCACAAGGGATTGCCCCTACATGAGGTTTCTGTAGGGGCAATCCTTTATGGTTGCCCCCCTTAACATTATAGATTATAAATATCTGATTTATACTTATGCAAATATTCTTTCATCCAAGCCACAGTCTCCTCTAAACCGGTTAAAAAATATATTTTAGAGCAACCACAACATCAGGCCAAAAATCTGGATTGGTAAACTGCTCATATGACCATGGACATTTTTGTGGAAAAACATTAACATCAAGTCCCGTTTCACGAACGGCACCTGTCACTGCATAAGCATAAGCCTTTTCAACCAATTCAGGTAATTTACTTTTCAATCCGGGATTTTCCTGTAAATGGCTTTCGATGCGTTTGCGCTGTTCAATAATAGTGAATTTCCAGCTTCGCCCTTGATAGGCTGGTTGAAACTGCCATTTTAACAGATGCATAAGCAGGGTTTCCAAAAAAGATTGTAGGGCACGCCTTTCTGATTTGCTCATATCTTCTATTTCCTCAATGAGGTGTTCAAGATCAATCTGGTCAAACTGACCTGCCCGCAATAGGCTTGCTTGTTCTAATGACCAAGTATAAAGATCTTCATCATAGGTAGCTGAACCCATGTCAGTTTCTCCTGTTATCTTTATTTAAAGAAATTATAATGCTTCAACAAATGTCATCACCTTATCAATATTAGCCGGATTTGTAGGCAAATTCACAACCGGTTGAGAAACAAAAGTAGCTACAGGAAATAAGGGGAACTGCTCCGTAACGTTTTTCATTACGTTTCCAATTTTTTGGCTTCGTTAAAAAATATAACCCTGTATTAAGTTCTTTGGAAATGCGTATTGATGGCATAACTTATTAAAAAATCAAACGTCACGGACGGGGATATCGACGTGAGGAGAGTTCTATCCAACACGATAAGTCATTCAACCTTCCATGTTTTGACCGCCTGTTTCGCAAGCCATATTTGCTAATGACTCAAAGTTGCCAAGTCCCAGCTATCATATTCCGCTACTTTTTTGGCAAGTCTGAATGATGTGCTTAAATATACCCCCTTTTTTGTATTAAAGTCGGCTCGTCTCAATTCAACTTTTTCAAGCAAAACCATATTGCCAAGACGATCAGCTATGTCGTTAACACCATTCATCATGAGGATTTAACCGTGACGCATAAACGGGGTTAAGTCGCCTAAGTAAAAGAAGTTTTTTGCATCCGCTGCCTGACAGATTTACAAAACTCAATAAAGTTCCTGAAAGTCATTAAATGTTGTTCTTCATCATAAATTCTCTTGATGAGTTGGTTTAAGTCATATTTTTTTATGGCACAGGCTCATTTTTACTCACATAGCTCGAAAAATCCCAAAGCACAAGATCAGGAAGAAACTTGAAATCACGGGTATTATAGGTAGATCATAAGTAAGAGCCGTCGCCGCAATTAGTGCGTCTGCCAATTTTAACTGATGAGATAATGAGTATTTTCTGACAAGATGGGTTGCTGTATCTAAAATACCCTTTCGAGTCACTAATTTCCAATTGTTGTAATGGATGTTATTAATGATATAGGGGGGTGGCTGGTAAATCCTATTACTGATATTTTATTGAATTCCATAAATTTGTTTTAATCCGCCACTCGTTCTTAAAAATCAAACGTTACGGACTGGGTTGCAAACCCCGTCCAGCATATATTCTTAAAAATCAAACGTTACGGACTGGGTTGCAAACCCCGTCCAGCATAAGCATAAAAAACCCTTTGAGGAGCGACAAATATGACCTAACCAACGAAAGGTGCTCTACTCACAGAACGAAGTTCCCTCCGCTATTCTAGTGATGATATTTCATTAAAGAGCCAATTAATAGTATTGAAGACTCGTTGTAATTCGGTCGTGGCAGAGATAGATTTTGAATCTCTGGTAAAAATATTATTATCTAATTTGCCAAATTGCCAAAGAACACCGGTTGTCACAATACCATAACACGTTGTGGCACCAAGGAGAGAGGAGGCTACCATTTCTGCTAATGCTTGCGTCCAGCCTTCATCAAAATTATCTTTCTTCGCTTCTATGACACTAAGTGCTGGTCTTGCCATCCCACCATATTTATTTTTTCGTGCAATTAAATAATCAGGTTCTCCAATAAGTCCTTTTTCCTTATCTACATTATAGGAAATATGTGACCAAACTTTTAGTGGATAATTTTCCACAATTATATCTAAAATAGGTCTGATAATTGTCTCGCAAATAGCGAACTCAGACACATAATTAGTATCATTCTTTAAATTTTTTTCTATCATAGATAGAAACACATCTAAAACTTTAATTGCCTTTTCATCAACAAATGTGACTTTGTCAGATACTTCAATATCAAATTTTGTGGCGACTTCTTCAACTGATTTAAAAGTACCATAAGCCATTTTAATTCACCTAATTCGCACGCGCTTTTTGCCTTAATTCATTGGCTAGGCAACGCATGACGTGATCACTTTAAAAGTTGAATAATCGTGTTGGTATCCAAAAAGTAAAATTTACCACTCATCACGAATTTTCCTTTGTTCTTGAACAGCATTACCTTGCCATTCTAACTTTCCAACTACATCAGAAAAATCATATCGTTGTTTTTTAGCGATTAATTTTTCAGAAACTAAAACAATCACCTTCATATGTTTTGAATATAATTGATTATATTGATGTGGAATTTCAATCCAATTCATTTTTGCATTAATTTAAAATTCAAATGCTTGCATCTTTTATTATCCTATCTAAGTCGTTTTTTCCAACAAGAACCAAGTCACGTCATCTTGGGGAAAACTTTCACATTTTTGCCCGCCTTGAACTCAATCAGTAAAACATGCTCAGTGCCAAAAGCCAGCATATCCACAGTGGGGTTTTCCCCATAAAGTATTTCTGAGCGACGCAATCAAAGTCAATATATGACGTTTAAATTCGTGCGGCTGTCTGAATTTTGGTTTTAGCTTCAGCAAACAACCAATTTAAACAATTAAATAATTTCTGCAAATTTTCTAATGCCGAATAGCTAATAACATCCATTGTCAAAATATTCTCTTTTAAGCCGGCGAATTGCCAAATGCTGCCCGTCGTCACAATACCAAAAACTTCCATTGAGTCATCCTGATTAAAATTTTGTGCCGCAATCATTTCAGACAAGGCTTGTGCCCAGCCTTCATTAAAGTTCTCTTTCTTTGCTTCAGCGACACAAATAACTGGCTTGGTAAATGTTGTACCGATAGGAGAGGCGGGCGCAATCAGAAAATCAGGGACACCGATCAACCCGACTTTTTCATCCACATCAAAACGCACATGCGACCACACGGGCAAATCATTGACATTGGCAACCAAGTTTAAGATAGGCGAAATCATTGTCTCGCAAATCGCGCTCTCACTGATATAATTACGACGAAGTTGCAGGTTTTTTTGAATAAAACCTAACATTTCCTGGGTGATATTAATTTTTTTTTGCTGTACAAAGATTTGTTCCTGTAATTGAATTTCAAATTTCAGCGCAACTTCTTCATAGGTTTTTAGTGTACCGTAGGACATAATTTATTCTACAAAATAAATAATGGAAACATTGAAATCCTGTTTCATCATTTTCGTAACCACTTTTTTGATGCTAGAATTATTTTTAGCATGTTCATTAATTGTCTGAATCAGAATTGACAGAATTTTAGAATTGACAGAATTAAACCACTTGCTCTGAATTTTTCAAATTCTGTCAATTCTAAAATTCTGTCAATTCTGATTCAGACATTTTATTTTCCTAATAAGCTTCGCACCAAGTCACGCCCATAATAAAGTCGCACTATCTGCCTACTCATAGCCTCCAACATTTTACCAGTTTGGCTGCCATGACTGCCAGAGCCAATACTTAAATGATAATCTGGTTGAGGAATATCCAATTGTTGGAAAAAAACATCAGACATATTGTTATCGTAGTGTTGTCCCGTGTGAACTAGGATTTCTATCAGATTGTCACGTTCTTGAACTAGGCGAGAAACCTTTGCCGTTTTTATTGGGGGTGTGCGCCTATTATTGTTAATAGTTTCATTTTAGGTTTAACAATTTATTATACCATTGCTTAAAATGTTTGCATTCACTTAGCACTTTGTCTATACCAATATTTTCTATCGCCAATGGACCATGCAGTTTTTTGTGGTATTTTAATAATGATTGCAGTCTATGTGATGGAGATGTTGCTTTGGAATTATTTATATGTTCAGGGGTTTCAAATTCATTTTTTATTTTTTGAAGTTTTTCAACTAAATGGCTATCCCAATCACTATCGACTTCAATAAGTTTTGCTACATCTGAAAACAGTAAACCTTCAAATTCATAAGGTTGAATATAGGGCAAAAATCTATTTTGAAAATTATTCTTATAAACTATATCTTCCCAAAAGGCTGTTTCCAATAATTCTACTTTTTCATAAAGGTTATATACTATTTTACTGGATTCTATTTGAGGAAATCTATTATCAAGCCCATAGAGATCAAAAAAAGTAGTAACATAAGTGTTAGTTTCTTGTTTTAAAAGTCTTTCAATGTATCTTTTGACTCTTGGATAAGATAATGCGCCACCTTTTTGTGTTTTTGAACTTGGAATCATTTGTGCTGTTATAAAGATATTATTTCTAGCCAATATTGGACTTAATACATCTCTAACAAAAGTTTCTTCGGTTTGCCCTTCACAGATTAAATAAACTCTAATCATCTTGATGGTCTCCCACCTAAGAGGTTAGATTTCCATAGTTCACTCAAAGAATATTCTGCTAACCAAGCTTCTAATTTTTCCTGATCTAATCGGTTAAATACCGTCCTATTATTTTCATGGTTAATGATAACTAAATCTTCTGAGTTGAAATTATCAATCAGTTCAACGGATTGTGATGATATGATTAATTGTTTTTTTTCACTGGCTCTTTGAATTAGAGAGGATAAAATATTAATCGCATAAGGATGAAGTCCAAGTTCTGGTTCATCTATTAAGATAATCTCTGGCATGAGGTGGTATGGTTGCAATAATAATGTTGCTAAACAAATAAACCTCAGCGTTCCGTCAGAAAGCATATAGGCTTTAAATGGTTGATCAGGGTTTTTATTTTCCGCCCATTCTAGTTCTATATTTTCTACTGATTCTCTAAACACAAAATCTTTAAAAAAGGGAGCTACCATTTGAATCGTTTTGACAATTTGATGGTAATTATCTGGATACTCGGTTTGAAGCCTTTTGAGGTACGGAGCTAAGTTTGAAGCATCTCCTTGTAATTTAATATTATTGGCAACGGATTGTAGTTGTTTGACTTTCGCGTTATCACTTGTATCATGAAAATGATAGCATTTCCAATTAGAAATTATCGAACGAATTTCATTCGTGGCGGTTAACTTGGTATTTTTTAATTGAGACTCTTCATTGCCTTTGGCAATAATCGAACTAGAATCTAAATTATATAGTGATTCCGATTCAAAAATCAGTCTATTATCAGCGGTTGGGATTAGATTAAAGCCATATCCGTGGTGTTCAAAATCAAATTTAATCTGGATTTTATTTGTGGTTTGTCTGCCATAAAAAAGCAATGAATCTGGCCCCCCACTTATTTGGGTATAAACCTGTAAATTCTGAGCTTCAATATTGGCGAGTAATTTAAATAAGGAAATAAAATTACTTTTTCCGGCACCATTGGCACCAATTAAAACATTCAACGGTTTTAATGCAAAATTTTCCAAAGATTGAATTGATTTATAACCTTGTACTGTTATTTGTTTTATACTTGACATTATTTTGTTATTTCATTTGATGCAGAATTCATATAATCTCAGTTCATCCGAATTTTGCGCATCAGTCTAGCTAATTTATCATCATTTGTAAAGCACATCTAAAATAATAATATACCAGTCAGGGCAACCACTAGGGATTGCCCCTACAAGCCCATGATTACCGTAGGGGCAATCCTTTATGGTTGCCCTACAAAAAACCTTAACTTAATGGCATTGACCCTACGCTTGCTATTTGAGCAGATTTTCTCAAGTATTGGCAATGCGTTGATAATAACGCGCCCGATAAAGTAATCGTTGTTGGTTATCCTCCGTAAATCCAGAGCGATCATGTAACACATTATTACTAATCAGCCCTTGTCCAGCTTGCAGAGTGGCTCTGAAAATATAGGCAGAATCGCTATCTAATATCTTTTCTAAAAATTGCACGGCTGCCTGGGTGAGCTTGTCCGATTGCCAAGTAATAGAGCGTTTCCGTTTTGTATAACGCATGTGCAAACTGCCCCCTGGTCCTAATGAAAAAACGGGACCACAGCGAGTTGGGCGAATTTCTTCTCCCGTCACATTGGGCGGAATACACATCACTTTAGGCTGCATCAGGGCATGGATATATTCTGGATTCTCATCTCGCAATAGGATATATGCAATTTCGTGATCCAGTAAGGCATTTTCTCCCCCTTTTTCGGCACGACGCACACAATGTAATAAAAGGCCATAAATTTGTTTATCAAGTGCATTATAATAACCATCTGTGTGCCAATGAATAGGGCGATTGGTATAGGGAATATACGTTTGTCGTGTATCCCCTGATGCCACTGTTAAGGAGGTGATAGCATCCTCATCAGCGCACATATTGTTGTCTAATTGAGTCAGATTAAATTGTTTACCTAATTCATGGGGAATCGCTTTATCTTCATTTTTCTGTGGACTGGCATAAATTGCCATATTGGCAAGCTGACAACGTGTTAATATGGCTTCATGTTCTGCCCGAGTCAGGCGACGTGGATCGTTGACTTCTACGACTAAGGCTGATAAATCGCTGGGGTAATTTTCCAATTTACGCGCTCGCCAGCTTTGATATGCTTTGTCATTGTCCAGATTAAAGGGGCTATTCTCTGTTTGCAGGTTCAAGATATTTATCCTTGCTTTTATGTTCTTAATGAAAATTGATCATGAATAGAGTCTATTTATTGATATATTTATCCTATCTAGTAACAGCTACATTGTACGCCATTTTTAATCCATTTTATACTTGGGATATGATCCCATATTCGGCTGTTGTTCTTTCAATTGAAGAAAGTGATGAAAAAATTATTCATCAGATGACTTATGATGCTGTCAAGCAATCTATTCCTGCTGAGGCTTATGCTAATCAGACTGCGACAGCTTATCAAAAAGAAATGGAACAAAATGAGTTGTACTTTAACCAACAATTGCCTTTTTATAAAATAAGACCACTTTATACGAGTTTGGCTTATTTAGTACATAAAACCGGCTTTAATATAGTCACCGCCATCGTTATTATTTCTGCTTTATCGAGCCTATTCATGTCAATTCTCATCTTGCGTTGGCTGTTAGATTATCTGGATACTTTTTATGCCTATTTATTCTCTTTTCTGATTATTCACAGTACAGGCATCATTCAAATCGCACGAGCCTTTACGCCAGATGCTTTATCGGCGGCTATTTTAATCGGTGCTCTGTATGTTTTAAAACAAAGACGGATGTACTTCGCCTGTTTTCTCTTGGTATTGGCTATTTTTGCCAGGACAGATAACATCATATTTGTTCTCATCGCATTGACTTATTTAAGCTTCTTTTCTGTTAAGGCACTCAATTGGAGAGCCAGTCTTTTTTTTGTTGTGTTATCTGCTTTGAGCTATTTATCTATCAATCATCTAGCGAATAATTATGGCTGGGCTACCATTTTTCATCATACTCTGATTCATTTGATTAATAATCCAGCTGACTATCATCCCAATGTGACATGGATTGACTATTTACGGGTTTTAAAACAAAATGCCTTTGAGGCGTTTTTGTGGGTTAATTCTTTTTTTGTTTTTCTGTTATGTGCTTTTATAAGCGTAGGTGGCAACAATAAAATATATAGCGATTTAAGCATTTTGATGATATTGTCTGTTCTCACTCATTTCTTATTATTTCCAGCCCCCTTTTGGCAACGCTTTTTTATCGCACATTATTCAATCATTAGTATTGCGATGATTGTAACAGTTTTTAAAATAAAACGTGAAAAGGTACACCTAGATTCATGACAAATTTCCGCTCTCCTGCCCTAATCCTTTTATTGTTGTTCATTTTAGTGACGTTCTATGTTTCCACTCAAAATATCATTTCCATTAATAATGGTATCGCATGGGATGCTGAAGTTTATTATTCTATGTCTAGCCAATTTGTGAATGGAGAGACGCCTATAACCGGCATAGAGCCTTTTATTTACAGAATTGGCACGACTTATATCGTCGCAAAGCTATTTCCGCAAAATTTAGTGCAGGGTTATTTATTCTATAATTTAACGATAGGGTTTTTAACCTTATTATTGTTTTATTTTTTTTTACGATTATTTATCAATCACCAAGTCATTCTTTTATTTTTATTAGTCGCATATATCATCAATCCTTTAGGGGTGCTTCGTTTTACGCTTTTATATCCGATTAATACTGATCCAAGTGCCATTTTTTTGAGTTTGCTGATCTTATATATTAGTGTCTATTTTATTCAGTTGAATTGGATAATCACTTTATTATTGACTCTGTTAAGTTTAATCGGTGTTTTATTTAGGGAAATTGTTATTTTAGCCCCCTTATCAGCGATGCTGAGCTATTTCATTAGCGTTTTTTTCAAAAAACAGTTGTTGGACATTTATCAAGTTATATATAGAACAATACCTGTGCTTGCGTCTATGATAGGTTTTGCTCTCTCTCATCGCCTGGTGGAAGTCTATCCTTCTGAATATAGTTTTTATTCTCAAGCGATTTTGTATATCCAAATTAATTTTCAGAATCCAAGTCAATATATCGCGGCTATTTTGATGACGATTGGTCCAATTATTCTATTGCCTATTGTTTTATATCGGTATATATCACACAAACAGGTGACCTTAATTATTTATCTGTTTGGCATCTTGGTTTTATCTTTCATAGGGGGAATGCACATTGATAGGTTTATTTTCTGGGGAGAGATAGTCGCTATACCATTAATTGGTCTTGTTGTTTATCATTTTCATACGAACACAAATTCTATTGTGGAAAAGTTTTTGTTATTTTTTCCCGTTTTTGTGGCACAATTATTGGCACATAGAGCTTTTGTGCCAATACCAGATATGCAAAGCTTGAACTTGTTTGGTCCCATTATCACTGATAATATTCAGTTTATCTTATTTTCTGCCTATGGCTCTCAAATAAGTGCCATCTATACTTATGCAAGTACCATGAGTCAAGCACTACGTTTGCAGATTATGTTTCAATATTTCATTCTGTTCGCTTATTTGATGTTGGTACATCAGTTTTTCGTTTATTTGAGAAATAAATCAGATAAACGATGATTTTTTTCCCATCTCACTCCAGAGCTTTTCCAATTGATAAAGGTCCCGAGTTTGCGGCTGCATGATATGTACGATAATATCGTTTAAGTCAACCAATGCCCATTCGCCAACTTGAGTACCTTCTTTTCCCAAAGGTCGTTGTCCGTGTGCTTTTGCCTTTTCTACGACATGTTGAGCCAGCGCGATGACTTGTCTACCCGTCTGCCCCGTGGCGATTATCATAAAATCGGTGATACTGCTGATCTTGCGGACATCAAGGATTTTAATATTTGTCGCTTTTTTATCTTCTAAAGCATTTTTTACAATGGCCAGAAATTGTTCAGTGTCCATACATAATCCTGTTACGGTAAAGCTGATGAGTGTTAATAATATCTAAAACCGCTCGCGGGAGCAAATAGCGGGGATTTTTGCCGGCAGCGATCAGGCGACGAATTTGTGTGGCGGAAATGGCTAGAGCGGGGATTTTTTCCATCCAAATAGTACCGCTGCTTTGCTTTCTCAACTCCTCAAAACAATTAGCTTGATGCGCTTTTAAAAAATCTTGCATGAATTGTCCTTGGGGCATGGCAGTTTCTGGACGGCGGACGACTAATAAATGGGCTAAAGTGATCAGTTGTTCCCATTGATGCCAATGGGGTAAACCCATAAAGGCATCCATGCCTAAAATTAAACACAAAGGCTGGTGAGGATAGTCATCGCGCAAACTGCTTAAAGTATCAACCATATAGGATGGACCCTGTCGCCGCAATTCTCGATCATCAAGGTTTAATCCTTTTACGCCAGCGATAGCCGCTTGTACCATTTCTAAACGCTGTTGACTGCTGACAGTGGGTTGTTCTCGGTGTGGGGGATGTGCTGAGGGGAGCAAGCGTACTTGGGCTAAGTCTAGGCGCTCATATAATTCTAGGGCTAATCTTAAATGTCCGTGATGGATGGGATTAAAGGTGCCTCCTAAAATGCCTATAGGTTTTTTGTTCGATGAATTATATATTGATATTAAAGTCGAACTCACGTTAATATTATCGCCTGGTTTTTAACTTCTGGTATTTTGGAGTCCAAGATTTATCTTGGACTAGTCCTTCAGGAATAAGATGCGACTTTCAAATTACGTAAATACTTTCGGTCAAGACTTGCTACAGCGTTACGGCGAGCGCGTACATAAATTAACCATCAATGCCGGTTTTACTTGTCCAAACAGGGATGGAACTAAAGGACACGGAGGTTGCACTTTTTGCAACAATACTTCTTTTAATCCCAATGCCCGTCATCCACCTTCAATAGCGACACAACTGGAAAATGGCCGTCAAGTCATTGCAAAGCGCACGGGTGCGCGACTTTTTATGCCCTATTTTCAAGCCTATACAAATACTTATGGCGATGTACAGCATTTAGCCAGACTCTATGAAGAAGCCATCGCCGCACCCGATGTTGTCGGTTTATCTATTGGGACACGTCCAGATTGTGTGTCGGAAGAAGTATTAGATTTGTTGGTTAAATACCAAATGCGTGGTTATGAGATATGGCTAGAATTGGGATTGCAATCCGCTTTTGATGAGACTTTGGTACGCATCCAGCGCGGACATAGTTTTGCTGAATATCGAGAGACGCTACTTGCCGCTAGACAACGTGGCATTCCGGTTTGCACTCATCTGATTATTGGCTTACCCGGTGAAGAGCGTTGGCATAATTTGGAAAGCTTGAATCGAGTGCTTGAACTCGGCGTAGAGGGCCTAAAATTGCACCCATTGCATGTTGTCAAGCATACCATTTTAGCAAAGCAATGGCGGCAAGGTTTGTATCATCCTTTGGATATGTCTACTTATGTTTCCATTGCCGCCGATATGATTGAACGGACTCCACCGGAAATTGTCTATCATCGAGTGACGGCTACAGCTTCAATGGATATTCTACTGGCACCTCATTGGTGTCATAAAAAATGGGCCGTGTTGAATGCGATTACGGCGACATTGCGTGCTATTCACTGATGACTTCGCCGTTTGATTTGAAGTAACGGACTTTTGTGCCATCTTCAAGAAATTTAAATCCGACTCGATCAGGTTTATTAGTCGTTGTATTAACCAGCGCGATATTGGAAATGTGGATGGGCATTTCCTTATCAACAATACCACCCGGGCTATTTTGCGTAGGATTTCCCCGTGTGTGACGTTTGGCTATGTTAATATTTTCTACTATCACGCGATCAGAGCCGCGAAAACGGATGATTTTTCCGTATTTACCTTTGTCTTTTCCTGTGATGACAATAACATCATCGCCTGTTTTGATTTTTCGCATATTTAGTTTATCCTTAAAGAACTTCCGGTGCTAAGGACATAATTCTTGTAAAAGGCCCACCTCTCAATTCACGGGTCACTGGGCCAAAAATACGTGTGCCAATAGGTTGTTGTTGGTTATTAAGTAATACAGCGGCATTCCCATCAAAACGAATGACCGATCCATCAGAACGTCTAACACCTTTACGGGTTCTCACCACGACGGCAGAATAGACTTCTCCTTTTTTGACTTTGCTACGGGGAATCGCTTCTTTTATACTGACTTTAATAATGTCACCAATTTTCGCATAGCGGCGGTGTGAGCCGCCGAGTACTTTGATACATTTTATTCGACGCGCACCACTGTTGTCGGCGGCATCTAGCATTGATTGCATTTGTATCATTTATTTTTAACTCCTTTCTTTATAAACCGTTCGTTGTAGGCGATTGTTCGCCTACTAGCACGCTTAACCGATTGCCCTTGTTACAATTTTCTCTAAACGCCAAGATTTTCTCTTAGAGAGCGGACGACATTGCGAAATTTCAACAATATCACCTTCATGGCAAGTATTTTCTTCATCGTGGGCGTGTAGCTTCGTTGAGCGTTTAATGTACTTACCATATTTCGGATGCTTCACTTTTCGCTCTATTAAAACGGTAATCGTTTTTTGCATTTTATTGCTAGTGACACGTCCTGTCAGGGTTCGTATCACCTGTTGTTCTTCAGTTTCAGCCATGCAATGCCATCCTTCTTTTTTCATTAAGAACCGTTTGTACCCGAGCTATGTCACGTCGGACACTTTTGAGTTGGGTATGTCGATTAAGTTGATCATTGGCTTTTTGTAAACGCAAATTAAAATGTTCACGTAATAATTCAAGCCGTTCCTTGTTGAGTTCGTCAACACTTTTTTCTCGAAGTTCTTGCGCTTTCATCACATCACTGTCCTGCTTATAAAGGTGGTTGGCACCGAAAGTTTTGCAGATGCTAAACGAAAAGCCTCACGGGCAATCTCTTCTGAGACGCCTTCTATTTCATAGAGCATTTTACCCGGCTGGATGAGGGCAACCCAATATTCAACATTTCCCTTTCCTTTACCCATACGGACTTCTAGTGGTTTTTTGCTGATGGGTTTGTCTGGAAATATCCGTATCCAGAGTTTTCCGCCTCGCTTGACGCGACGTGTAATAGTACGTCGTGCGGCTTCGATTTGACGTGCTGTGATTCGACCACGCCCGGTGGCTTTGAGTCCAAATTCGCCGAAACTCACTTTGTTACCTTGTTGAGCATTTCCTCGATTTCGGCCTTTTTGTTGTTTTCTATATTTCGTGCGTTTAGGTTGTAACATACTTATTCACTTATGAACTTATGAGATAGCTGGGGTTTCGCAACCCCATAGCTCTTTACTGTTTTCCGAGAATTTCGCCCTTAAAAATCCAGACTTTGACTCCTATGACTCCATAAGTCGTGCTGGCTTCTGCCAATCCATAGTCAATGTTTGCACGTAAAGTGTGCAAAGGCACACGTCCTTCACGATACCATTCACAACGTGCGATATCGGCACCATTTAAGCGACCGCTGACGTTGATACGAATACCATGTGCGCCTAAGCGCATGGCGTTTCCTACGGCGCGTTTCATGGCACGTCTAAACATGATGCGACGTTCTAGTTGTTGAGCAACATTGGCTGCAACGAGATAGGCATCTATTTCAGGTTTGCGAATTTCTTCTACGCTGATGTGTACGGGAATACCCATCATTGAAGAGACTTCTTTTCGCAATTTGTCAATTTCTTCACCTTTTTTGCCAATAACAATACCTGGGCGAGCGGTATGAATAATAATCCGTGCGTTACGTGCCGGTCTTTCAATACGCACTTCGCTGACAGAGGCATGTGCCAGTCTCTTTTTTATCTGATCACGCACTCTCAAATCTGTATTGAGAAAGTCCGCATAGTTTTTGCTATTGGCGTACCATTTAGAGGACCAGTCTTTGATAATACCTAAGCGGAAGCCGATAGGATGTACTTTTTGACCCATAATTTGTTCTCTTAAGCGTCGGCGACTGTCACAGTAATGTGACTGGTGCGTTTTAATATTCGACTACCCCGGCCTTTAGCACGGGCACGCATACGTTTTAGGGTTGGCCCTTCATTAACGTATGTTGTTGACACGCGCAACTCATCAATATCTGCCCCTTCATTATTTTCTGCATTAGCAATTGCAGATTCTAGGGTTTTTCTGACCGGGTCAGCAGCGCGTCGTTTACTAAATTTCAGTAGATTGAGTGCCTCTCCAACGGGCATGCCGCGAATTTGATCAGCAATCAATCGACATTTTTGCGGAGAAACTCGCGCATATTTATGTATGCTAGAAACTTGCATTTTTATTCGTCTATTGTTAGTTAATCAAGCCCGTTTATCTTATCTTTTTGATTTTTTATCACCGGCTTGATGACCTTTAAAAGTTCGTGTAACGGCAAATTCACCTAGTTTATGTCCTACCATGTTTTCTGTGATGTACACAGGCACATGTTGACGACCATTGTGAACAGCTATGTTTAGTCCCACCATTTCGGGAATAATCATTGAACGGCGCGACCATGTTTTTATAGGACGTTTGCTTTTAGTTGCAATAGCCTTATCAACTTTCTTGAGTAGATGAAGGTCGATAAAAGGCCCTTTTTTAATTGAACGTGGCATATCAGTTATCAGTTATCAGTATTTACCGTGAGCGCACAATCATTTTTGTTGTACGCTTGTTATGACGAGTTTTAGCACCCTTGGTCGGGAAACCCCAAGGAGTGACAGGGTGTCGCCCACCAGAGCTACGTCCTTCACCACCACCATGCGGATGGTCAATGGGGTTCATGGCGACCCCTCGTGTCGTGGGTCGTATGCCTCGCCATCGAGTGGCACCCGCTTTGCCCCAGGACTCAAGACCGTGTTCAGCATTGCCAACTTCACCAATGGTGGCTCGACAGTCTGTCAGGACTTTTCTAGTTTCGCCAGAGCGTAATCGTAGTGTGGCATATCGGCCTTCGCGAGCGATGAGTTGTGCAGAAGTACCAGCACTTCGCGCCATTTGGGCGCCTTTGCCGGGTTTCAGTTCTATACAATGTACTGAACTGCCCATTGGGATTTGACGTAGTTGCATACAATTGCCCGGTTTGATGGGCGCATGAATACCTGACATCAAGGTGTCTCCTACTTTAACGGCTTTTGGCATAATAATATAACTGTGTTCTCCATCAGCGTATAATAGTAGGGCAATATGAGCACTACGGTTAGGATCATATTCGATACGTTCCACTTTTGCAGCTATACCTTCTTTATTACGCTTGAAGTCGATAATTCTGTAATGTTGTTTGTGTCCACCCCCACGATGACGGGTCGTTATTCGGCCATTGTTGTTGCGTCCTCCTGTTTTGGTTTTTTTTTCTAGCAGGGGTTTGTAAGGGGCGCCACGATGAAGTTCTGGATTTGTGGCTTTAACAACAAATCGTCGTCCTGCTGATGTGGGTTTTGCTTTTATGAGTGCCATGAATTTTTATTCTCCTACCCTAAAGTTGATGTCAAAACCTTCCTGCAATCCCACATAAGCCTTTTTCCAGTCTTTTCGTTTGCCCTGAATTCGACCAAAGGTTTTTTGTTTACCTTTGACACAGGCGACTTGTACTTTGTCGACTTTGACTTTGAATAGGAATTCAACAGCTTGTTTGATTTCCGGTTTAGTGGCATTTGGTAGTACTTTAAATACAAATTGTCTGTGATTGTCAGCCACTCTGACTGCTTTTTCAGAGATTCGTGGCGCAATGAGTATTTGCATTAGGCGGGCTTTGTTCATGCCAATCTCTCCTCTATTTTCTTGAGGGCGGGGACTGTTATTAGGACTTTTTCATGTTTTATTAGATTGACGGGGTCCACTGCCATTGCCTCACTGACGTTAACTTGGTGTAGGTTACGCGCTGCTAGGTAGAGGTTTTTGTCCTCTTCTTCAGTCACAATGAGTACGTTGTTGAGTTCGAGAGTTTTGAGTTGTGCCAATAGGGTTTTAGTTTTTGGCTTCTCAATACTGAGTTGTTCGACAACGAGTAGACGCGCTGAGCGAGTCAGTTCTGATAGGATGGAGCGTAGGGCACTCCTATACATTTTTTTGTTGAGCTTTTGTGTGTGATCTTGAGGTCTTGCCGCAAAAGTGATGCCGCCGCCTCGCCATAGAGGGCTTTTGATGGTGCCAGCACGGGCGCGACCGGTACCTTTTTGGCGCCAGGGTTTGCTCCCGCTGCCTTTGACTTGGGCGCGGCTTTTTTGGGCGCGGGTACCTGCACGGGCACCGGCTAGATAGGCCGTTATTGCCTGATGAATCAGGGTTTCGTTAAAATCAGCTGCAAATACGGTATCGGAAAGATTGATAGTGCCTGCCGTATTTGTTTGATCTGATATGAGGTTTAATTCCATTATTGATATTTTCTCGTTTAGCTTGGTGATTTGACGGCTGGGCGTACAATAATATCACTTCCAGGGGCACCTGGTACTGCTCCTTTTATCAGTAGTAGATTTTTTTCTAAATCTACTCGTGCTATCTCAAGGTTTTGTACGGTGCGTTGTACACTGCCCAAATGTCCTGCCATTTTTTTGCCTTTAAAGACTCGTCCAGGCGTTTGGTTTTGGCCTACTGAGCCATGGGCACGATGTGACAGAGAGTTGCCGTGGGTGGCATCTTGTGTTCTAAAGTTGTGACGTTTGACAGGACCGGCAAAGCCTTTGCCTTTGGTGGTGCCGCTGACATCGACTTTTTGTCCTTGTGCAAAAATGTCTACTTTGATCTCTGCACCAAGTTGGCTATCTTCGTCATCCTTTAAACGAAATTCCCAAAAACCACGCCCTGTTTCTACGCCAGCTTTGGCGAGCTGTCCACTGGTAGGTTTATTGATCCGGTTGGCTCGCTTGCTACCACAGGTGATTTGTATGGCTTGGTAGCCATCTTTTTCTTTGGTTTTCAGTTGGGTGACTCTGTTGGGTGTTGCTTCAATAACGGTCACGGGTATGGATGTGCCGTCTTCCGTGAATATTCGGGTCATTCCACATTTGTGTCCGATAATTCCAATGGGCATTTTTTTGTTGTCCTTGTACTGTCTTAAAAGCAAACCACCCGCTTTAGCGGGTGATAGTCCAAAATCGGCGCGATAGATTACAACAATATTGGGTATTGCGTCAACTGACGCCCAAACTTAATTTAGTTTAATTTGTACGTCAACACCGACCGCCAAGTCTAGTTTCATTAAAGAGTCAACGGTTTTGTCAGTTGGATCTATGATGTCTAGTAGGCGTTTATGAGTGCGTATTTCATATTGGTCTCGTGCGTCTTTGTTGACGTGAGGTGAGATCAATACAGTGAATTTTTCTTTTTTGGTCGGTAAGGGTATTGGTCCTCGTAATTGGGCACCTGTTCGTCTGGCTGTTTCGACAATTTCTCGGGCTGATTGATCGAGGATGCGGTGATCAAATGATTTTAGGCGGATACGTATTCTTTGGTTTGTCATAGTTTTATTATATATATTCAGAAATATTCTTAGGAGTCCAAGATTTATCTTGGACTCCTACCAAAATGTTACTTAGCTATTTTTCTTGATAATGGTTTCAGTTACGCTGTTTGGTGCTTCGTTGTATTTAGCGAATTGCATGGTATAACTGGCGCGGCCTTGTGTTAGGGAACGCATATCGGTAGCGTAGCCAAACATTTCGCCTAGAGGGACTTCGGCGCGGATGTTTTTACCTGTGGGTAAATCTTCCATGCCTTGGAGGATACCTCGGCGGCGGTTGAGATCACCCATGACATCGCCCATGTACTCTTCGGGTGTGACAATTTCGACTGCCATGATCGGTTCGAGTAGTACGGGCTTGGCTTTTTTAGCCCCTTCTTTCAGGCACATTGAGCCGGCAATTTTGAAGGCCATTTCGTTGGAATCTACATCGTGATAGGAACCATCGTATAAGGTCACTTTGATGTCGATTAGGGGATATCCAGCAATGATACCGTTTTGCATTTGTTCTTGTATCCCTTTGTCAACAGCGGGGATATATTCTTTGGGGATCACTCCCCCGACGATTTCGTTGACAAATTCGTAACCTGTGCCAGCCTCTTGGGGTTCTATTTTGAGCCAAACATGTCCGTATTGTCCGCGTCCACCAGATTGGCGTATAAATTTGCCTTCTTGTTCTACGATCTTGCGGATCGTTTCGCGGTAGGCTACTTGTGGTGCCCCAACGTTGGCGTCGACACTAAATTCTCGACGTAGGCGATCAACGATGATGTCTAGGTGTAGTTCTCCCATACCGGAGATAATCGTTTGTCCAGATTCTTCATCTGTGCGTACCCTGAATGAGGGGTCTTCGGCGGCCAATTTAGTTAAGGATACTCCCATCTTTTCTTGGTCGCCCTTGGTCTTGGGTTCGACCGCGACGGAGATGACCGGTTCTGGGAATTCCATTTTGTCTAGGGTAATGATGTGGTCTTTGTCACAAAGAGTTTCGCCAGTGGTAACATCTTTGAGACCAACAGCCGCCGCGATGTCTCCCGCACGGACCTGTTTAATTTCTTCACGCGTGTTGGCGTGCATTTGTAATATGCGGCCAATGCGTTCTCTTTTGTTTTTAAGAGGATTGTAAACGGTGGTACCTGATTCTAGTACCCCTGAGTAAACGCGGAAGAATGTTAAAGTGCCGACGTAAGGATCGGTTGCGACTTTAAATGCAAGTGCAGCAAAGGGTTCTTCGTCGCTAGAGGCGCGTGTCGCTTCTGTCTCTCGCCCGTCGTCAAGTATTCCACGAATGGGTGGTACGTCTGTGGGAGCGGGTAAGTACTCGATGATAGCATCGAGCATCGTTTGCACGCCTTTGTTTTTGAAGGCTGAACCACAGATTGTGGGTATAATTTCATTGGCGAGAGTACGTTGTCGCAGACCTTGACGGATTTCTGTTTCGGACAGTTCTCCTTGCTCAAGGTATTTTTCCATGAAATGGTCATTTGCTTCTGCTGCCATTTCTATGAGTTTTTCGCGCCATTCGTCGCAGGCGGCTTGCATATCGGCTGGAATATCGCGCTCTTCATATTTGACACCCATGTCACTCTCGTCCCAATAGAGGGCTCTCATTGTGATGAGATCAACGATACCTTGGAATTGTTCTTCTGCACCGATAGGTAGCTGTAGGACGGCTGGGTTAGCGGCTAGGCGTGTTTTGAGTTGTTGGACAACACGCAGGAAGTCTGCACCAGCACGATCCATTTTGTTGATGAAGGCGAGGCGGGGAACACCATATTTGTTGGCTTGTCGCCAGACGGTTTCTGATTGTGGTTCGACTCCGCCAACAGCGCAAAAGACAGCACAGGCACCGTCGAGAACACGCAGGGATCGTTCTACTTCAATCGTGAAGTCAACATGGCCTGGTGTATCGATGATGTTAATGCGATGCTCTGGGTATTGTTTGGCCATGCCATTCCAGAAGCAAGTCGTGGCTGCGGAAGTGATGGTGATGCCGCGTTCTTTTTCTTGATCCATCCAGTCCATGGTGGCAGCACCGTCATGTACTTCACCTATTTTGTGGGAGATCCCTGTGTAATAGAGGACACGTTCTGTGGTTGTCGTTTTGCCCGCATCAATATGGGCCATGATGCCAATGTTGCGGTAGCGTTCAATGGGAGTTTTGCGTTCCATTATCAGTTATCAGTTACTATTAATTGTTATCAATCAGTGTTTTTTCAGTTATCAGTGAACAGTGATCACTGATAATTGATAACTGATCACTGCTCACTGCTCACTGATCAGTGAGGTTTACCAGCGGAAGTGTGAGAATGCTTTGTTGGCTTCGGCCATGCGGTGTACATCGTCGCGTTTTTTCATCGCAGTACCTTTTTTTTCTGAGGCATCTAGGATTTCTCCTGCTAGACGGTGGCCCATGGTTTTTTCTCCGCGTTTACGTGCTGAATCTGTCAGCCAGCGCATTGCTAGGGTTGTGCGACGCGCTGGGCGGACTTCTACCGGCACTTGGTAAGTTGAGCCACCGACTCTGCGAGATTTGACTTCAACAATGGGACGTAAGTTGTCTAAGGCTTTGCCAAAGATGTCTAGTGGTTCTTGCTCTATCTTTTTTTCTGCAATACGAGCAAGAGCACCATAGACGATGCCTTCTGCTACAGATTTTTTGCCGTTTTTCATGACAATATTAATGAATTTGGCAATCGTTTCGTCTCCGTATTTGGGGTCAGCTAGGATGACACGTTTAGCTATAACTCTTTTTCTTGGCATTTTCTTGTTCCGGTTTGCTTAAGTTTTGGGTCTTTTTGCTCCATATTTGGAACGGCCTTGTCGTCTATCATTAACCCCAGAGGTGTCTAGTGAGCCGCGCACGGTGTGGTAGCGAACGCCGGGTAGATCTTTGACGCGCCCGCCCCGTATGAGTACGACGGAGTGTTCTTGTAGGTTATGCCCTTCTCCACCAATGTAGGTGGTAACTTCCATGCCGTTGGTGAGTCGTACACGAGCGACTTTACGCATGGCAGAGTTAGGTTTTTTGGGGGTTGTGGTGTACACGCGAGTGCATACGCCACGGCGTTGAGGGCAGCTTTCTAGTGCGGGTGTGGTGCTTTTAGTTTTTTGGCGTTTGCGTGGTTTACGCACCAACTGGTTGATTGTTGCCATAATTTATTGTTTTTTATAAAAATATTATTATTAACCGTGAGTTATAATATAATCGTGTTTGGAATTTTTTGTGTTATGTTACAATGTAAATTCATTTATAAGAATATCTTTATTTTTACGCCTGGTGCAATTTTCACGACAGAGTTGTGGGATTCAGCAGGTCGAATGGA
>JALXAQ010000033.1 GCA_026991885.1 Thiotrichaceae bacterium
CCTAGTTGTTTTATGCACGTTCCTAAGCAAGTTTAATTATTTCTTTTCGGCTTCTGTTGAAGGACGAGGTGCTGGACCACCACAACCAGAAGCTGGTCCGCCATAAGGATAACCCCCCCAGCCGCCATAAGGATAACCATATCCATAAGGACCATAACCATAATAATCACGACCATAGCCACGACCATAGCCATGTCCACCCATGGACGTACTAAAATTCATATCGCCCCAACCGGAGCCATCCATCCAGTCATCCATAAAAGATGAACCAGGTCCACCCCACCAAGCTTGGGCTGGCATAGTCGCAACAATCGCTCCACCTAAAATGGCAGAGAGTGCTAGTGCTTTAGTCATGCTTCTCATAATCTTACCTCCATAAAATAAATGTCAAACATGATTTAATGAAATCAGTTAATGAATCAACGATGAGCAGGATACATGATCCAAACTATATTAGCAAGACCTAAATTAGAATATTATAATATTTTAATATTAATATATTGTTTTTATTATTAAAAAAAGTTAAAAAAATTAATGTCTTCAGTCAATTTGTTATCAGTTATTAGTTATTAACATTCAGAGTGCAAGGCGTACCTTGCACGCATTTAATTATCTCGATCTTCTAAACCATCGCCGCTGTTGATAGCTAGCCATTTTCTCGCTACTTTCATTTTCTGCAATCGTAAAAAACGCCATATGAATCACAGATTCATCTGCTACGAGCGCAGAGCCAACCATCGTTCTCCCTTCAAAACGGTGATCGTCCCCATATCCCGTTGAGGGATAATCTTGTGCGGTACAGTCTCTGATGGCTGCTAAAAATGCCTGCGCTTTGCTGAGAGACGGCGTATCACTTGGCTCACTGGAATGCTGCATAGCATCCACGGCATAACTTTTAAGCAGTTTTGGATGCAATTGTTGATAGGCAGAGCTACGCGAAAGGATATCAAAACCGACAACTTGCCCATTGATCAAAACTAACAGACCCTGTTGTTTAGGTTGAGGCGCAAAGGCTTTTTCATATTCCGCCAATTCACTGGCTTTCGATTCATAGACATCCCGCATTGCCCCCGTCGGTGAATCAACCCTTGTAGCCGCTGATAATTCATCAATCTCATTCCAGACGGTGCCTTGATCTGATCTATAGCTCCTTTCTCGGCGCAAGGATTCGTGTACAGACCGTGTTTTGCTTGAGCGGATACTACGCGCCATCACATGTCCTGAGCTTGAAAACTCGGCTGATGAATACGCCCACCGTCCCTGTTCTGTGCAACTGACAGGGATGATTGTCTCAGTTTGGGGTTTGAGCAGAATGCTTGTGTTTAAAACACGATTTTGCTTTGCCCCCATCAATTCTTCGCCATCCAGTAAAAGTACATATTGGGTAGCAGTGTTCATCACCTTTAATTCTGGCACCGAGCCAGATTGATCGATTTCAGTAATTTTAAGGACTTGTTGATCTAATGCGTCTTGCAAAGTGAGATATTCAGGGCCATTATCGCCCGGGGCTAAGAGGGGTACCGTTGCCATGTTCTTGAATGTCTGAACATATCCTAATGTCAGTGACTCAAGGTATTTGTGGATAGTGGGGTTCATCTTTGACTCCTCCTCTGGATTGAAAAGATTTGCCGATAATGCAATAATCTAATCTAAATTTTAGCAGAATTTAGTAGGAGTCCAAACTTTAGTTTGGTAATTTATGAATTGGTTTATAAAAACACTGACAAGTTCGATTGGACAAAAAATCATTATGTCAATCACGGGATTATTTTTAATCTCGTTTTTAATGGTGCATCTCACCGGTAATTTGATGATATTTAAAGGCGACAACGGGGCAGCGTTTAATGCCTACGCGCATTTTATGTCCACGGCTGGGATTATTCGTGTCGCTGAAATTATTTTAGTCTTAGGTTTTATATTACATATCTACACGGCTTGGAAACTGAGTCAATATAACCAGCAAACACGTCCACAAACTTATACCTACAATCGCCCAGATGCGAATAGTTCATGGTTTTCACGCTATGCGGGTGTCACAGGTTCAATCGTGTTAATTTTTTTAGTCACACACTTGCACAATTTTTGGTTTAGGTATAAATTTCAAGCGGATATTCCGCTGTTTGCCGATAGTGGCTATAAAGATATGTATTGGTTAACGCAAACTGTTTTTCAGCAAGAATGGTGGTTTGCCATCTTGTACATTGTGGCAATGCTGTTTCTCGGCTTTCACCTAGCACACGGATTTGAAAGCGCTTTTCAAACATTAGGCATTAATCATAAAAAATACACGCCGCTTATTCAAAAACTTGGCTTGCTATTTGCCATTGTGGTGCCGGCGGGTTTTGCCGCTATGCCAATTTATTTTTTAGTGCTTTAGTTTTAGCCCAAACCTCTGAGGTTTTGAAAACCTCTGAGGTTTAAAACGAATCAAGGATTTCAAATCTTCAACTTCTTTATCAAGCTATCTGGCACATTCACACACGGATTATATAAAAAATTCAAAGTCTCTAACCCTGAATTCAGTTGACGAAAGTCTATTTCTTCTAACTGATTATGGCTAATATCTAAACAGCGTAGCGTTTTGATTTTATCTAAGCTCAGACTCCCTAGACTTGATAAACGATTATGACTGAGATCAAGTTGAGATAGATGCTTTAAATGAGATAAATCGCCGTAGTTCTCAGCATCGCCGCCAGTGTGAGATAAATTTAATTCGCGCAACTTGCCAAAGTTTTGCCAAATCGGTGGCATTGATGGTCCTATACTACACCAAACCCTCAACCAGCATGACTCTTTAAATAAAGGATTGTGAGATAAATCTAAAATTTCTAAAGTTTCTAAAGCGGACAAATTGCCTAGCGATAATGCCTCTGGCGTTAATTGATTATGGGAAAGATCCAATTTGCGTAATTGGGTAAATTTACCTAACCAATCCGGTAAAGTGCTCAGATTTAAGTGGCTCAAGTCTAAAAATGTCGCTTGTAATAAACAAGACGGATTCATGTTTTTAGGGACTCTGAAAGCTTTACCTTCAAAGGCGACTTTAACTCGGCGCATCATCTTAATCTCTTCTGCATTCAGTCTAGCAGAGCCAGGTGTGCAGTGATGTTCCAAGATGATTTTTTGACGAGTACTATTACCATTAATATCCGTCATCCTAATACGAATGCGTTTTTTTCTGCCTATTGGTAGTGAGACTTGATAAGAAAAATATCCTTGTTTGTCTAGTGCCACACTTTGCCCGTTGAGGGTAATGGATGCCACGCCCGTCTCGTCAATCACTTGTCCACGCAAATCATAAGTGGTCGTGTTTTCTACAACAATCTTATCTTCAATGCCAAGCAGACGCGGTGGGCTCATATCTTGACGAATGAGAATAATGTTTTTGCTGGTGCTGTTATTGAAAATATCCGTCGCCGTGATATGAACCAAATTTTCTCCGAGTTCTACTGGAAGTTCAACAGAAAAATATCCTTCTTTATCTAAGTACACAGATTGTTCATTGAGGTTGACGGATGCCACTCCCGCCTCGTCTATAATTTGCCCACGCAGAAGATATCGGCTCAGGTTTTTGACAATAATCTTATTTTGAATGCCAATCAAACGCGGTGGGCTGGTATCATTACGAATGAGCTTCAGGTTTTTGCTGAACCGGTTGTTGAAAATATCCGTCGCAATGATTTCAAGCGGCTTTTCTCCGAGTTGGATTTCTCCTTTAAAAGAAAAAAAACCTTGATTATCTAGCTTGGCGGCTTGCCCATTGATCGTCAGCACCACATCTGATTTATCAATGACTTGTCCACATAGCGTGTATGTTGTCGTGTTGATGACGAGATTGTCATCCAGTACAAGTACCGGTGGCTTGCTATCTACTTCTCCTGATTGTAAAACGACTTTTAGCAAGTCAGCTCGATTGAATTGGGCACGATATGGCTCAATACTCCTCACCTTGTTAGCAAGACGCACATTAATATATTTTTCACCACCCGCCGAAGCCACATAATAACCTTGACTGCTCACAGTCGCCCATTCATCCTTTTCAAAGCTTACCATTTGGACAATTTCTTTTCCATTTTCAAGATGCCATAAGCGTGTACTGCCATCGGCACTGCCCGACAAGGCAAATTTACCATTGGGAGAGAACGCTACGCTGTTGACATACCAGTTATGTCCTTTGAGTGTCCGAATTTCGTGCCCCGTTGAAACGTCCCACAGTTTTAGGGTTTTATCTCGACTGCCTGATAATGCGAATTGGCCATCGGGGGAAAACGCGACTGTTAAGACATAAGAGGCATGTCCTTTGAATTTCCGAATTTCTTGCCCCGTTGAAACGTCCCACAATTTCAGGCTTCTATCTCGACTGCCTGATAATGCGAATTTGCCATCGGGGGAAAACGCTACGGCATTGACATCCCAGCCATGTCCTTTGAATGTCCGAACTTCTTGCCCTGTTGAAATATCCCATAATTTCAATGTATTATCCCAACTCCCCGATAATGCGAATTTGCCATCAGGGGAGAATGCCACTGCCCAAACTGAGTCAGTATGTCCGTAAAATGTCCGAATTTCGTCCCCTGTTGAAATATCCCACAGTTTGAGCGTGCTATCCTTTGAGCCTGACAAGGCGAATTTGCCATCGGGGGAGAAGGCGACGGCATTAACCCAAGAAGTATGTCCCTCAAATATTCTAATTTCGTGCCCACTTGATACGTCCCACAGTTTAAGGAGATGTTCTGAAGAACCCGATAAAGCGAATTTGCTATCAGGAGAAAACGCTACGGCTTTGACATCCCAAGCATCTTCTTCAAATATCCGAATCTGTCGCCCAGTTGCGACGTCCCATAGTTTTAGCCGGTGATCTGAAGACGCTGACAAGGCGAATTGTCCGTCGGGAGAAAATGCTACTGCTTTGACATCCCAAGCATATCCTTTTAATATCCGAATTTCGCGTCCACTTGAAACGTCCCATAATTTGACACTATTATCATTTGAACCCGACAAGGCGAATTTGCCATCAGGGGAAAACGCGACGGCGTTCACATCCCACTTATGTCCATCAAAGGTCCGAATTTCACGACCCGTTGAAATGTCCCAGAGTTTGAGACTGTAATCATGTGAGCCCGATAAGGCGAATTTGCCATCTGGGCTGAACGCGACGCCCTTTACCCAAGAAGAATGTCCCTGATATGTCCGAATTTCGTGCCCCGTTGAGACTTCCCACAATTTTAATGTCTGATCAGAAGAGCCCGATAAGGCGAATTTGCCATCGGGGGAAAATGCGACACTGTTCACCCAAGAATTATGTCCCTCAAATGTCCGAATTTCGCGCCCCGTTGAGATTTCCCACAATTTTAGCGTGTTATCCCAGCTGCCTGACAAGGCAAATCGGCCATCAGGGGAGAAGGCTACGCTGCTTATACTACCCATATGTCCTTCAAATGTTTTAATCTCTCGCCCACTTGAAACGTCCCACAGTTTGACCTTTTCATCAGAAGAACCCGATAAGGCGAGTTTGCCATCGGGAGAGAATGCCACTGCATTTACAAACCAGGTATGTCCCTGATAGGTCCGAATTTCTTCCCCAGTTGATAGATTCCATAGTTTGAGAGTTTTATCATAAGAAGCCGACAAGGCACGTTTGCCATCGGGAGAAAAAGCCACAGCACTGACAGTAGCCGAATGTCCCTCAAATGTCCGAATTTCACGCCCATTTGAAATATCCCACAATTTTAGGGTATGATCACAAGAAGCGGACAAGGCGCGTTTGCCATTAGGGGAGATTTTTACAGCGTTAACAGCGGAAGAATGTCCCAATTGTATAAAAATTTCTGGCTGTTGGGCGTGTGCGATTGTTCCCCATATCATCAATAGACTGATCATTAGTTTATTTTTTTGAAAGTATTGCATTTATGTTTTCTCCGTGAGTTAAGAGGGCAACCATAAAGGTTTGCCTCTACCGTTAACTTGTCCGTCAATAAAAAATCATCAAAACCAGACCTGGCAGGTCAAAGTCACAAGTGGACTCGGGTTTTGATTTTGACGATCTGCGTCGAGTATTGGAGTTATTGCAATTAACGCGCCATATTTTTTCGTGGCCGGACGCGGTTCGTGATAATGATAAAAAACAAGGTGTTACGTGTTTGAGTCTCCGTATAGGATTCGGAGTCCAAGATGGGCAGGGCGGGATAAAAAAAAATAGATTTTGGAGTCCAAAGCTAAAGCTTTGGACTCCAAAAGATTAGTGACATCCGTTAATTTCTGAGGTGCCGCTCGTAGTAATAGTATTCTTTGTAGGCGTTCCATAACAATCAAGTGTTGATGCACCTGATAATCTTCCAGTTAAGGTGCCATTCAGGCTTATTATTGCATGACTTGTACCTTTCAATCTCACTTTGGCATTAGTTGAAGTGATTTTTTTTAAGTTTAAATCACTGCTACCTGACAATTTAAGGCTCAGATTATTGATTGTACCATTCTCCCCTGTTAAATGACTGGTACCTGACATAACCACTTTTAAACGATTCGAGCTAAACCCTGAAAAAACACATTCACTGATGCCACTCAATTTAATTTTAGTCAAAGAGGGCATAGTGATTGCTGCTTGTAATGTCACATTTGTCAAAATGGTATTGTTCTCTGTGCTTAGGTACAACACTTTGCCATTTTTATGAATGTTAAGATGTTGGAAAACATTTTTATCTGCCGTGATTTTTATCTGATAAAAAGTCCCTTGGGTGATGTTTATGTCAAAGGCATTTTGCCCAATCACTTGGCTAAATCCTTGCAAATCATAAGATTTGCTTTGCAATTTTCCTGAGCCCACGACGGACGCACAAGAGCTAGTGCAAGAATCGTTGATACAAGTCGTGGAGCAACCGGCACTTGAAGCAACTATTGTTTGGTTTCCGCTACCACATGAACTCGTACAAGTGCCATTGATGCAAACGGTGGCGCAATTTTCGCCCCAAGCCAGTGGCAACCAGCCTAGCAAGAGAGCTAACAGTAGTTGTCGCTGAAATAATTGTATGATCATAATTTTTCCTTTTTTCTTGCAGGACGCGGAGCGTCCGGGCAGGCATTCCCACGCAGAGCGTGGGAACGAGAAAAACTATCCAATTTCTTTATTTCTCGTTCCCACGCTCTGCGTGGGAATGCCTGCCTCGACGCTCCGCGTCGTGTTACCGCCTCATATAACCAAAGGCATCCAACTATCCAATTTCTTTATCAAACCCTCTGGCAGAGCACCATCAAACTCTATATTACCTAATGCTGGCAACGTAAACGGATCTTCAAATTCTATATCAAATGTTATTTGGCGATTCGCTTTTAAATTAAGGTAAAATAAATTCGCTAAGGGCGCAAATGTCAAATGTCCCAGCTCATTATGCGACAAATCCAAAATTTGTAAACCCGAGCTCAGTTGAACAAAGTCTATTTCTTCTAAACGATTATGGCTCAAGTCTAAAAAAACTAACTTGTTGAATTTATTTAAGTTTAATAAAGCGATATTGGATAAGCGATTATGATTAAGATTAAGTTGATAAAGGTTCTTTAAGAGGGACAAATCTCCATAGTTGTCAGCATCGCCGCCGGTGTGAGACAGATTTAATACGCGCAAACCGTTTAAGTGTTGCCAAATCGCTGGCATTGTCGGTTTTATACTACACCAAACACTCATCCAACAAGTTTCCTTAAATAAAGGATTGTGAGATACGTCTAAAACTTCCAAAGTGGACAACTTGTCTAGCGATGTTGATAGTACTGCTGGAGTGAGTTGATTATAAGAAATATCCAGTTTGCGTAATTGAGTAAATTTAGTCAACCAGTCGGGTAAATAAACTAAGTCTAAATGACTCAAATCTAAAAAGATTGCTTGGTGTAAACAAGATGGGTTGATGTCTCTGGAAATTATGCTGGCTTGATGTTCTCCTTTAAAAGCGATTTTGACTTTATAACGATACATCGTATCAATTTCTTGGGGGCTCAATTGTTCAGTTCCTTCACAGCGATGCTCTAAAATCAATTTTTGTTCAGTGCGATTATATTTTTCACCTCCCGCCACATTTGTCATCAAATAGAGGAGAGCAGGGATTATCCATTTAGTTTTTTGAATGTGTTGCATTTTTGTATTCTCTGTTTTGTCTAAATAGTTTAACGACAGGGATTTTTTTTGAGCAGTGATTTGTCAAAACCAATAACTATAAGGATTGCATGTAAGAAGGGATAAGTCAAAACATTTAACGACAGGGATTTTTTTTGAGCAGTGATTTGTCAAAACATTTAACGACAGGGATTTTTTTTTTAGCAGGGATAAGTCAAAACATTAACTACAGGGATTTTTTTTTAGCAGGGATTTGTCAAAACACTAACTACAGGGATTTTTTTTTAGCAGGGATAAGTCAAAACACTAACTACAGGGATTTTTTTTTTAGCAGGGATAAGTCAAAACACTAACGACAGGGATTTTTTTTTTAGCAGGGATAAGTCAAAACACTAACGACAGGGATTATATATTAGCAGGGATAAGTCAAAACATTAACTACAGGGATTTTTTTTTAGCAGGGATAAGTCAAAACATTAACTACAGGGATTTTTTTTTAGCAGGGATAAGTCAAAACATTAACTACAG
>JALXAQ010000034.1 GCA_026991885.1 Thiotrichaceae bacterium
GGGGGGGGGGCAAGGGGGGGGCGGGAAAATGGTTTTCTATACGTGCCAGTAAAGCCTCGGCACGTTCAATTAAATTTTGTAAATCAGTCATAATTCTTTTTATAAACGTCGCAACAATAATTCACGTATTTCGGCATCCGTCAACACAATTGGATTCGTTTTCATACTACTGCCCCGACAGTTGGCAACCACTTTGTCTAAATCGCTGGGCTGCATACCATACACGCTCAACTTCGGTAGTGCAAGTCGCTGAGTCCAATTTCTGAGGGTATCAACCAAGCTTGTGCAAACCGATGGACGATTCAAGAGGAGTGCGCCAACATTCGCATATTTAGTGAGGGCTATACTATTGGGATCTCGCTCGCGGAGGGCAAGGATATTGATATCAGTGGCTTCAGCAAGCAATGTGCCACAAACCACGCCATGCGGACAGGGGAAAAAGGCGCCCAATGGTGAGGCTAGTCCATGTACTGAACCTAAGCCAGCCTGAGCGAGCGTGATACCTGAAAGTAGGGCGGCATAAGCCAATTGGCTCCGTCCTCCAGCGAAAAAGCCATCACGAAAAGCTGTCATACCAGAAAGCGCCAAGGCATCCGTCAACGGGTTGGCATTGGTAGAGACATAAGATTCTAATAATTGTGTAAAGGCATCCATGCCATTGGCAGCCAATAAGTCAGGCGGACAAGAGGCTAATAAGTTTGGATCAACAATAGCAACTTGGGGGACAAGGCAGTCATGGCGAAAGGATTTTTTAAAGCCAGTCTCCGCATTTTGCTGGCTAAGTACAGCGTTTTTAGTCGCTTCACTACCCGTACCGGCAGTGGTCGGCACGGCAATAAAAGGGGTGGATGGTCCCTGATAGGGAATGCCTTTGCCCACCCCTTCTAAGTGATCCATGACGGAGTTGCCATGCGGTAATAAGCCGGCAATGGCTTTAGCCGCATCTAACACGCTGCCGCCGCCGATACCTAAGACGATTTCAATGCCACTTTTTCGATAATCCTTGACTGCCTCGTCTACCATATCGGGTGAGGGCTCACCTTGTACTGTGAAAGTTTCCCAAGTGATAGCCTGCTCACGCAAGCCTTGTTGGAGCGTTTGCCAGTGCGCTGTTGCGCGAAATGACTGGGCGCCTGTGATAATCAATACCCGTTTGCCAAAGGCAGCGACTTGTGTTGGAATATCCATCACGCGCCCTTCTCCAAACAAAATACGGGGTAAACGGGCAATGTTAAACGGTGCAATGTGTGTCATCATTTAATCTTTTGGAAATAAACCATTATATTTTATAGCTTCGCGTGGTTTTGCCATCATTTTGGTAACCGTTTCACGCCACATCAGATAGTGTAAGCTATCTTTATGGGCTGCTGCATCTTCAGGTGTTGCATAAGCTTCATATAGGACAAATTGAGTGTGCTCATTCGCATCTTGCAAAATGTCAAAGCGGCGATTGCCATTTTCCTTGATAGAATCTTCATGATTGAGGCGGCTTGCCTCAATAAAGTCGTAAACATACTCAGGTTTAACATGGACATGGACTAGGGTGACATGCATAATAAGTTATCAGTTATCAGTTGTCAGTATCTGTACAAAGTGCTGGCACGTTTTTGTGCATCCGAAAACCATTTTACCTTATCATCGAAAAATAACAAATTCGTTGTACTCAGTCAGTCAATCACGGGCGGCAGACTGAGGAGAAAAAAAAAATGAAATACCCATTTAAAATTACTGTCAATAATCATCAACGTGCCTTACTAATAAAAGATAATGTACAAATTGGTCACTACTTCGTTTTCGTCAAGCAAGACGCAAGGTGGTCAGGCAAAGGTCGACGCCTGCGGCTTATTATAGAAAAAAAAATTAAAAATAGGGTGTTAGCCTTAGTCGATAAACCGGTACAATTGGATGGTGTGACCATTACACCTGAGCCACGTCTGATCGAACCTATTGGCTGCGTTGTGGCTGATCGCGATCTCTATCGCGCTGAGCAAGACTCTGTGCATCTATTCATAGCATTCCCCTCCCCGCCCAAGTATTTACGTTTAGCAATCGACTACAATGGCGAATTTTTTGCGGATCGCCCAGTTGAACTCACGGAGGGGGTTGGCATCGAAACCCTTGCTATGCTTCTGCCTGGTATTTACACCGCGCAGTTGTCAATCGGTGATCGCCGTATCGGCACGCCCGTTTCCTTTTGCGTTGCTGAATACAGCCTACCTCCCCTCTCCGCCCGACTTGTTAGCTACAAGCTCAAGCGGGAGATCGAACAGCTCTGGTTTGAAGTGGCAGTGGAAAGTTATCAGAGGCCGTTTAACGATGAATTGATTGTGGCATTGGTAGAAAAAGGCCAGAAAATAGAGCATATTGGGCTGTTACCGTTCTCCCCAGGACACTATGCAGCAGGTATTAAGATACAGGGTGAAGGACCATTCAGCTTGCGCTTAATGGCGGCAGAGGATACAGAGCGGGTGGCGGAAGTGCTAATCCCTGGTAGTCGGGCGGTTGAGCGAGAAGTGACTGTTATCAGCGAATTGGGTCATGAATTGTTGTTTTCAATGATGCCTGAAGCCGACGCGCTGCCGCTGCGGGGGGGGTATTTAAGTGAGGGGGAATTAATTGGTACGCCCATGACCGTAGAAACAATCATCACCAATCATCCTTCGATGCAAGTCAATGCCAATATAGAATCGCTGGTTTTGGTGATTTTAGATTTGACCACTGGCCATTATAGCGTACAAAAAGTGGGGAATGTCACCGTTGGTAACAAGATCACGGTCAAAACAGAGAGCTCTTTTTGTATGGTCTTTGTCGGTGGTTTCGTGAATGGACAAGCTTTTGAAGCTTATACCACTTATGTTAAGCCAAGCCCATTTTTGTTATCCGTCGAGGCACCTAAAGTCATTTTACCACGCTCAGATTTAGTTGTGCGCTTGAAATGTGATGGCTTAAAAAAAATTCCAGTTTTATTGTGTGTCAGCGATGAGCGTCTGACGGCCACTGATAAGCCAGCGGTGAGTTTAGGAACAGCCGCAAAGCGTGCTATTGATGTGGCGACTGAGGGTATGAATGAACGCGCATTTTCAACTTTGAGTCAATTTGAAGAAATCCGATTTCCTCGCTATGAGGGAGAGAGCTTATCCTTCGAGGATGAGTTGGATATGCTAGAGCTAGAGGATGATTTTTTGTTAGATGATGAGGAGAACGCTGTTGAGGATTTTTCGTTAGAGATAGGGGAGGCATCGTCTAGGAGTGAAGAAGCGGGGGGGGATTTTTCTTTAGGATTAGAGGAAGAATTAGCGTTGCTGGATGATGAGAGTTTATTAGAGGAGACAAAACCAGACTCTCATCTACCTCAGAAAACATCATTCAAAAAAGATTCGCCACGCACTGAATTTCCAGAAGTCTTATTCTATGATATTGTCCATGTCACTGAAATGAAGGAGGTTGTTATTCCATTAAAGGATTCTTTGGGTAGCTTCACGGTTGAAAGTTTCGCCATGATTGAAGGTGATTGGATACAAAATAAAACGACGGTTGTTGTTGATAAGCCGGTGCGAGTAGACTTAGAAATGCCGCCGATTGTCCACTTTAAGGATAAAGTGATTGGTCGTCTTCGTGCCATCACCACTTCCGGCAAAGCTAATATTACTTTGACACAGAATGGCAAAACAGTTGCGCTATGCAATGGAAAATCCATTACGGCTCTGAGCATTGAGACGCCCACTCAATTAGAATTTTATGTTAAATCAGGTATTTATAGTGCTCAAGTGGAAGATAGTTTGACGGGTGAAAGGGATTCTATTGAGCTTGTCGTCGATGAGCCAAGCAAATTTAAATCTTATGCTAAAGAATTGGGCTTACTATTTTCTGGTGACTCCATCAAACGCGGTGACGCATTAAGTCTGCGTGTACTCCCCAATATTGATATTTCCTTGGATAGTTTGCTGACAGCGACTGCTAATTATGCTCATTTGTGCTGTGAACAAACAGCCGCTAAAATTTTAGCCGCAACATTTATGTATCTCACAGCGAAAAATGAGGGCCAGCGTAACAGTGCTGAAAAAATTATATTAGCGGGCATTGCGCGTGAACAAAAAATGATACGTCCCAATCAGGGCTTTGCCATGTATCCTAATGATATTGCTATCAATGAATATTATAGCGAGTTGACGGTACGTTATCTTTGGAAATTGGAACAATTAGAGGGCATTCCAGATTTGTCTAAGAATTTGCATAAAGCTATGCGCGAAGGCGTTTCGATGGCGGATAATGCTGCCCAAGCTCATGATATACAGCGCGTTCCTAGCGAAGTCCAGAACATTGAGGATATTTACACGCTTGCCGTGCTTTGGAAAGATACTCATGCGGTCGGGCGTCAATTGGTTGAAAATTTAATAGATTTTTCCGGTTCAGAACCCTGTTTAAAGGCCCCTGAACACGCTGTTGTTGATCGCCAAACCTTGGCTTACGCTGCCGCTAGTTTGATTGTGATGGGGGACTTCAAAAACGGGATAAAATTGGCGAATCAGGTGACACGCCAGTTCAATGAGCAAGGTATGCTTTATTCAACGGAAGATTCTGTTGCCGCTATCGCTTTATTGAGTGAATTGAGAAAATCAGGTCTTGTCACAGGTGAAGCCCGTTTAAAGGTTAACGGTGAAGAGATGATGGCGATAGAGGCGGCGTGCTTGAATGTTCCGATTGAGTCCGTTGAGGTGTTAAGTGGCGTTGCGGCTGTGGAGGTGACACAGCTTTATGAAGAGGATTGGACGCGCTTTGCTGACAATTTTCCGATCAGTATTCGTTTTGTAAATGCTAATAATAGTGAAATTCAGCATGTGAAGGCGGGCGAGTGCATCGAATTAGTCATCTCGTTGCCAAGGGGTTATCAAACCGGTGATATGGTTCATGTTGCTTTACCCCCCTGTTTGTCTTGGATTCGGGGTGGTGCTAAGCTTAAGTTGTTTAGCTTAGATTTTAAAGGTGAGGAGGTGTTGCGGATACCATTGCTTGTCACTTCTCATATTGAGGGGCAAGAGCATTTTGCTATTTGTGTCCGTAATATGTTTCAAGAGGAGCGGGCTAGTAGTCGTAGTTTGTTAATTAAATGAACTTATTTGTGAAAGAACAAGGCGAAGGTAAGCCTTTAATATTATTACATGGTTTTGGCTTTAATGGCGAAATTTGGAACGATATTGCCGTGAGACTTGCCCAAGATTGGCATGTTTATCAAGTCGATTTACCCGGACATGGGCGTAGTGCAATGTGTGAATATAGTTTGCCCATTCTCATGGAAAAGTTAGCCGTTGCTCTGCCTCAAGAGGCGGTATGGGTAGGGTGGTCAATGGGGGGCTTGTTGGCGATGGCGATGGCGAGATGGCATCCGGTGCGTGCTTTGGTGTTGGTCAGTTCTTCGCCCCGTTTTGTCAGGGCCGAAGATTGGCCACATGCTATGACGTCTGCTGTTTTACAGTTGTTTGCTCATCAGGTACAAAGTGATACTTTGGGCACTTTGCAGCGTTTTTTGGCGTTGCAAGTCAAAGGGGGAGAGGATGCCCGTCCGCAACTCCGTGCCCTTAAAACACTTTTAAAAAAAACGCCCAGTCCCCAAACAGAAGCTTTACAAGGGGGCTTGCATTTATTACAAAATACGGATTTACGTTCTGAATTATCGCAGATTCGTTGTCCCGCTTTATTATGTTTAGGGGAACGCGATACGCTTGTCCCAGCGGCTATGGGAAAAGATTGTCAACTGTGGTGGCCAAATTTGCAAACCGTTTGCATTAAAGGAGCGGCACATGTTCCGTTTTTGTCTCATCCTCAAGTTTTTATAGAGTTATTACAAGGTTTTTTGAATGAATTCATTGCCTCCTGAATATTTGGATAAACGTCAAGTTTCTCAATCCTTTGAGCACGTCGCTGCGACTTATGAGCGGTCAGCTCGCTTACAAAGAATGGTTGGAGAGGATTTGCTTGAGCGTTTGCAATGCTTGAAATTGGTGCCGCAACAGATTTTAAATGTGGGTGCGGGCGTGGGTCGTTTGAGCCGTGCTTTGAGTAGACGGTATAAACAGGCTCAGGTGTATAACGTTGATATTGCATTAGAAATGGTGAAAGTGGGGCGTTTACATGCACCCAGGTGGTTTTCTAAACAACATTTTGTTTGTGCCGATGGGGCTCATTTACCTTTTGCTGATGATAGTGTCGATTTGTTGGTCTCTAATCTGATGTTGCAGTGGTGTAATGATATTCCGGTTATTTTTGCGGAATTTGCGCGGGTGTTAAAACCTGATGGTGCGTTGTTTTTTTCGACTTTTGGTCCTGATACGTTAAAGGAATTACGTGAGAGTTGGGCAAGTGTGGATAATGCGAGTCATGTGAATCGTTTTCTGGATATGCACAATTATGGGGATGCTTTGTTACAGGTTGGATTTAGTAATCCTGTGATGGATGTGGATAGGTTTGAGTTCACTTATAATGATGCTAAACAGTTAATGAGGGAGTTAAAGCAGATCGGCGCACATAATTTGACTGCGGGACGTTCACATAGTTTGACTGGGAAGGGGAAATTTCAGGCGATGTTGGGGGCTTATGAAGAATATCGCTCTGCCGATGGATTCTTGCCAGCGACTTATGAGATCGTGTATGGACATGCGTGGGGTAAAAAACCGCTTTCTGTGGCGATACCGATTTCTCAAATTGGACGTCCAAGATAAATTATGAAAATACGTCTTATTGATACGAATGACGAACAAACGCAACAGGCATTGATTGAAAGTCCGCCATTAGGACTTGCTCAAGGAGAGCCAGCGAGTGTAGTAGATTGGGCAAAGCCGATTATGGAAATTGACACTTGGCAAGGCCATCAATTAGAACTGAGTCGTCTTGAACAACTTGCCGCCTCTATCCCAGATACTTTAGAGGAAAATGGGATACAATGGAATATAAATGGTCAAGAAATGGAGGTTGATTTGTCAGTTGTTCTAACTCTCCTCAGTCGAGATATCTTAATGCTTGGTCAAAATAAACAATTGGCATTAGTCTTGGAGTAAAAATGCTATCTCTTCAACAAGTCAAAGCGGGGGCTTATATTCTAGGTTCGCAACGGGCAGAACAACAGGTCAATTTTGGCGTGTTGATTGTCAATCCTGCTGGTCAGTGGTACTTAAAATTTCGTACCTTTGATGATGCTAATATTGATAATAAGATGCGACAAATATTCATCAGTATTGCGTGTCGCTTAGGTTTAATGCCGGTTCACTTGGTTGAGAAATTTGAAACGGCCTTACTTTCACCTGAGCCTATCTGCCTTGTTGCCGATACTTCCTCATTGTTTAATGGTAGTTTTGAGCAAGCGGTTCGTCTTAGGGCAGGCAAACCAACCCATTTAGCTGTACCTGATCAAGTTTATATGGAAATTCAACGTCAGCGGGAAAGAGCCAGTATTTATTCTAAGAAAACTGATCACAAAATGCTTGATTGGTTAGCTGAACTAAGATTTCAACGTCTTCAAGTGGCAAGCACACGGGTTTTGCGTCGACTTAAAGAGAACGCGGGTATGATTATTCATTTCATTCGACCACCACAGCCATTGGTACGTTACTTTGGTTCAGAACGGGGGAGTTCTAGTAGTGAAGAAATAGCATCCCGTGTTGAAGATGGTTTAGCTTATCATCGAGATAGATTAATATTAGAAGCGGCCATAAATCAAAAGGTCATGTTTCCTCATATTCCTGTCTGGTTAGTCACTGGCGATACTAAATTGGCTATTCAGGCTGACTTAGAAGATTTTAAAGTGGGATACTCATGGTCGCCAGAGATACCAAAAGTGCGCCTGATTGGCTCACCTTATATAGAACCACGTACCTTGACAGCTTACCATTTACCCGTAGAAACATTTCTTGAAGAATGGTTATGGAATTGGAAAAAGATGACACTTCAATTAAGTGGCGCAGCAGAACAACAGGTTTGGACATTGCCCTCAAAAGAACGTGAACGTGCGCGACTCGAATTAAACGATTTATCTTTGGTGAAAAGTGAAATTCGTCAATGTAAACGTTGTACGGTTCAACAAGTTTTAAATCCTGAAGAAACTGGGGTATCTTTACCACAAAGAGCACCACCTCCCCATCATTTGATTGAGGGATTGCAAATCATTGCGGGTACTTTAACGAAAGATGATTCATCTCAAATCAGTTCTGATGTTCGAGCCTATCTTCAAGCTCTGGGGTGGATTGAAAGGAAAAATAATGTTTTGGAAGTGACTTCACGCGGTCAAAAATGGCTGACGGGTTGGAAACAGTTAACGGTTGAAACTGTCATTGAATGGTATGAATGGTGTCGTCATGCCAGTCAAGATATTTTGAAACTTCAACCACAACGACAGATTCAAGACGTTTTAACCAGTTCCCAGGGAGATGATAAGCTTGCCAAGCAATTAGGTTTTTCACTGAAAATGATGAGAACGCAATTATTGCTGGCTAATGCTTTTGGTCTTTTAGTGCGTCTGAATGGTAAATCGTGGAGAACGGAATGGAAACCGCTACCTGAAACAGCAGCATTGATACTGAATACGGCTTTACGGCTTCAGGCGAGTAGTCGTGGGGTTCGTGTTGATAAGATATTTACTACCTTATTGAACACGACACCTCTTTCTTTACCAAATTTCCGTGCTGGCGTATTTAAACTGATAAAGCAAGGTCAAATAGAAGTGGGAGGCACCGTTCCAGATAGAGAGGGGGGCTCAAATATAAAAATTAAAATATTGCTGCCCAGCGAAGATGGAGTACAACACCCAGTTATTGATCTGGGTGCGGGGGGAAATTTGATACCTGGCAAATCCTGTCAAGTCATTATTCCGGTGGAGAACGCCGCATGAGCTTTTTATCTGAACTCAAGTTTTCTGAACAAAAAACGGACTATGAATCTCTAGGCTATTTACAGAATCCATTTCCTATCAGAGGAAAAGTGTGTCCTGAAATCTATGTTGAGCGTCCAGAATTAGAGCCACTCCGTCAACATTTCTTAGGTTTTTTATCAGACGACAAAAAACAGGGCGGTTTTTGGGCGATAGAAGGCGCACGCGGACTGGGTAAAAGCAACTTTCTGCAACATTTGGATTGGGAATTACAGAAAGCTCAACAGAGTGGCGATTTAAAATATACGGTGCATCAATATATCCCAAGTCAATTGATTGCTCCACAGCAACTCATTGAAAAAATTATTCAAGCTATTGGTGAAGAGCTTTTCTACGATTTATTGAAAAACAAGCCAACATTACCTGTTTCTACAAAGGGTACTGATTTAGCACGTTTTTTTAAGACCATTTCGCGTGACTTTCAAAAAACTCAAAAACAACAAAGCTTATTTGATGAGGAACAGAATCAAAATTTGGGAGAATCGACTCGATTTTTGATGCGTTGGATGAGCGGTCATCAAACTGATACGCATGAAAGGAAAAAGTATAATCTTTGGTCTACAGAACGTATGCCGCCAGCCGTTGCATTTCCTTATCTTAGGACAATTATTGAGTGCTTAGACTCTCTCGGGCTAGTCAAGAGGCTTATACTTTTACTTGATGAGTTTGAAGATGTACAGTCACTCAAACTGCCAGCAAAATCAGAGTATATACAAGCTTTGAAGGGATTAATCAATAGTTTTAATTGGAGAGGGCTTTTTGTTATTATTGCCGGACAGGAAGGGAGTTTTAGCACGATTGGGGGGCAATACCCTTCACTTTCGGATAGGTGGCAATTGGCTGGTCTTTTGCCAATTCGTTCTGCCACGGAGGCGGTCAAATTGGGGAAAGCTTATATGGTATCGGCTCATCAGGCGTATCTGCAAGTTGATCCTAATAAAAAAATAGAACGATTATCGCCATCTGATGTAGAGATAAAAGCGATCTATGGGGATATTGTTTCTCCAGAGAGCGGACGTGTTTCTCAGCGGGATATATTAGATCAGCTTTATCAATGGGTTGAAAAGCGTTGCCATCCAAGAGATTAAAAATCACTAGGCTCAGGAGTCCAAGATTTATCTTGGACGAGCCAAAAAATTGAGGAATAAATTAATGGAAAGTATCACCCAAACACTGAGCCATGATCATTCGCGTTGTGATAAGCTCTTTGCTCAAGCAGAATCCACTGTCGCTCAAAAGCAATGGGAGCGTTCCGCTACAGATTTTGCCGATTTTAGAGCCGCTATGGAGCGACATTTTTCAATGGAAGAACAAGTTTTGTTTCCCTCCTTTGAGGCGCGCACCGGTCAAATGGGTGGTCCGACGCAAGTCATGCGGATGGAACATGAACAAATGCGTTCCGTTTTTGCTGAAATGCAAGAGTCTGTCAATGAGCAAAACAGTGAGCAGTATTTGGGTTTGTCTGAAACTTTGTTGATTTTGATGCAGCAGCACAATGCCAAAGAGGAGCAAATGTTGTATCCAATGAGTGATCAAGTGTTAAGTCATGAGGTGCCCTCTGTTATTGAACAAATGGGGAGTCTATGACGATGAAACAGGTTTTAGATGTGAGTCAATTGGAACCCTGTGAGCCTTTGGAGCGTATTTTGTCGACTATTCCAACTTTGCAAGCCGGCGAATATTTGCAGGTATTGCACCGTATGGAGCCTCATCCCCTTTATGCTATTTTGACACGAGAGGGTTTTGTCTGGTTGACTCAACAAGGACGGGATGTGCCTGTTGAAATCTACATTTGGCGCAGTACAGATAGCCAAGCGGAGGCGGCGGCTCGCGCCGATGTTGCCATAATATGAATGCCGCCCTTCTTTCTTTAGAACAGACGCCGCCGTTATCTGTTCCATTCCGTTTTTTTATGACGGCGCCCTTATTTGGGATTTTAGGCAGCTTGTTTTTGCTCTACGATGGTCCGCTGCTTTTCAATAATCGCTGGCATCCAGACAGTCTTGCAATGATTCATCTGTTCACTTTAGGTTTTATTACTATGGTGATGTTTGGGGCAATGTTGCAATTATTGCCTGTACTTATGGTTTCTCCGGTACCGCACCCTGTTTTAGTCAGCACAGTGCTTCATATTTTGCTCACTTTGGGCACTTTGAGTTTGGTGCTTGCCTTTGTCAGCGGACAAACAGGGGTGATGCTTTGTGCTGTCGTCTTGTTAGGATTGAGCTTTGTGCTTTTTATCAGTATCGTGGCCTATTCTTTGATACGGATCAAAAAACGAAATGCTATTTTCACAGGGATGGGTTTGGCACTGAGCGGGTTGTTAGTGACTGTGGTGTTAGGGATTGGGCTGGCAATGTTTTTTGGCTTAGTTATCACTTTGCCTTTGCCTCTTGTTTTAACTGATCTGCATTTTACGTGGGGATTAGTCGGTTGGATCGCATTATTGCTTATGGGTGTAGCCTATCAAGTGGTGCCCATGTTTCAGATTACGCCAGAATATCCGCCTACGCTGACACGCTGGCTTATCCCATTGATATTTATTATATTGTTCCTGTGGACACCGCTTTATATCTTAGCGAATCTGAATAAAATCCCAGTGTTTGTGCCACAATTGTTGATAGGTTTAATGGGTGTAGGCTTAAGTGTGTTTGCTATAGCAACCCTTAGCATCCAAGATCGTCGTTTGCGAAAATTGCCGGATGTCACTCTTGATTATTGGCGGGTGGGGATGGTTGGATTGTTGTTAAGTGTTATATTGGCAGTGCTTTCTTTAAGTCCTGTTTTTTTAGTGGTATTATTTATTGGGGGGTTTGTATTACCCGTTATCCAAGGTATGTTGTATAAAATTATCCCGTTTTTGGTATGGCTCCATTTGCAAAACCAACGAGTGAACCTCGCTATTAAAATTCCGAATATGAAGCAGGTTATACCCGATCAGCAAGCCCGTCGTCAGTTTTGGGTTTATCTGGTTGCACTTGGACTTTTAATGGGGGCTGTGTTGGGACCATTTTATGTTAGTTATGCTGCCAGTATTGTGCTGATTTGTTCATTTTTGTTGTTAGCTTATGATCTTTTTAGTGCGTTGCGGCTTTATAAGTCTGTGAGTCTGAAAATCATGGCCATTCAAGAAAATCGCTGAACATTTAAAAAATCCTGTTTCTTAAAGAAATAGGATTTTTTTTAACACATTGTTTAAACTGTGTTTTTTTGCGTCTAGTTGCTGAGCCTTAAAATAGTGGCATGTGTACAATTAACAGTATGGTGCGAAGTCAACACAGCCATCCCTCCTTGTTTGGCATGTGCATCAAGTAACTTTTCAACCATCTTAATGGCGGTTTTATCTAGGGCAGTAAAAGGTTCATCAAGTATCCATAATTGCGCTTCACTGACTAATAGGCGTGCTAAAGCAACGCGACGTTGTTGACCAGCAGACAGGGTGCGGGTTGGGACATCTTCAAAACCGTATAAACCCACTTGATCTAAGGCATCAGCTAGATCAACAGAAGTGGGGGTTGTCGCTAAAGCCCGTGCCATCGCTAAATTTTCTAAGGCTGTCAATTCTGCTTTAATGCCGTGAGTATGTCCGATATAGGCTAAAGTCGCCCAATAGCTAGATTGATTTTTTTCAATATCCTGATTGTTCCAATAGACTGTCCCTTCTGTCGGCAAGGTTAAACCACATAATATACGCAGTAGGCTGGTTTTGCCACTACCATTATGGCCTTCTATTTGGAGCAGTTGTCCCTCAGAAAGGCTAAAATTCAAATCTTCAAACAGTATTCTATCGTCTCGGATACATTGTAAATGTTCAACGGCAAGACCTTTTTGTGAAGAATTTAAAACGGATTGACTGTTGGCTATATTCATAACTAAACTATGGGTTGGACGGTAGGGGAGTATGATAACATAGTGGCCTTGCACTCCTGAACTGGTTTTTTTTATAGTTGATAACTGATAACTGATAACTTGAAATGAATATCACTGAATTACTCACTTTTGGTGTGAAAAATAATGTCTCCGATTTACATCTCTCAGCCGGCGTGCAACCTATGGTACGCATAAACGGGGAGATGAATAGGATTGATATGCCACCACTTGATCATACTCAAGTGCGCGACATGATCTATGATGTGATGGACGATAGGCAGCGTAAAGAGTATGAAAAATACCACGAATGTGACTTTTCTTTTGCCATTCCCGGGATAGCACGATTTCGCGTCAATGTTTACGTCCAAAATCGTGGTGCTGCTGCTGTTCTTCGTACCATTCCCTCAAAAATTTTAACCCTAGAACAATTGAATGCGCCCGCCATTTTTAAAAAATTTGCCATGATGAAGAGAGGCGTTGTCGCTGTCACTGGTGCGACTGGCTCAGGTAAATCAACCACGCTGGCGGCGATGATGAATTATCGCAATGAAAACGAATATGGGCATATTCTCACCATTGAAGATCCTATTGAATTTGTCCATGAAAGCAAACGCAGTCTCATTTCCCAACGTGAAGTTAAACGCGATACTTTAAGTTTTGATAATGCCTTGCGATCTGCTTTGCGTCAAGACCCAGACGTGATTTTGGTCGGTGAGATGCGTGATTTAGAAACCATTCGCCTCGCCTTGACGGCTGCTGAAACAGGGCATGCTGTATTTGGCACATTGCACACCAGTTCGTCCACTAAAACCATTGATCGTATCATTGATGTTTTTCCCACCGCTGAAAAACCGACCATTCGTACTATGTTGTCGGAGTCCATACAAGCTGTGATTTCGCAAAGCTTATTGAAAAAAATCGGTGGTGGGCGCATAGCCGCTCATGAAATCCTTGTCGCCACCCACGCGATTCGTAATTTGATCCGCGAAAATAAGCTGGCTCAAATGTACTCGTCCATACAAACAGGGAAAAAAGATGGCATGTACACCTTGGATCAAAACCTTGAAGAGTTGCTCAAAAAGAGATTTATCACGAGAGAACAAGCGCGTGAATATGCTGCCCATAAAAATAAATTCGCATGATACGTCCAAGATAAATCTTGGACTCCTATTTATTTACGAAAGAGGTATTTTCAGATGGAAAGAGATGAAGCGATGAGCCTCATGATCAAGTTGCTCAAGTTGTTGACCAAGGAAGGCGGATCAGATTTGTTTATCACGGCTGGGTTTCCGCCAGCGATGAAGGTTAAAGGCAAAATGACGCCGATCACGAAAAAGCCTTTAACGGCAGGAGATTCTCAGTCTTTGACCCAATGTATTATGAATGATAGGCAATTGAAGGAATATGAAGAAACCAAGGAATGTAATTTTGCTATTCATCCGCCTGGGCTGAGTCGTTTTCGTGTCAATGCTTTTGTACAACAAGGCTGTCAAGGGGTGGTCATACGGATCATCAATGCAGAAGTCCCTGATTTCGATGAACTCAAACTGCCGCCAGTTCTTAAGGACGTTATTATGACGAAAAACGGCCTGATTGTGGTTGTGGGCGGTACAGGTTCTGGTAAATCGACCACGATGGCGGCGTTGATAAATCACCGTAATCATAATACCTATGGACATATCATTACTCTTGAAGATCCCATTGAATATGTGCATCCACATAAAAACTGCATCATTATGCAGCGCGAAATCGGTGTTGATTCCAATCAATGGGAATCCGCTTTGCACAATACCCTGCGCCAAGCCCCTGATGTGATCCTCTTTGGTGAAATTCGTGATGCTGAAACAATGAATTTTGGCATAGAATTCGCGCAAACGGGACATTTAGCGATGGGGACTTTACATGCTAACAATGCTAACCAAGCCATTGATCGCATGTTAAACTTTTTTTCGACAGAAAAACAAAAGAAATTGTTGCAAGACATTTCACTGAATTTGAAGGCTATCATTTCTCAACGCTTGGTCAAAACCGTTGATGGCGGGCGAGCGGCTGCGATTGAGATCATGCTCAATTCTCCGTTAATTCAAGAATTGATTGCTAAGGGTGATGTCGCTGGGATTAAGCCTATCATGGGAAAATCGGGCACCTTGGGTATGCAAACCTTTGATCAAGCATTGTTTAGGCTACACCAAGAAGATCGTATTAGCTTTGATGAAGCCATCGCCCATGCCGATTCGCCCAATGAATTGCGCTTGAGGATTAAATTGGAAGGTAAAGATGCCATGGGTGGTTTGGGCAATACGGATATTACTTTGGTAGGGAACGAAGAAGAGGTTTAAGCGTGGAGAAATCTATCTTAGGTGAAACAAAAAAAAAGTTTGTTTGTATAGAAGATAATCAGCAGATTGCGGTATCAATGATTGAACAAACGGCATTACATTTGGATATTTTAAGCCGTGACTTTGAGCTTGAGGTGTATGAAGCTTGTTGTGATGCGATTGAAGATTTAGCTTTACGCAGTCGCCATTCGCGTATCCGTATTTTAGTCGATAATACAAAAATGGCATCACAACGCGGTCATTTAATATTCCAGCTTGGTAAGCGTTTGGGTAGTCTGATGCAATTTCGCAGCGTCGCGGAAGAAGTGCCGCTAGCGGAGACTTTTATGATTGCAGATAGGATTGGGATAATGCACCGCTCTTCTCCAAACACTTTAGCGGCTACTGTTAATTTTAAAGATGGGCAGAGAGCGAAAGAACTGTCTAAGTTGTTTGATGAATTATGGGAAAATGCGACGCCTGAGCCTGAAGCGCGTTATATGGTGTTATAAATTTGGATGGAGTCCAAGAGAAATTTTGGACTCCTTTTATTTATCAGTTAGTTAGTTATTAAACCCAAAACACTGCCGCGTCCACACCCACGAATCGACGGTGTCAAAAATCGCTTTCCCTTGAGGAGACAAAATACCATAAAGGCAATATTCACCTGTGGGCAAATCATTGGGTAAGATCAAATCCAATAAGAGCACAGGGGTAGCGGGTGTCCTTTGTCCACTCCATTTAGCAACAAAATTGAGGGCAGCAAATTCATTAGTGTTTGTCAGCGCAAAAAAGTTTCCATCCGGCATCACCACGGCGGCATATAAGTCATATCCCGAACTTAAATTCTCCGTCAATTGCGCCTGAAAATGCTCTTCGGAGTTGTAGTGCTCTTTTTCCAAGGCGATTTGCACAAAAGTTTCTTCTATCGTCGGACAAGCGGTTTGACTGGTATCCCAAAGTGGGTTGAGATTTTCAACCCAAGCAAGCAGTTCAGGATTAGAAGCGGTTAAGTGGTTTTCTCTTAATTCTAGCCGCGACAGATTTTCTAGGTTCATCAAAGAAACTGGGATTTCTCCGCACAGTTGGTTGGAAGACAAATCGAGCAGGTTTAAATGGCTCAAATTACCCAGTGAGGGAGGGATAGAACCTCTGAGTTGGTTCAAATGGAGCCATAAAGCTTCCAAATGACTCAAATTACCAAGCGTCACGGGAATAGAGCCAGTGAGTTCATTGGAATACAGATAGAGACGCTTCAAATTAGTCAAATTACCCAGTTCAGCAGGGATCGAGCCAGTGAGTTCATTGGAATAGAGATAGAGACGCTCCAAACTAGTCAAATTACCCAGTTCCGCTGGGATAGAGCCACTGAGTTGATTTCTATGCAACTGGAGCCACTCCAAATGGGTAAAATTACCAAGCGCAGCCGGAATCAAGCCGCTGAGTTGGTTTCTTTGCAGACTGAGTTTCGTGATCTGTCCATCGCTACATATTATTCCAGTCCAACTACAAGGCGTATTTGTCACATTCCATCCCAGGTTACGCTCCCACAGTTCCCCATTGGTACTATTATAGAGATCGAGAAGAATTTCACACTCTGTCGCTGGTATTTCAGTGACTTCCGCGCAGTTAGTTGCTGCTTGCGCTTGTAGGCATAATCCTATTAGTGAAATAATAATCCATGATTTATTTTTGAAGTTCATTGTTTTTTACCTTAATTTTCATTAAGTTAGTCAGAAAAATTCTCTATCAGGAGTGCAAGGCGTACCTTGCACGATCCGACTATTTCTTTTCCCACCACGACACATCTAACTCCGCCTTAATCTTCTGCCCACGCTTGCCGAGTTTGTCAAAAAATTGATAACCCGTTTCATTTTCCACTTCTTCAACCGACATGGCGTGCTCCCATATCTGACTGCCTTTGACGGGCTCGTTGGGAAAAATAAAGCCGATGGCGCGTTCATGTTCAAAGGAATAGACGATTTTGTAGAAACGTTCAGGGACAGGAATATCGTTCACCAATTCAGGCGAATCACCATATAGGGGACCAGTGATAACAAGTAACTTACCTTTGGTATGCGTCCAGCTTCGGATCATGCCTTCTAAACGTCCCCATGCCTGACGATTTAATTTTGGATCTTGCAATACAATATTTGACATCAAAAAAGTCTGATCATTACTTTTTCGACTGAAATCAATCGCAGCACTGGGTGCTTGATGCCCTTTGTCATAACCAGTATTCCTAAAGTCGTCTGGTTGAACTCGGTATTCTTCTGGTATGTCAGGATCAGGGTCGAAGTCCTGACTTCTGTCTACATCTATCCCGATAGAACCTTTTGAGATAACGTAGGATGCCCAGAGGGCAGATTTGCGCTCAAAGCTGTAGCCTAAACTATAGCCATCGCGGTCAAGTACTAAATCCGTTTTACAGGGCGCTCCGAGTTTTTTATGATTACGGAATGCAAATATCCAAGTATAGGTTTTGTGACGATTAGGCCATAAGTGTATTAAAAATACATATTGCGCGGCTGCTCCAAGGATTACGCCAGCTATGCCGACTAAAATACATTTGATTTCCATTTGTTTATCAGTTATCAGTTATCAGTTATTTTTTCGTTCACGCGCAAAGAAACGAGAACTGAAATTAAGTTTCATAACGAGGCAGCAATTGAATAGTATCATCCATCCAAATATTAATAGCCTCATATAAAGATTGTAACATCTGATCTTCCCATTCACTTTGTGTCGTTGCCACCGCTTCAGTGACATCGCTAATAAATGTCTCACGCTGCGCCAATTCCACACCTTCATTGATGGCATAATCAACCCCAAGTCCACCAATAATGCCAATGACAGTCCCAATGGGTCCCCCTAAAGTGCCTGCCGCGCCGCCAGAAGCCGCCAGCACTGCCTTAGAGACAAAGGGCGACGACAATTTGGCAAAAACTCCTTTACCAGCCGCCCCCGCAACCGCTTTACTCGCAACTCCCTTGCCAACCGCCCCGCCTATCGCTTTACCTGCCACTGCACCGCCGCCGGCTAAGGCTGCCCCAAGGGCTGCCCCTTTTGGTCCTTTCTCATAATTACTCACATTGAATTTATTAAATTGGCTTTTCCAATCCAGCGTTAATACAGTCTCCTCAGTCGCGGGTGCCTCAAGATGGTTGGTATATTTTGAGACAAACGCCTGAAAATCGGCTTGCCTTTTTGACAAGACATTGACATAGTTTTCATGGGCGGCTTGTAACGCCTTTCGATAGGCGATTTGTAATTGTGGATCAGAGATTTCAGGGCGGAGGACAATATCTTCATAATGCTTATGTAAATACTGTTCCACGTCATACGACACCGCATCAGATAAACTCATCGACTCAGTGCTAACAATATGCTTTGTTGCAGAAGTTGTGGCTTCCCACAAAATTTTATAGGTTGTGGTGTAGGCAAAATACCAATCAGCAAACTGTTCAACACGTCCACGCATCTTATCAAATACGCTTGTCAATTTCTCATCCAATTGTGTCTTGGTTTTTGCAAGTATTTGACTTCTATCGTTTTCCAAATGAGTGACCTGTTGATTCACAAATTCAGAATATTCTTGTGCATCGGCAATGACTCGTACTTTTTTTCCGTTTTTATTTTTATAAACTAAGGTGACTGTCGGGGTAACTTGGCTGTGTATGCCCGTTTTCACTACTGAGCCATCAGAATGTACCGTTTGATTATAGTCGAGCTGTGCTAAGATGCTATCATACCATTGCCGCCCAAAGGTTAAGCTCAAAAACACGATGATGAAAAAGACGAACATCCAAATAAAGGACGAGAATAGTCGTCCCAAACAGCCCCGTCTTGGGCGTGAGGGTGCTGGTTGATTGATGACTTGAGAGACAGGGATATATTCGCCTGTTCTTGTTTCGATAATAGGGTTTTTCATTGGCAATAACCTCTTAGTAACAATGATGAACAGTTATAAGTTATCAGTTGTCATCTATAAAAAAAACAAAAAAGGTCCTGTACACAATTTTAAAAAAAAAGCTTGCAAACAGGATCATTTTTAAGGATAATATGCGCCCCAACTTTGGAGAGGTGGCTGAGCGGCTTAAGGCGGCGGTCTTGAAAACCGTTGAAGGTTAATACCCTTCCGTGGGTTCAAATCCCACCCTCTCCGCCAATTTATTTTCCTCTCTTTGATGTCCAAGATAAATCTTGGACTCCTTTTCTGTTTGACAGATCATATATAATATATAATAGAATAGAATATGATTTTTAAAACGGAGAAATCGCCCCATGACAAAGTATCTGTTTTCACTTTTTTTATTAACAACTTTAATCTCCTTAAGCTTTTCAGGCTGTAGCAAACGTGATGTCAAAAACACAACGGTGCCAACTGAAAAGACAGCACTTTCCCCTCAATCCCCTGAAGATGCTGAAACCTTATATAATCAAGGAATTGATTTTTATCAACAAAATGATTTTAAGCAAGCCGCCCAAAAATTTCGTCAAGCGGCAGAGCTAGATCATGCCGCTGCCCAATTCAATCTCGCTGCATTGTACCGTTTTGGTAGCGGTGTCCCAAAAGATTTGGATCAAGCAATACACTGGTATCGCAAAGCAGCAGAGCAGGGTTATATGGATGCCCAGTTGAGTTTAGGGATGATGTACTATAAAGGTAACGAAATCCCACAAGACTTTGAAAAAGCTGAAAAATGGCTCTCACTGGCCGCCGAACAGGGCAATCAAGACGCTATTGGCGTACTTGAAGAGGTGCAGAATATGTTAGTCAAATAAATAGTGCACACCTTGTCTCATTTTTTTGCCAACTGTTGACCAAGCAGTGCCTGCAAAGGTCCAATCAAATCCATCGGTAGTGGAAATACAATGGTGTGACTCTTATCTTGAGAGGCGATATCACTCATCGTTTGCAAATAGCGCAACTGGATAGCTTGAGGTTGTTTGGACAGGATATCCGCCGCTTGCAGCAATTTTTCTGAGGCTTGAAGTTCGCCATCGGCGTGAATGACCTTGGCACGGCGTTCACGCTCCGCCTCCGCTTGACGGGCAATCGCTCGGATCATGCTCTCATCTAAATCAACGTGCTTGATTTCCACGTTGGAAACTTTAATACCCCACGCATCTGTTTGTTTATCCAAAAGTTCTTGGATGGCCTTGTTAAGCTTATCACGCTCAGAGAGCATATCATCCAATTCATGCTGTCCTAAAACTGAACGCAGCGTGGTTTGCGCGAGTTGACTGGTCGCTTGTTGATAGTTTTCTACTTGGATGATGGCCTTATCGGGTTCAAACACGCGAAAGTAGAGCACTGCATTGACTTTGACTGATACATTGTCCCGCGAGATAACGTCTTGACTAGGGACATCCATCACCACTGTACGCAGATCGACTTTCACCATTTGTTGTACGCCGGGGATGATGATAATCAATCCAGGTCCCATAACTGTCTGATAACGTCCCAGAAAGAAGACGACTGCACGCTCATATTCACGCAAAATGGTTATTGAGTAGAATAAAACGGCTGCTACTACAAAAAAAATGCCAATGATAAATTGAGTCATAATTAACTCCCTTAAGTTCAATGATAACTGTTAAATGGGTTCAACTTTGAGTCTCAGACCCTCTATACCAGTCACCTTAACGCGCTGTCCGGGCGCAATATCGGACGAGGCAATCGCATTCCAAGCCTCACTATGGACATACACACGCAAGTGTCCGTCCTCATTGCTCAAACACTCACCTTTTTCCCCTAACATTTCTTCACGTCCACTCACCACAGGTCGTGAGCGCATCTTGACCAGCGTCCTAATAACCCAAAGAAAAAAAACGACACTGACCAAACTCATCCCCGCGATGAGGGGGCGGGAGACAGTATAATTATAGTCTGGTGTATCAGTATCTATCAAAATGATTGAGCCGATCACAAAGGCAATCAACCCACCTATGCCCAGTGCCCCAAAACTGGGTACAAAGGTCTCGCCCACCATAAAGGTAATACCGAGCAAAATCAAAGCGATGCCCGCATAATTAACCGGTAGCACCTGGAAAGCAAACAATGCCAATAATAAAGAAATACCCCCTATCACACCAGGCAACACGCTGCCGGGATTGTACAACTCAAAAAACAGGCCATAAATACCCAGCAACATGAGAATATACGCCACATTCGGATTAGTAATCACCGAAAGCAGCCGATTTCGCCAATCTGGCACATAGGTTTCCACTTCCAGTGTCAAAGTTGAAAGCCGCTGCTTTTGACCAAACACTTTAACTTCTCTCAAGTTTATTCTTTTCAGCAGACTTTGTATATCCACAGCGATTAAGTCAATAACGCCCTTTTCCAAAGCCTCTTGAGCCGACAAACTGGCCGATTCACGCACCGCTTTTGCCGCCCATTCCTCATTGCGCTCGTGTATTTGTGCCAAAGAGCGCAGATATGCCTCAGCATCATTGACCATTTTATGTGTCATTGTATCGCCCTTATCATCCTCCTTTGGCGTCATCCCAAATCCACCAATTTGTACCGGTGTCGCCGCCCCCAAATTAGTCCCGGGTGCCATCGCCGCGACATGGCTGGCATAAAGTATATAAGTACCCGCACTGGCAGCCCGAGCACCAGAGGGTGCGACGTAGGTGACGACAGGTATCGAAGACGCGATGATAGCCTGCACGATTTCGCGCATTGCGACATCCAATCCACCGGGCGTATCCATTTTGATCACAATCAAAGCAACACTTTCTTTTTGTGCTTTTTCCAATCCGCGTGTTAGATAATCCGCTGTGGCGGGACCGATCGCGCCCTTGATTTCCAGTATCCAAGCTTTACCGTTAGCTAGTACTTGGGTGGGCAGTAGCAAAGATATTATTAAGAATAAAATAAGTCGATTCATGGTTTAGTTGTACTCGTTTTCAAAAACGATTAAAATCCATTAGACATTTGGCTTATTGGGAGCAGTTTACGTCTAAAACAATCCTTTAGGCGTTTACGGTACCACTAAACTAGCCGGTGAGCAAGCGATTCAAGCCGTTGGGGGACAATATTTTACGCACCGCTTGGGCGGAGTTATCTTTTAATTATTACTGTCAAGGAAAGTGCTATGAAACAAGTTGAATCATTACGTTATGATGTGATTTTCAAAAAGGCTTTTGGTGAGAAAAATATTTTTATTGCTTTTGTCCATGATATTTTGGGTATTGATCTTGAAATTGATGCTGTGGAAAAGGATAAGCAATACAGTCCTGCAATTGGTAGTGTTGATACTAAGTTTGACCTTTATGCTGAAGATAAGAAAAATCGGGTGATTGTTGATATACAACATCGACGTTTACCTGATCATTATCAACGTTTTTTATACTATCATTGTGTGGCTTTGTTGGAGCAGGTTGTTAAGTCTAACGATTATCGTCCGAAATTAAAAGTATTTACAATTGTTGTTTTGACTTCTGGAGATCGGCATCAAACCGATGTTTCTGTTATTGATTTTGATCCGAAAAACCTAAAGGGTGAATCATTAGGTGAAATAGAGCATAAGGTGATCTTTATTTGTCCTAAATATCTTCAAGATGATACTCCGATGCCCTACCATGAATGGCTAGAGGCTATCGAAGATAGTCTTGATGAAGAAGTTGATGAATCCCATTATTTGAATCCAGAAATTAAACGCATTTTCAATCTGATTGAGAAGGATAAGGTAACACCTACAGAACGTGCGCTGATGTTTGATCAACATGCTAATGAGGAATTTGAACAGGGGGTGTTTGATAAGTGGAAGAAAATTGGTTTTGATGATGGTTATGGTGAGGGTATAGAAAAAGGCAAGTTGGAAGCCGCTCGCAATTTGAAAGCTCTTGGTGTTTTAACAGAAGAACAAATAGCCAGTGCAATTGGATTGAGTTTGGATGATGTTAGGGCGTTGTAAGAAGTTGTGCCAAAGAGCGCAGATAGGCATTGGCTTATATATAATCCCTGTAGTTTAAATAAATAGGAAAATTTATGTCTCAGAAAAAAATTTTGCTTATTGGTACCAGTGGACAAGTGGGCTGGGAATTACAACGCTGTGTGCAAACGCTTGGAGATGTCGTTGCGGTAGATAAAATTAATAGCACTCAAAGCTATATTGATTTGGCTAATCCCGATTCAATCCGCCAAGTCATACGTGATGTCAAACCAGCTATTATCCTGAATGCCGCTGCCTACACTGCTGTTGATAAAGCCGAAGAAGATGCAGAATTAGCGCACGCGATTAATGCGACTGCTGTTGGCATATTGGCTGAAGAGAGTTTACGTCTAAAATCCTTATTAATACATTATTCAACAGATTATGTCTTTAATGGCAAACAAACCCAGCCTTATACTGAAACGGATGAAGTCAATCCTTTAGGGGTTTACGGTACCACTAAACTAGGCGGTGAGCAAGCGATTCAAGCCGTTGGGGGACAATATTTTATTTTACGCACCGCTTGGGTTTATGGATTACGCGGAAAAAATTTTTTATTGACCATGCAGCGTCTCGCCAAAGAGCGTAACGAATTAAAAGTGGTTGCTGATCAATTTGGTGCGCCAACTTGGAGTAGAATGATTGCCCAAGCGACAACACATCTTTTGACACAATTAGAATCTCCCTTGTATCAACCTGATATTGAGGCATTATCTGGCATTTATCATTTGACTTGTGCGGGAAAAACCAGTTGGTATGATTTTGCTAAAGCGATTATAGCGCAAACTGATAAACAAGTGCGCGTGTTACCCCTCACCACTGCCGAATATCCCACGCCGACTGAACGTCCAGCCTATTCTGTATTATCCAATGCTAAATTGGCTAAGACTTTTGGCATCACTTTACCAGCTTGGGATAAGGCACTGGATTTATGCTGTATGGAGAATTAAGCTTGTGAAACAAAAGGGTGCGATACTAATCATAGTTTTATGGTTTATTGTCATTGTCACAGTCATTGTCGCCGCTTTAGCGACTGAAACGCGCTTATCTGCTAAAGTCGTATTCCATAACAAAAAGGGATTGCAAGTATGGAATGACACTCTTCAAGCTTTACGGGTTGCAGAAATGGAATTACTCATCAATCGTATGCCCGATCCGCCCGGTGAGGAGGAGATACCTGTCAGTGAGCGTAAAAATAAAAGGTATCGTTTTAATGGGGGAGTCGTCGAACTGGCTTATCCTATACCCGATACTGTCACTGTTCGTATTTATGATCATGCGGGCAAAATCAACTTGCTACGCTTATCTAAAAAACAGATGCGCCAAATATTGGAAAATCGCATTGGCAACGATTTGGCAAAACTTGATGCTTTAGAAGATGCTTGGCAGGATTGGATTGATAAAGATGATTTTAAACGCGCCAACGGTGCCGAAAAAGATTATTATGAAAAGCTTGAACCGCCTTATGAGCCGCGCAATGGGGTTTTAGAAACCGTAGAAGAATTGCTATTGATTAAGGGGTTTGATGAAGTTTTTGAAGATGTGGAAATAACGACTGCTTTTACGGTGTATGGTAATACATATAAAGTCAATCCCAATCTGGCAACCCGTGAAGCTTTGATGCTGTTACCCGGATTGGATGAGGAAAGCGTTAATAAGATCCTCATTAAACGCCGCGAAAACGAATTTAAATCTTATAAAGATTTTAATGAGTTTATGGAACCGCAACAAGTGCTTGAACTTAAAAATTGGCTCAATTTTTCCACGAGTAATTTTTATAGCATCGCTGTGCAAGTCAAACAGCCTGATGACACAAAGTCAGATGAAGATGAAAAGTCAGATGAAGATGAAGTCGATGAGAAAGACGATGAGATAGACGATGAGAGAGAAAATCAGCGTGCTTATATGGTTACGCTACAAGCGCGAGGCTTTAACCAATTCCCTAGAATATTAATGGTTAATCCTTATGGCGTTTTACCTGATACTCGGCATGAGCTTATGGAAGATGAGGAAAGTCAGTCGGATAATTCATCAGATAAACCAGCAGCCCCAACTTCACCTTTTTCTATGAAATAGGAGTCCAAGATTTATCTTGGCAATATGAAAATTTTTCCAAGCATCCAAGAATTTATTACGGGGACAAAAAAAACCAGACGAAATTATTATAATAGGCGCACATTATGACTCAGTAGTCGGATCACCAGGGGCAAATGATAATGGCTCAGGCGTGGCGGGTATATTGGAAATTGCCCGTCGGCTATCTGGACAAGCCTTGTCGCGGACAATCAGATTTGTCGCCTTTGTCAATGAAGAGCCGCCCTTTTTTCAAACTCACACCGCACAAGATACGCCCGATAAAATTGACTATGAAAAAATGACTCGTGTTGTTTTATCAGTGCAAAAAATGCTAGAAGTTTTAGCTTATCAGGGAAAACCCTGACTCTTGTCCATATAAATACTAATATTATTTGCCGCCAAAATTCTGTAAATTTAGTTGCACTTTTTATGCGGGTTAGGTTGCTACGGATATTCTGTGAACAATGATCAGTTATCTCCACGCTTAAAACCCCACACAACTCGCCAACTTTTTTTTATCATAATACTTGATAAATATAGTAAGATACACAATAATATATTTTATTACTTGTCATACAGAATTTAAGGGCAAAGTTTATGAAACTCACAACAAAAGGGCGCTATGCCGTTACAGCAATGTTGGATTTGGCAATCAATCGTGATGGTGGACCAATTACACTGGCTGACATTTCACACAGACAGGGTATTTCCTTGTCCTACTTAGAACAACTGTTTTCACGTTTGCGTAAACGCGGTCTGGTTGACAGCACTCGTGGACCCGGTGGCGGTTATCGCCTTAGCCGCGCTGCTGAGGCGATTGCTGTTGCAGAAGTCATTTCAGCCGTTGACGAAACCGTTGATGCTACTCGCTGCAAAGGTTTACAAAACTGCCATGACTCTCGTGCTTGCCTAACTCATCAACTCTGGACGGATTTAAGTGGTCAGATTCAGGACTTTTTAGGCAAGATTACTTTAGCGCAAGTCCTTAACAAACGCTCCCAGGAAGTCTCCAAGGAAGTGGCACGACGGGACTATAATGGCCGTCGTCGGAGTGGTAGAGGAAGAATAGATGTCCCTGCCATGTAGTTATAAAAATCCACGGGTGATTCAATCGCATGGCAATATTTTTTGAATTCAACCCTGAGGCAATGCCATTATTGCCTCACCCTATATAGAATAGAGAAAACCATGAACTTACCTATTTACCTTGATTATTCGGCTACCACGCCCGTGGACCCGCGTGTCGCGGAAAAAATGATGCACTATTTGACCATTCAAGGTCATTTTGGCAATCCTGCCTCACGTTCACACCAATTTGGTTGGGACGCTGAAAAGGCAGTCCAAGAGGCGCGGGCACAAGTGGCGGATTTGATTAATGCTGATCCCAAAGAAATTGTCTGGACCTCTGGCGCAACGGAATCCGATAATTTAGCCATTAAAGGTGTTGCCCATTTTTATCAGAAACAGGGTAAGCACATTATTACCTGTCAAACTGAACACAAAGCGGTCTTAGATACTTGTCGTCAATTGGAGCGTGAAGGCTTTGAAGTCACCTACTTACTCCCCGAGCCTAATGGTCTGATAGACTTAAAAAAACTAGAAGCGGCGATCCGTGACGACACGATTTTAGTCAGCTTGATGCACGTCAACAATGAAATTGGCGTGATTTCAGACATTGCCGAGATTGGCGAAATAACCCGTGCTCACAAAATCCTATTTCATGTTGATGCCGCTCAAAGTGCCGGAAAAGTGCCCATTGATTTAAAGACGATGAAAGTCGACTTGATGTCTTTTTCGGCTCATAAAATTTATGGCCCAAAAGGTATCGGTGCTTTATATGTGCGTCGCAAACCGCGTGTGCGCTTGGAAGCCCAAATGCACGGGGGCGGACATGAGCGTGGTATGCGTTCTGGCACATTGCCCACTCACCAAATTGTTGGCATGGGTGAGGCTTTTCGTATAGCCAAAGAAGAAATGGCTTCAGAAAACGAACGCCTCATCAAATTGCGTGATCGATTATGGAATGGCTTAAAAGATATAGAAGAACTTTATGTCAACGGCGATCTTGAGCACCGCATACCGGGTAATTTAAATCTAAGCTTCAACTTTGTTGAAGGCGAATCATTAATCATGGCACTCAAAGATTTAGCGGTTTCTTCGGGCTCTGCCTGTACTTCGGCGAGTTTAGAACCGTCCTATGTCTTGCGAGCCTTGGGGCGCAATGATGAACTGGCACACAGTTCTATCCGTTTTACCTTGGGACGTTTTACGACGGAAGAAGATATTGATTATGCCATTCCGTTGATTCGTAGCAAGATTGAAAAACTGCGTGAATTGTCTCCTTTATGGGATATGTATAAGGAGGGTATTGATTTAGAGACTATAGAGTGGGATGCTCATTAGATAGTCCTATCATTTAAAATAGGAGAAATAACAATGGCTTATTCAAATCAAGTTTTAGATCATTATGATAATCCCCGTAATGTGGGCACATTGGATAAAGATGATCCCTCAGTGGGGACGGGCATGGTTGGCGCACCCGCTTGTGGTAAATAACATTGCCACGTAATTCTGCTATATGCAAGAAACTCTCGTTAAGTTGTAGGTACTAATGTTTAACCAAACACGTAAAATTGTGCCCCAATACTTGACTGTTTTAGTCAAGTATTAATCAAATGGGTTAGTAAAAATCCTACAAATAGAGACAATTTGCAAGGAAGTCGTGGTTGACCCTTCAGAGACTATACGCAGAACATGATGAAGACATAGTCCGAACTAGACGGAGACGTGTAGAAGTCATTAGAAATAATGGCTCGCCTAACTAATGTTAGGTCATAAAAGTAACAGAACGGATGTTATGCGCTTAATGATTAAGGTTGGAGATGATGGTGTTATTCAAGATGCCAAGTTTAAAACGTATGGTTGTGGATCAGCCATTGCCTCAAGCTCATTACTCACAGAATGGGTCAAGGGCAAAACTTTGGATGAAGCAGCCACTATCAAAAACACAGAAATTGCTGAAGAACTTGCTTTACCGCCGGTCAAAATTCATTGCAGTGTTTTGGCAGAATCGGCGGTGAAGTCTGCTATTGCGGACTACCAAAAAAAACAGGCGACAAGCTAGTACTTTTTTTACTCGTTCCCACGCGGAGCAAAAATGCCATTAAGTTAAGACAAGCTTTTGTCTGAATCAGCGAGCGTAGGGTGCGTGCGCCAAGCGAAGCTTGGCATTTCTTGCTGGGTGAAAGTCCCGGTCAGGTAAGGGCTAACCACCCACCTGTATCGAGTGTTGCGTGTCCATAGGT
>JALXAQ010000035.1 GCA_026991885.1 Thiotrichaceae bacterium
CGCTTCGTGTCGTTCGTTACCTATGGACACGCAACACTCGATACAGGTGGGTGGTTAGCCCTTACCTGACCGGGACTTTCACCCAGCAAGAAATGCCAAGCTTCGCTTGGCGCACGCACCCTACGCATGCAAAAAATGACACATTGAACGCTTTTTTAATGATTTTAAGCTAAGCAGCAGGCGGCACCACATAATCTGGCGGCGGGGCGGCGCCTTCTGTAAACAAGAATTTTTCCATTTCTTCTTCAAGCATCTTGCGCGTTTTGGGATCCACAGGTGATAAACGATATTCGTTAATCAGCATGGTTTGTTGTTTGAGCCACATTTGCCACGCCTCGTTAGAGACATTTTCATAAATTTTGTGGCCCAATTTTCCGGGATAAGGGGGAAGTTTTAAGCCTTCTGCTTCTCTACCCAATTTGACGCAATTAACCATACGAGTCATAGTAATAATTCTCCTGTTTTAGGTGAAGTGAGTTGTGCCAATAAGCGTACCACAGGGGCCGCTAATCCATAAGTTTGAGTCGTGTTATACCAATTTGTCTCTCCCAGTGCCACTATTTGACAAGCATCCACTTGCATAAGTACCGGAGTAATATCTAAATGAAAATGGGTGAAAGTGTGGCGTAAAGTTCGCCAAGTGTAACATTTTGGGGCGGTGCTGTTAAGATGTTCTTGACACCATGTCTCAACAGCCGTTGAACATTCGGGAAAACTCCATAATCCTCCCCAAATTCCTTTGGGTGGACGCTTTTCTAACAATACTTCGCCCAACTGATTTTGTAGCATGATAAAGGTGGTGGTTTTCACGGGTAAAATTTTACGCGCTTTAGGCACTGGATAAGCCGTCTCCTGTCGATTTTGATGGGCTGCACAATGGTGATTGAAAGGGCAAAGTACACATTGAGGGCGGCTACGTGTGCAAACGGTTGCGCCTAAGTCCATGATGGCTTGAGTATAAGCGGCAACTCGCTTGGTGGGCAGATTTTGTTCTGTTAATCGCCATAATGTCTTTGCAACTTTGCTTTCTCCTGGCGATCCGTCAACGGCATAGTAACGGCATAGTACTCGCTTGACGTTGCCATCAAGAATGGGATAGCGTTGCCTATATGCTAATGCCAAGATAGCCCCCGCCGTTGAGCGCCCAATGCCGGGCAAGCCCATCAATGCCTCTAAATTTTTCGGTAATTCTCCGAGATATTCGGTGCAAATTTGTTGTGCTGCCCGATGTAAGTTGCGGGCACGGGCGTAATATCCTAAGCCTGTCCATTGATGTAAAATTTCATCCAACTCAGCGGCGGCTAATGTCTGCACCTTTGGAAATCGCTGCATAAAACGTTGATAATAGGGGATGACGGTATTGACTTGGGTTTGCTGGAGCATGATTTCTGATACCCAGACACGATAAGCTGTGGGTTTGATTTGCCAAGGTAAATCGGTGCGCCCGTATTTGTCAAACCATGTTAATAAACGTTGGCTGAATGTATTGTTTGCCATAATTTTAGGGTTTGACAAGCTGTTCACGTATTGTTTGAATCACCGGCGCAGTATTTGGCTTGACGCCGCGCCAGATGTAAAATGATTCTGCGGCTTGTTCTACCAACATACCTAAACCATCCAATGCCAATACTGCCCCTTGTTTTTGTCCCCACTGTACAAAAGGGGTGGCGGTGCTGGCATACATCATATCGTAACACCAACCACCTTGGGCTATTAAACCATCGGGCAAGGGTGGTAATTCTCCTTGTAAACTGGCTGATGTGCCGTTGATAATCAAGTCAAAAGTTTGACCTTGTAAAGCGTCATAAGGACAAGCGGTGACATTTGGGGCAAATAATTCTGCCAATGTTTCCGCCTTAGATACGGTGCGATTAGCAATCAGGCATTGAGCAGGTGTTGCTTGAAGTAAGGGTGCCAGAACGCCACGCACTGCTCCCCCTGCGCCAAGTATTAATATACGCTGCCCCTGAATCTGTCCCCCGTGATTTTGGATGATGTCGCGCACTAAGCCAATGCCATCGGTATTTTCTCCGATACGCTGTCCTTGTTCATCAAACCATAAGGTGTTAACGGCACCGGCACGCTCGGCACTTTGACTGCGTTGATCCGCCAATGCCCACGCGGCTTGTTTAAAGGGCACGGTGATATTTAAGCCTTTTCCACCAGCGGCTTGAAACTTTTCCACGGCTTGGACAAATTCGCCTTCTGCTACTAAGATAGCATCATATTGCATAGCTTGCCCCGTTTGTTGGGCGAAGGCAGCATGAATCAAGGGTGATTTACTGTGAGCAATGGGATTGCCCATGACGGCATAATGAGTTTGAGAATTGTTCATTTTGGCTTTTTATTTTCTTACTCTGTAGTATGATAATTCGACGCGGAGCGAGACATCTCCCTTCAATTCTGGAGGGCAACACAGGCTACCCTTTGCCCGTCTGCACAAACCGAGGATGTACAGTAACACCCGTTTTATTATCCGTATAATCTACCTCAAAGCGTTGGCGATTTTTTTCATCAACGGACTCAATAAATAACACTAACCAGATTGAAGTCACCC
>JALXAQ010000036.1:0-27934 GCA_026991885.1 Thiotrichaceae bacterium
TGTCCACCGTATAAGGCTTTATTTATCTGCCTTTTATGATTTTGTACTTCCAAAAGAAAATCACCACAAAAACACACGAGTCTTGATTTTATTAGGCTCTGCCTTTTTGCCCTTATTTTTGATACAAAGTCAAAATCGACGGAGCATGGTGAGTATAGTTATTCTTATGATGAATTGTATCGGTTGTCGGGTGCTGTGAGTCTGGTGCTTGATGATGAGGGTTATCTTTATGATTTGCTTGGTAATCGTTTGAATGGTGGGGCGACGTTTGATGCTAATAATGCGTTGCTTTCTAATGATGAGGCGGTTTTTGAGTATGATTTGAATGGGAATTTGATCAAAAAGACGGTTGGAACTGAGGTGACGGTTTTTGTTTATGATGTTGGGGATCGGTTGGTGCGGGTTGAGGATGGTAGTGGTGGTGTTGTTGCGGAGTATTATTATGATCCGTTTGGGAGACGGCTCTTTAAAGAAGTCGAGGGTGTTAGGACTTATTTTGTGTATTCGGATGAGGGTTTGGTTGGGGAGTTTTATTCAAATGGGGTTGAGTTGAGGGGGTATGGGTTTCGTCCGAATTCTACATGGACTACTAATCCTTTGTTTTTGAAGGTGGGTGGGGAGTATTTTTGGTATTTGAATGATCATTTGGGGACGCCGCAGAAAATCGTTGATAGTCAGGGGGTTGTTGTTTGGGAAGGGGTTTATGAGAGTTTTGGGTTGGCGCGGGTTGATGTGGAGGTTGTTGGGAATAATTTGCGGTTTGCGGGGCAGTATTTTGATTTTGAGTCGGGGTTGCATTATAATTGGTGGCGGTTTTATGATCCGGGGACGGGGAGGTATTTTAGGGTTGATCCTATTGGGTTGGATGGTGGGATTAATACCTATAAATACGCCTTAAATAATCCGCTTCGTGTTTACGATCCCTTTGGTTTAGAGCCGCACCCAGGATGCGTTGCTGCTTGTACGTTCGGTGGCGGAATAATTGGAGGATTTGGAGGCTATTTAAGTGGTGGTTTGCTTGGTGGTGCTGGAGGAACGTTGGTTGCGCCAGGTGTTGGAACAGTTGGCGGTGCAATAGGTGGAGCTGGTATCGGGGGGGCAGCTGGTGCTATTGCTGGAAGTGCTGCGGGTAACGCGGCAGGTCAAGCACTTTGCCCAAACAATAATCCACAATGTAATCCACCTGCTGGAACGATTTGTTACTTTATTGATCGAGTTCCCCCATCAAAACCACATTATCCACTTTTTGGAAGTCATTATCATCTTTATGAAATGATTCAAGCTCCTAACGGCAAATGCTTTTGGAATAAGTTAAAAGCATCGAGAATGGCACCTCCTGGTGCGATTCCCTGCCCTTTTGCAAGAAAAAAGACTAGGTAATCATATCGATGGATGATCTTTATATGTTTTTAGTTATGTCAGTTACAGGCGAGCCACCTAACGGTGATAAGATGAAAGCTATTCGAGGCGACTATGTATTTGCCCCGTTTGGTGGAAACAAAATATTTACGGTAGATGCCGATTTATGGAAAATTTACGGACAGAACTTAGAACAGATTTTTTTTCCCTCTGCTAATGAATATCGTGCCATTATTGATCAAAGTTTGAATTCCAATACTCACATTTTAGTAGGTTTGATTGGTGAACACAAATTGAATGTTCCGGGAAGAGGTTTAACAACATTGGAAGCATTTATAGCTAAAAAAGAATATAGAATGATGATTGATATGGGATACGATGTTGTTGATTATTTCGGGCTTAGTGCAATTGCGAATATTGGGTATACTTCAAATGAAGTAACAGATATTGAAAATTTGGATATTGATACTAACCGATTTGGTTTGATCAATAACAAGGATGATGGAATTCGATTTGCACTGTTTGCTGATACTTCTGCCGAAGAGCATTCACCGTTTATTCCTATTAGAGTCAAAGCGATCTCCGCCTGATTGGATGAGTGAGCAAGCGTAGCCTGGGTGCGCCAAGCAAGCTCCGCCTGGATTAATGTAGAGTGCGTCCTACGCACCTCTTTTTGCTTTAATACATTAATTTATATATATTTTTTTTATCATTTTTCAAATCTGAGTACAGCTAATGGCAAACAACGAATAAAACCTTCAAACAAAAAATATATTGCATGATTAATTCGTTGTTTGTCATTCGTTGTAGTATTTACCACAAAAACAGGAACTGTCGCAAAATTTCTCTCAGCCCAGAGATCAGGTGTTATAATCTCTCCAATTTAAAAAACAGAGATATCGATATGATCAGTTTCAAGGGCTTTGGTGCGCCTATGTCCAAAGCTAAAGCTTTGGACTCCAAAATCTCCGATAACCGCAATCCCTGTCGTTAAGGGTTTTTTTTCGCCTTAATTATCCAACTTCCTACTCAACCCCTCTGGCACCCTCACACCATCATCAAATTCTATCTCGCCTAATGCTGGCAGCGTAAACGGTGCTCCAAATTCTACATCAAAAGAAACATCATCATTCGCCTTTAAATCTAACTGAGATAAAAACGGCAAAGGCGCAAAAGTCAAATGTCCAAGCGCATTATGCGACAAATCCAAAGTCTCTAAACGGGGACTCAAATCAGCAAAATCTATCTCTTTTAATCGGTTATGACTCAGATATAAACGGCGTAATTCCTTGAATTGAGCTAAATTCAGACTCGCTACACCCGATAAACGATTATGACTCAGATCAAGTTGAGATAAATGCTGGGGCAAATCGCCATAATTCTCAGCATCGCCGCCAGTGTGAGACAAATTTAATACGCGCAAACCGCTTAAATGTTGCCAAATTGCTGGCATTATAGGTTTTATCTCACACCACACCATCATCCAACAAAATTCTGTAAATAAAGGATTATGAGACAGATCTAAATCTTCCAAAACGCTCAACTTGCCTAACGGTGCCGATAAATCCTCTGGGCTGAGTTTATTATAGGAAATATCCAATTTGCGTAACTGCTTCAACCGAGCCAACCAAACCGGTAAAGTGCTCAACGCTAAATGGCTCAAATCTAAAAAGACAGCTTGGGGCAAACAAGATGGGCTGATGTCTTTAGAAACTAAAATCGCTTCCCCTTCAAAGGCGATTTTTACTTTATCACGGACCATTATCTCAAACTCTTCAGGGCTAAGGGCTTCACCCGTGCAGCGATGTTCCAAGATAACATCTTGATTAGCACGGTTATCATCAATATCCGTCGCAATAATACGAAGATGTTTTTTTCTGCCTATTGGCAACGTCACCTGATAAGAAAAATATCCTTGTTTATCTAAGTGTACAACTTGCCCGTTGATGATAACCGATGCCACACCCATTTCGTCAGTGACTTGTCCACGCAAAGTATAAGTCGTCCTATTAACGACAACAATCTTATCATCAATACCAACCAAGCGCGGAGGATTAATATCTTGACGAATAAGCAGAATCTTTTTACTGAAGCGATTATTGAAAATATCCATCGCAGTGATTTCAACCAGATTTTCTCCGATTTGCACGGGCAACTCAACCGAAAAATATCCTTTTTTATCTAGGGGCACAATTTCCCCGTTGATGCTGAGAGAGGCCACTTCCGTATCATCAATAACTTGAGCCTGCAAAAAGTAGCTCGTCGTATTTTTGACAACAATCTTATCATCAATGCCAAGCAGACGCGGCGGCGTAATATCTTCACGAATCAAGATCAAATTTTTGTGCGTGCTATTCTTAAAAATATCCGTAGCGATAATTTCAACCGGATTTTCTCCGATTTGCAAAGGCAGTTCAAGCGAAAAATAGCCTTGTTTATTAAGGCTTGCCACTTGCCCATTGACAGTGACTTGCGCCACACCTGAATTATCAATAGCTTGTCCGCGTAGCCTGTATGTCGTCGTGTTAATGACAAACCTATCAGTGACACCACCATCTAGGACAAGCGGAGGGCTCGTATCAATCTGACAGGATTGCAAAATGACCTTAAGCAACTTAGGGCGATTGAATTCTGCGCGATATGGCTCAACCGTGCTGACTTGAGTACCAACACTCACATTAATATATTTTTCCCCCCCCGCCGAAGCCACATAATAACCTTGGGGGCTCAGGGTTGCCCATTCGCCATTTTTAAAAGCCAACAAACGAGCAAATTCTTCGCCATTTTGAACATGCCATAAGCGTGTACTACCATCGAAACTACCCGACATGGCGAGTATGCCATCAGGAGAAAACGCGACCGCCTTAACCCAAGCCGCATGTCCCTTAAATGTTCTAATCTCCCGCCCCGTTGAAACGTCCCACAATTTCAGCGTCTCATCCTGTGAACCCGATAAAGCCAATATGCCATCGGGAGAAAAGGCGACAGCGTTGACAGAAGCCGTATGTCCCTCAAATGTGCGAATAGCACGCCCGCTTGAAATATCCCACAATTTGAGCGACTGATCCTTTGAACCTGACAAAGCGAATTTGCCATCAGGAGAAAAGGCGACGGCTGTGACAGAAAAGGCATGTCCCTCAAATGTTCTAATCTCGTCCCCCGTTGAAACGTCCCATAATTTTAACGTTTCATCCTTTGAAGCCGACAAAGCGAATTTGCCATCAGGAGAAAAGGCGACAGCGTTTACCCAAGACGCATGTCCCTCAAAATTCTGAATCTCGCGCCCGCTTGAAACGTCCCACAATTTAAGCGTCTTATCCATTGAGCCCGACAAAATGAATTCGCCATCGGGAGAAAAAGCGACGGCACTGATAGAAGCGGCATGTCCCTCATAAGTCCGAATAAGCTCCCCCGTTGACAGGTTCCACAATTTGAGCGTCTTATCCTTTGAGCCTGACAAAACGAATTTGCCATCAGGAGAGAATGCCACGCTGTTGATCGCAGAACGATGTCCCTCAAAGCGGCGAATCTCGCGCCCCGTTGAAACATGCCACAATTGAAGCGTCTCACTTCCAGACAAAGCCAATTGCCCATCGGGAGAAAACGCCACGCTGTTCACCGAATACGAATGCCCCTCAAAAAATCGAATCCCGCGCCCACTTGAAATATCCCACAATTGGAGCCGGTGCTCACCTGACAAAACGAATTTGCCATCGGGAGAAAACGCGACAGCATTGCCCCAAAAATTATTACCTTTCCATCTTTTAACCTCCTCCCCAATTGAAAGTGCTTTGACGAGGTTATTAGAAGAAGCAGATAAGGCGAATTCGCCATCGAGAGAAAAGGCAACAGCGGTAATAGAAGAAGTATGTTCAAATGTCCGAATTTCATGCCCTGTTGAAACGTTCCATAGTTTGACAGTCTGATCCGCCGAACCCGATAAAACGAGATTACCATCTGGAGAAAACGCCACCGCAGTGACAGCATCTGTATGCTCCTCAAAAGTCCAAATCTCCTGCCCCGTTGAAACTTCCCACAATTTCACAGTCTCATCAAAAGAAGCCGACAAGGCAAATTGGCTATCGGGAGAGAACGCCAGCGCCGTGATAGATGCCCCATGTCCCTCAAAAGTTTGAATTTCGCGCCCCGTTGACACTTCCCACAATTTCAGTGTCCGATCATAAGAACCTGACAAGGCGAGTTGCCCATTGTGGGAGAATGCCAGGGCGGTGATAGAAGAAGCATGTCCGTCAAAGGTGCGAATTTCATGCCCCGTTGAAATGTCCCATAATTTTATTAAATGATGAGAATCTCCCGACAAAGCGAATTTGCCATCAGGTGAAAACGCGACCGCATTCACAGAAGACGCATGTCCCTCAAAGGTGCGAATTTCGCGCCCCGTTGAAACGTCCCAAAGTTTGAGCCGGTGATCAGAAGAGCCCGATAAGGCGAATTTGCCATCTGGGGAAAACACCACAGCGTTCACATAAGAAAAATGCCCTAATTGTACAAAAACTTCTGGCTCCTGAGCCAGTACGATTATCCCCCAGAGGGCAAGACTGAATATCCATATTTTTTGTTGCATTTGTATTTTCCTCGATTTTGGAGCCCACCTTCGGTTTGGACTTTTATGGCTCATCCTCCCAATCATACCTTTTTTCTGGCGGGAATGGCTCATAGTTTCTCAACAAAATCGCTGAAATCACCCCCATAGCGGCACCGAAAAAATGGGACTCAAAAGAAATTCTGGGTGCTTGGGGGAAAATACCCCATACCATTCCACCATAAAGAAAAAATACGATCAGGGAAAAAGCGATAGATTGTTTATCACGACGCAATATACCAATGACAAACAAAAAAAACATCAAACCATGCGTCAAACCGCTCGCCCCCAAATGGAAACTACTACGGGCAAACAGCCAAACACCCAAACCAGAACCGAGATAGATCAATGGCAAAACGATTTTTGTCGATTTAGGATAAACATATAAAAGCAAAGTCCCCAGCACAAAGAGCGATGGCGTATTAGCCAACAAATGACGGAAAGTGCTATGAATCAAAGGGGCAAATAAAATGCCCCAAAGCCCGTTTAATTCGCGTGGATAAACAGCATATCGGTAAAGATCAAGCGAAAATAGCACATCAGCTAGCTCGATAAACCATAATAAGCCGATAAAAATGCCAACCGCAATAACAGAGGTTTTCAAACTCAGTTTTTTATTGACGCTCATAAGATTAATTACTCATCCCCAAAAAAAAATCCCCATTTTTTTTCTCGTCAAAAGACTTGTCCGTGAATAAAAAGTCAAAACCAGACCTGGCAGGTTAAACCTAAACCTGCCAGGTCAAAATCAAAACCCGAGCTCACTTGTGACTTTGACCTGGCAGGTTTTATTTTCAACCTGCCAGGTCTGGTTTTGATGATTTTATTTTTTATTGACGGACAAGTCTAAAAGATAAAAAACAGGGAGTTTTTGTCGTAGTAATGAAGCCGGTTTATTATCACCTCTTCATCGAGCACTTTGCTCCAATAACAAGCGTTCGAGCAAGGAAGCTAATAGCGGACCATCAGCCACTTGCAAACTGTGTGTGCCCGCGCTAGTGACTGTCATAGCTAAACCGCGCAAGGCTGGCACATCATTCATATCCTGACTATAACCAGGCACCCATTTATCGCCCTCCGCTCTCACAATCGAGACATAAAAAGCATTCGGATGAGACTGGCGATTAAGCCAAAACAAGAGAGAGGCGGGATGTTCCCTCACTAAATCCCTATATAAACCTTTTGAACGGTTCAAAGTGTCTAAGCCAAAAAAGGGGGCAATCCAACAAAAAGGACTATTACTCAAGATTGTTCCCCATTCGGCTTTATCGGTCCCTAAATGAGGACTGGCAATCGTAATTAATCCTTGTACCGGAATCCCGCTTACCACCATAACGAGACGTGCCACGACACCGCCTGCGGAGTGCCCAACTAAAATCAATGAATTTTTTGGATATCTCTTTTGCAGTTGCCGCAGATAAAAATCTAACCACTGTGCTTGTGTTGCTAAAGGTGCTTCAGAAGGTAAAGTCACAGTGTAAAGATTGCGCTCCATTGCGTTTGGTGCCACAGGCAGAGGCGCATTGGGAAATAGATGCCCTGCATCCTGCCAACCGGCGGCTTGTAAGGCGGAAACAATACCAGTCTGTCGCCAACTACTGCCATCATCTAAATAACCGTGAATGAGTACCAAGGTATGCCCAGCGTGGGCAGCCAAACTGACTAGCCAAATAAATAACAAACTCACTATCTGTCTCAACATTTTCATTTTCTCCAGGTAAGTTTTTGGAGTCCATATCGGGCAACCATAAAGGATTGCCCGAGACGATATGGCATTGAAACCAAAGATTTAAAGTTGATGATATGAAATCAGATCAATATTAAACGGGAACTGAGGAATCCACTCAGACATCAATAATTTTTTTTCTTCTACACTATATGGCTGACCAGGGTGGCACATTAATTCAGCGACTTCTTGAGAATACATTTCGCCCTTGTAGTTATTGAGAAAAGCACAAAAATCAGTAAAATAATCAGTCGTTTTCGTCTTAAAAAAATTGTCTAATGCCCAAATCCAGGCCTTTTTTTTGAGACGCAAACGGCGAGAAGGGTAAACTGCCTTGCGAGAATCCCAATCGTGATAGTACCAATTGATTGTTTTTCTAACCCTCCGAATATTAAACCTCTTTTGAAGCTTTTTCAGATTCCAAAACAGCCAAGGGATTGTATGTACATGTTCGTGTGAATCGAAATGCGAAATTGAAACGCCATGATCTAGAAGCTTGGCAACCTGCTGTTCCCATTCTATTAAAATAGCCTTCAATAACGCAGGCGTTGGACGATGCAAATCGCCTGTAAATACGCCCCTTTCGTCAATCAATTTAGTATCATAAAAAACCTGGGGAGTCGTTAATGCTGTGAACTCCGTCAGCGTTAGATGAATCCCAAATGAAAAATCGGGAAAATCGGGGATATGTTGTACAGCATCCTGAAAAGCAGGACCATTCGCCATCAATGTCGAGGAAGTCACTCGTCGCTGACTCATCATTGAAAAAATAGCCTGATTGGTCTCCATGGAATACCCCAAATCATCCGCATTAATGATGATTTTCATCTATTAAATCCTTAAACGTGGTCGTTATGATATCCTCATCTTCAACCTGATCCAAATCAGGTATCTTATAAAGTATGCTTTTATTGTTCTCCTCAATCACAATAAAGGGTAAATCTTGGAAAACAGCCACTAGGGGACCGTTTCGTTTTGAAAGTATCAAGTGGGCAAGCAAATTGCCATATCCCTCTTGCATCAATTTCTGAGAAACCCAGTAAATCAGAGCGTGTTCTACATGTTTTTGAGCAATTCGACAGGAAATCACTAAATCCTGAATGCGTGGGATATCCTCTAATGCAATCGAGATAAACCCCACAATACCATAATCGCCAAATTTATCCCAACACCGAAAAGCATAGCACAAAATTTCATCTGATGAAAGAAGAGCATTGTACTCGTCTAAACTATACAGGCGAGTTGAAAGATTGAGTTGATTCGAGCGTTGTAACAACTCATAACCCCGTTTGATTTCGGCTTCTGTCACCGGTTGAAATATTTCCATCTGAATTTCTAAGCTACGCAAAAACGCCTCATAATCATCGCTGAATTTTGTCTGAATTTCTTCTCGTTTCATTTGCGTCATATAGCTTTGTCTTCTTTTGACGCTCATCTCCGTTACAGGGATGTCGAATTCCGGTAAACTTGGCAACTCAGCCATTTGTTTATCCGAATAAAGCCGTACCATCGGTAAACTGAAGGCGATTTCTGCCCGTTCATGGGGAGAATCATCCACGACAGCGAAAGAATCCAAGCCGAGATTGATCCGGGCAGCCAATTCTTTTATATTTTCGCTTTTAGCCCCCCAGTTGATGGCAGGGTAGATAAAATATTCGCTAATACCGAACTTTTCCAATACCGCCCATGCTTCTTCATAGGTATTTTTACTCACAATAGTATGGACAACACCCCTTTGATCGAGTTGACGGATGGTGTCGATGGCTTGTTGGTTTAAGCGTACACCGTCTGCTCCCTCTTCGATCAAAACGCCTTGCCAGATTGTATTATCGAGATCCCATACGACACATTTCACTTTTTCAGCAGCTTGGATGGTTGGCTTGAAGCGGACAAAATCGAGCCAGGTAAAAACCAGACGACATGGACGATCATTTTCAGGGAAAAGAAAAATCCGTGCCTTTGTGTGCGAAAGTTTGAATTCCGAAAAAGGAATGACATAGTAATTAAAACCGGGAACGATTTTAAAGGAGCGCAAAGATAACAGCTTTTCTTCAAAATCACATTGCATGTGCAATTTAAAAGGTTCAGTTTCTGCCGAGTAACATTCTAAAACGAAGGCATCAAATTTTGGCGGATTAACTTTATTTTTATTTCTGAAAAACAACTTATCCCTGATTTTCTTCAAAGCCCTAGTCAATTTAAGGGTGGGGGAAATAAAGTGGACCTTTATCCCTAACCAGAGTACCAGCCGTGAAAGTCCACGACTGATGCGCTCCAAACGGCGTATTTTATTTGGAGATAATCCTATCGGATTGAAAAAGCACTCTATTTTTGCCCACGGTTCAAATCGACAATCAACACCATCAGAAAATAAGCCAGAAAAGGCAGTATTTTCTACGAAACCGTATTTCATTCTAACACATTCTAAGTCGAGACGGGGCTTGTATTTCAGACAAGTTTTGTAGCAAGTTGGGTACGCACATTCCAAGCAGTGTTCTTCCCACTGTAATAAAGCAACTGATTCAACATTTTCTGGGGGCAATTGAGTTTTTCCCCCTTGAAGAGATTTTTCAGTTGAATATTGTCGAACATTTTTCCAAGTCATATCAAACATACAACAATCTCCATCTATAGTTTTTTTTTTAAGCTAACGCAAAGCGCCGCTCCACTAAGCATAGTGGAGCGGCGCTTTTATCCTTCCGACGCTTCCGCTTATACTAACGCTTTAGCAAAATAGTTAACCTCTGACCTTTTAAGAGGGAGTTCTTTCGCAGGTTGTTCCATTGCTTGATTTTCTTAATACTCACATGATAATGGCGAGCGATGCCCCCCAAAGTTTGACCTGCTCTAACCCTGTGAATAATCTTTTGATTTTTGGGTTTCTTCCTTGATTTTTGTAAGACAGCAACCGTGGTTGGGACCTTCAAAGATTGACCCCATTTCACCACGTTACCTTTAATTTTGTTCCATTGGCGTAGTAGAGGCACCGTAGTGCCATAGCGTTTAGCAATTGTGGTTAAATTTTCGCCTCTACGGACTTTATGCCGCTGTATTTTGGCAAGCACCGTTTTAGTTTTCGTCCCTGGTACTTTTAAGCGTTTTCCGGCATGAAGCGGACCCGCATTGAGCTTATTCAACAGACGAAGTTCGGCAACCGTTGTTCCATAACGTTTGGCAATCATCGTCAAATTTTCGCCTCTGCGGACTTTATGACTCTGTATTTTGGCAAGCACCGTCTTCCTGTTTGTTTTCGTTTTAGTTTTCGTTCCTGGTACTTTTAAGCGTTTTCCAACATAAAGCGGACGACCCGCATTGAGCTTATTCAACAGACGGAGTTCGGCAACCGTTGTTCCATAACGTTTAGCAATCATCGTCAAATTTTCGCCTCTACGGACTTTATGACTCTGTAGTTTGGCAAGCACCGTCTTCCTGTTTGTTTTCGTTTTCGTCCCTGGTACTTTTAAGCGTTTTCCAACATAAAGCGGACGACCCGCTTTGAGCTTATTCAACTGACGGAGTTTAGCAAGCGTTGTTCCATAACGTTTAGCAATCATTGTCAAATTTTCGCCTCTGCGGACTTTATGCGTCTGTGTTTTGGTGGTACGACGCTGAAAAGGCGGTTTTGAGTAATTGGCTTGCACCAATAAGCTGTTTGGTGGTCTTTTGGCAAGTGCCTGTTGAAATTGGCCAACCTTATTAAGAGGAAGAGTGATATAATGCGGTCCTTTTGGTGCCGTTACCCCACGTCTATAGGCGGGATTTAAGCGTTTCAACTCTGTGACTGATAATCCCGTTAATTTAGCAATTGAAGACAGATCAATTTGACGACCAACATTTAAGCGCTTCAAATAAGGCTTATTAGCAATCTTTTGCAATTGAATGCCATATTTTTGAGGATTAGCCACAACCTTGCATAGTCCCAATAACTTAGGCACATATTCACGGGTTTCTCTAGGCAAGTTGAGTGACCAAAAATCGGTCGCTTGATCTAATCGCTTATTTTTTGCAATCGCCTTTGTGACATTACCCTCACCATAGTTATAGGCAGCCAGTGCGAGAAACCAATCTCCACCAAACAACTGATGGAGATATTGCAGATAATCTAAAGCAGCAGTGGTTGAGCGGATGATGTCGCGCCGTCCATCATACCAATAATCTTGTTTCAGCCCATAATCTTTTCCTGTCGCTGGCATAAATTGCCACAGCCCAGCCGCACTCTTAGATGAAAGAGCTAAGGGTTCATAAGCACTTTCAATGGCAGGCAATAAAGCAATCTCTAAAGGCATGTTCCGTTTTTCAAGTTCTTCAACGATATGATAAAGATAAGGCTGAGCCTTGGTCGTAATTCTTTTGAAATAAGAAGGAGAATTGACAAATTTCTCAAATGCTCTTTGTATCCGGCTGTTATCAACCGTCGGCATCCCATAACCCTGGCGAAGACGCTGCCATAAATTGTCAATTTTTCTAATAGGCCGTTCTTTATTGAGCTTTGGGGTGACTAGTTCGCCAATGACTTGTTTCGTCTTGAGAATGTTTTGAGTGAGTTTAACAGACGTTTTTTTATCACGGCGCGTTTTTGTAGCGGGTTCCTCAGCTGATTGAGAGGAGACTGGTGTAGTAGGTTGAAGCTCCTTGTTTTTGACAAACCTTTGCAAAGCTACTTCAGTAGACATCGCTTCATCAAGTATCACGTCCACGGGTTGATTCGCAGCATGATTTCCCCTCTCAGTTGAAAGCGAGTCGGGTTTGGTAGCTAAGTTGTTGCAGCCAACTAAGCTGGCAACGACCAATAAAAGTGATAGTGTGCTATATATTTTCATAAGGATAAGCAATCCCCCCCAAAAAAATAAAGGTTAGTTAAATTATTTGGCAAGTTTTGGGTTCGTGTCGCGCTAAGCCTTGCCCCATCAAAATCTTATTTGACGCAGCCAGTTCAGGCAACCACTTTAGATGATTAGCATCTAAAAGTACAATCACTGTCGAGCCCATATTAAACCGCCCCATTTCTGCTCCGCGTTGTAAGACAGTTTTTTCAGAATAATGCCAATGCTCAATTTGAGATAAGCGATTGGGTGTTACTGTACCTGCCCACACGGTTTCTATACTGCCGACAAATATTGCGCCTACTAAAATCAAGGCCATAGGCCCGAATTCCGTTTCAAAGAGACAAATCACCCGCTCATTGCGGGCAAACAAATTGGGTATTACTCGAGCCGTTCGCTGATTAACACTGAATAATCGCCCCGGTACATACAGCATATCGGTTAACAAACCCGTCACAGGCATATGAATACGATGATAATCTTTAGGTGACAAATACAAGGTGCAAAACAAAGCCTCTTTAAATAAATTGACCATTTTCGCATTTCCACCCAATAATGTATTAAGATAATAAGAACGACCTTTGGCTTGCAATAAGCTGCCATTATCAATTTGACCGATCTGACTGATTTCTGCATCGACGGGACTGATAAGTTCCGCCTCATCCAGCGGACGCGCCTTAGACTTTAGAGCGCGAGTGAAAAATTGGTTAAAACTGGCATAATCACGCACATTCGTTGATTGTGCAATATTCATATCCACGCCATAATACTTTATAAAGCGTTTAATCATCCAATGGCTCACCGCCCCCATTTGTAAGCGCGTGAGTTTTAATATTAAGCGCGACAGCAAATGTTGTGGAATAAGATACTGTGGTAGGGTTAAAAATTGATCGCTCAAAGCGTTTTTCATAATAAAATAATCCTTTAGCTGAAGTCAATAGGAATATCCACTTTTTTTGTACACATTTATAATCGAGCATAAAGTTATTTCGATTCCCGTTTTTTTTAACGACAGCAATTATAAAATATATAGCAAGATTTAGTCCAAATTTCCACAAGCAAATTATAATTTATTTATAGAAGGAATTTTCATTTTGAACGAAGAATTTCCCCGTATCAAACGCCTCCCCCCTTATGTTTTTAACATCGTCAATGAGTTGAAAACCCAAGCTCGCGCACGGGGAGAGGACATCATTGATTTTGGCATGGGTAATCCCGATCAACCCACACCTAAACATATCGTTGAGAAATTAGTCCAAGTGGCACAACGCAAGGATACTCACCGTTATTCAGCCTCAAAGGGAATTCCGCGTCTGCGTCGCGCTATCAGTAATTGGTATGCCCGACGTTATAATGTCTCTTTGGATCCAGAAACCCAGGCTATTGTCACTATTGGCTCTAAGGAAGGATTGGCACATTTGGCTTTAGCAACGGTAGAAACCGGCGATTCTGTCTTGGTGCCCAATCCCGCCTATCCCATTCATCCTTACGGTTTTGTGATTGCAGGTGCTGATATACGCCATGTGCCTTTAGTGCCGGGTATCGACTTTTTTGAGGAGTTGGTCAAAACCATTAATAATTCTTGGCCCACCCCAAAAATATTGCTGCTCAATTTTCCTGGCAATCCGACAACACAATGTGTTGAATTATCATTTTTTGAACAAGTCATTGAAATTGCAAAAAAAAATAAAATATGGGTGATACATGACTTGGCTTATGCAGATATTGTTTTTGATGGCTATGTTGCGCCGTCGATTTTGCAAGTGCCGGGTGCTAAGGAGATAGCGGTTGAGTCTTTTTCTTTGTCTAAGAGTTATAATATGCCTGGTTGGCGGCTCGGCTTTATGTGTGGTAATCCCACCTTAATTGCCGCTTTGACACGCATAAAATCTTATCTTGATTACGGCACATTTACACCAATTCAAGTAGCAGGTATTGCCGCCCTAGAGGGTCCACAAGACTGTGTGCAGGAAATTCGGGATATGTATTATCAACGGCGCAATGTCTTGTGTGATGGTTTAAATGCTCTAGGATGGGCGGTGGAAAAACCAAAAGCAACTATGTTTGTATGGGCAGAGATACCTGATCGGTATAAAGCAATGGGCTCCTTGGAATTTTCCAAAAAATTATTAGCAGAAGCGAAAGTGGCCGTGTCACCAGGGATAGGTTTTGGCAATTATGGGGACTCACATGTACGATTTGCCTTGATTGAAAATCCTCATCGTACCCATCAAGCGCTGCGAGGGATTCGGGATATGTTTAAAAACAAAGGAGAAAAAAAAATAGATGTTAAATCCAGTTAAAGTTGGCATACTGGGATTAGGTACGGTTGGTGGTGGCACGGTGCATGTGTTACAGCAGAATGCCGAAGAAATTGCCCGCCGTGCTGGGCGTGGGATTGTCGTTACCCATGCTTGTGCTAAAGAATTGAATAAAACTCATCCGTACAGTACTGATGACATTGTGCTAACGGAACAATTGACGGAGCTAGTTAATAATCCCGAAATAGAGATTATTGTCGAACTGTTAGGCGGCACCACCATAGCGCGAGAGATGACATTGCAAGCCATCGCCAATGGAAAGCATGTGGTGACGGCTAATAAAGCGTTGATTGCTAAACATGGCAACGAAATTTTTGCAGCCGCGCAAGACAAAGGTGTCATGGTTGCCTTTGAAGCGGCAGTTGGTGGGGGCATACCCATCATTAAAGCAGTACGCGAAGGCTTAGCCGCCAACGAAATTGAGATGGTAGCAGGTATTATCAATGGGACCTGCAATTTCATTTTAACCGAAATGCGCGATAAAGGCAGTGATTTTGCTGATGTGTTAGCAGAGGCGCAAGCTTTAGGCTATGCGGAAAAAGATCCCACGTTTGATATTGAAGGCGTTGATGCTGCCCATAAATTAACAATTTTAGCCTCAATTGGTTTTGGTATTCCCTTGCAGTTTGATAAAGTTTACATGGAAGGCATTACCAAAATCACCCCAGAAGATGTGCAATATGCCAACGAATTAGGGTATAAAATAAAACATTTAGGTATGACTAAGCGCACGAAAAAAGGTATTGAGCTACGTGTGCATCCGACTTTTATTCCCAATAAACGTTTGCTGGCGAATGTTGAAGGGGTGATGAACGCTGTTTTGGTTGAATCAGACGCGCTAGGCGCATCACTTTATTATGGCGCAGGTGCTGGCGCATTACCGACGGCCTCTGCAATAGTCGCCGATTTAGTCGATGTCACGCGCACACTGACAACCGATCCCGGTAATCGAGTGCCACATCTTGCCTTTCAACCGAATGCCTTGGTTGATTTGCCGATTGTACCTATAGACGAGATAGAAAGTTCTTATTATCTACGTCTGTCAGCCTTGGATAAGTTGGGAATACTGGCGTATGTGACAAATATCCTGAGCGATAATGGTATTAGCATTGAAGCCATTATCCAAAAAGAGCCCATTGGCGGTGCTGAACATGTCTCAGTTGTGATGCTAACGCATCAAGTGCTCGAAAAACAATTAAATCGTGCTATCCAGGCGATCGAAAGTTTAGAAGGTATCATTGGAAAAGTGACTCGTATTCGTTTAGAAATGTTGGCAAGTTGAAACTTTTTTACTAGACAACAAGATCGGTGCATTATCAGGAGATTTTAATGGAGCTAACGACCCCAAAAGGTGAAGTATTTAATAACTATATTGTTGGTCCTGAGCAGGCGCATCGTGCGGTGCTAATTATCCACGATTGGTGGGGAATGCTTGATTATAACCATGAGTGGGCGGATGAATTTGCTAAATTAGGTTACCGCGCTATGGTCGTTGATTTGTATAACGACTATCATCCTGATGATGCAAAAAAAGCAAGTGAATACATGCATCGCCTTGATCAAAAAGTGAATAATCGCAAATTAGAAACAGCCCTAAGGACTTTGCAAGCCCCCAACCGTAAAGTGGCTGTTTTAGGCTGGTCTTTTGGAGGCTTACAAGCACAACATGCGGCTTTGCAAAATCCTGATAGCGTTAATGCTCTCGTGTTATTTTACAGCAGGATTATTGTGGATAAACATAATGCTGCGACATTAAATAGCCCTATATTGGCTATTTTTTCCGAAACGGAGCGTACTTGGCCAGATAAACAGGTGGCATTAGAAAATGTGATGAGTGATGCCAATAAAATTGTGGAATGTCATAGCTATGATGCGGATCATGGTTTTGCCAATCCTGATAGCCCACGTTATGACTGTGAAGTGACAGAAGAAGCTTGGCAAGTGATGATGACGTTTTTAGATAAAAATCTTGCCTAAGTGCTATTTCATTAAAGTGATTAGGAAACAAATGGGGGGCTAATTATCGTTTTTTTATTTAAAGAGGAAGAACTGTGTCAAATTTTGATGATTTTAATTTACATCCTGCTATTCTTAAAGCTGTGCAACAATGTGGCTATACCACAGCCACCCCGATTCAATCGGAAGCGATTCCTAAAGCCCTCGATGGCTTAGATATCATTGCCTCAGCAAACACGGGAACAGGTAAAACGGCCTCTTTTGTGCTGCCAGCTTTACAGTCTCTTAGTAAGCGCCGCTCAAAAAGACAGTACGGCAAACCGTCCGTGTTAATACTGACACCCACGCGAGAATTAGCCAATCAAGTCAGTCAAGCCATTCGCAACTATGGCAGAAATCTGCGTGTTTCTAATATCATCCTAGTTGGGGGTATGCCTTATGGTCCACAATTGAAGAGCTTGTCACGCCCTGTTGATATAGTGGTGGCAACCCCCGGTCGTTTGTTGGATCTGATAGAACGTAGAAGGATTGATTTATCCAATGTCAACATGCTGGTGCTTGATGAAGCTGATCGTATGTTGGACATGGGATTTGTTGATGAAGTGAATAAAATTGCCGCTCTCACACCAGATGATCGTCAAACCTTGTTATTTACAGCTACTTGGGATGATAAATTGGCAAAATTAGCGCGTCGCTTGCTCAAAGAGCCAGAACGCATTCAAATGGAAACGGAGCCCACCCAAGATAACATTGAGCAGCGTTTACATATTGTAGACAATCTTGCTCATAAAAATCGCTTGTTGGAGCATATACTTGATGATGATGAATTGACACAAGCGATTATTTTTTCGGCTACCAAAGTGGGGGCGGATGAACTGGCTGATGAATTGAGGTTCCAAGGTCATGCGGCTGCCGCTTTGCATGGGGATATGAAGCAGGCGGCACGCAACCGTACTTTGATGAATATGCGTCGTGGAAAATTGCGCTTACTGGTGGCGACTGATGTCGCAGCACGCGGCATTGATCTCACTAGCGTTAGCCATGTCATCAATTTTGATTTACCGCGCTTTGCTGAAGATTATGTACACAGGATTGGTCGCACGGGACGGGCGGGCGCATTGGGGACTGCCATTTCTTTTGTGTTGCCAAATGATGGACCCCATTTGGCGCGGATTGAACGCTATACCGGACAACGAGTGGATAGGCAGGTGATTCCTGGTCTTGAACCGACGCGCCGCTTGCAAGGCACTCAGCCCAAAAAGCGTCAATCTCGTGGCAAAAAGTACGCGGGACAGCAGAGGAATTATAATGGCCCTAAACGCAAAGGTGGCCGCTACCAGCAGCCACCGTCTCATCAGAGACGTACTGCGGGTAAAAAAATATAAGTATCTAAGTAAGTCTGGTGTGCTATAAAATGGTCTTATGCGTACCATCACAACGCGGTGCGTCGTTGGTGCGCTTACAACCACAGAAGGGCACTTTAGTCGTTTCACTCAGTTTTAATTGAACAGGCTTAAATTCTGTGCCTTTGTGTGAACCATCACAAAATGGTTGGTTTATAGACTGCCCACAGGCACACCAATAATAGGTCCCTGCATCTAATTCAATGACATAAGGGGATTTTTTAGCGCAGACGGGTTCTGCCATCATTTTTCTCCAAAAGTTGTTGTTAATGAAATGACTCCGTTCTTAACCAAGTCCCTGATTTTCCACCAGACTTCTTTTTTAATCTGATTTTATCTATGGTCATACCGCGATCCACGGCTTTGCACATATCATAAACAGTTAGCAAAGCAATTTGTACTGCGGTAATGGCTTCCATTTCGATTCCCGTTTGCCCAGTTGTTTTAACCGTGGTTTGGCAATGTACTGCATTTTGTTCGGGTAATGGCCTTAAATCGACGCTGATTTTCGTCAACATCAGTGGATGACAGAGTGGGATCAAGTCACTGGTTTTTTTAGCCGCCATGATGCCAGCAATTCGCGCAATGCCCAAAACATCGCCTTTTTTATGTCCGCCTTCCATGATTAAGCTTAAAGTTTGCGGCTGCATAGTAATCATACCTTCGGCAATGGCAAGGCGTTCCGTACTGGCTTTTTCACCCACGTCTACCATGTGGGCTTCTCCGGCTTGATTAAAGTGGGTGAGTTTATTCATGATATTAGGGTATGATAACCTTTTTAATCTTCGAATAATCACTATAGCAATTGCCCTGATAGGCTCGCACCGCCACCCAAAAACTCGTCCCCCTGCTTAAATGGGCTGATAATTGGGTAATCTGACTCATATCAAAACTGTGTATATTATCCAAAGTGACGTTACTAATAGGGTTAGAATAGGGCGCATAATAAAACTGATAACCCTGTGCATTCGCTACCTGATGCCAAGAAGCAGTGGCGTTCTGCCCTTCGATATTCACTTCTAACTGTGGCGTGGGAGGAATGTCCTGACACACATGTTCAGCGATAAAGTCTTGAAACAAGGGCAAACGTGTATAAACGCCATAAAAGTTAGGCAGGGCACACCCCACCCCCCAACTGACAATACCGACTTGTTGCCAGCCCGTGTCACTTTCTACAACGAGGGGACCACCACTGTCGCCAACACAAGCATCCGTGCCACCGGCTGGAAAGCCAGCACAAAGCATGGTGTCATTCACATCGCCGTCATAAGAGTCTCCCGCATTGCATACTTCATTTGAAACAATTGGCACAGTCGCTTGTCGCAAATGTTCTGGAAAGCCGCCTGGTTTGTCCTCGTCATATTTTGTTGAGCCCCAGCCTATCACGGTTGCAATCGTGCCATCTGTGGTTAAATCACTGTAAGGTTCTGCCACTCGTAACACCGGTTGGCTAGAAGGTTTTTTAAGTTGCAACAGTGCGATATCCCATCCCGGGTTGTCTTTACCATACTCATAATCAGGATGTATTATAATTCGCTTAATCCCAATCAGTTCTCCATTTCCTACGTTACTCAGGCGAGTTTGGCCCAACAAGACCTCGAAACTATTAATTGTCTCTCCTTCAGCGCAATGTCCCGCTGTGAGTACCCAAGAAGGATGAATCAAGGTAGCACCACAAAACTGGCCATTAAACAGGTCATCGCCGCGACGGATCATCCCGACCTGCCAAGGCCAATCACCCGATTCTGCACGCTCGCCACCAATAATTTTGGGGGTTGCTGAGTAGCTCGTTTGCAGCAGACAAAAGCTGAGAGCGAAAATAGTCAATAAACGCATTTTTTTTATGAACTCCAATAATAGTGCGCGGCAATACCGGCAAAAATCGCGGCGCCAAACCAGTTATTATTTAAAAAGGCTTGAAAACACCGATCCGGTTTGCGATCTTTTATCAGCCATTGTTGATAAATCACCAAGCATGCCGCTACCGTTAATCCCATAAGATACAGGCTACCTAAATGAATTTGTTGCCCTATCCAATATAATAGTAGTAATACGGCAATTTGCAAACCTGCGATGATGATTTTGTCCGCCTTACCAAATAAAATCGCGGTGGATTTAACACCAATCACTAAATCCTCTTGGCGATCTGCCATAGCATACATAGTGTCATAAGCGACTGTCCATAGCACATTTATGATAAATAACCACCATGCTAAGCTGGGCACTGTGCCGGTTTGCGCGGCATAAGCCATGGGGATTGACCAGCCAAAAGCGGCACCTAAATAGACTTGCGGCCAATGGGTATAACGTTTCATAAAGGGATAAGTGGCAGCCAAGAGTGCCGCTACCAGGGACAGGGCAATAGTCAAGCTATTCATTAATAAGACGAGCCCAAAAGCGAGCAAACATAAGATAATAAACAATATTAAGGCTTCGCGCTCACTGACGCGCCCTGCTGCCAGGGGACGTTCACGGGTGCGGCGCACATGCGGGTCGATGTTACGATCGGCATAATCGTTGATGACACAACCTGCTGATCGCATTAAGATAACGCCTAAAACAAAGACAGTTGTCACTAGCAAATTGGGATAGCCACTGCCAGCTATCCATAATGCCCAAAGGGTTGGCCAAAGTAATAGAAGAATGCCAATGGGACGGTGTAGGCGCATTAATTGGGCGTATTGGTGTAATTGTTTTATCATTATAAAGATTGGACTCCTCTAAACCGGACGCCTAATTTTGCGGCGGTTTAAAGCACAAGCGTAAAATATTCTCCCGAACCAGCGGCGCGAGTTTCTCAGGGATTGCGCCTTGCGGGCGAAAACTTTTAATATAATAGCTACCAGACTCAACAATAGGTAATTCTCGCTCCTGCAACCAGTGATGCACCCATTGACGACGTTCTTGATCCACCCTTTTCAGTTCCACTAGATCAAGTGCCATGTAAGCCTGAGCCGCGATAGCGTTAAAATAATAGCTAAACCAACGCCATTGAGTATCAAAGCGTTTTCGTAACGGATGATCTCGATGAATAAGAATAATACCCAATTGAGAGGCAGTGAGTCCAAAACCGCGACTGAAGCTAACAGAAAGAATACTTTTAGAAAGGATAGGCTTCAAAGTACTGGCAACGGCATAACGTTCAGCCTCTCCCAGGGTTGGATAAAGATTGATGTTCAATAAGCAAGTATCGGCGCGTTCTAAAAATTCAAACATGTCTGGTGTCAAATGACCGTTACGAACTGAAGGAATGCAAAGGCAAGCCATCGCACCCTGACTATTTATGTCCCATTGAATATTCTCTTGTCTACTCGCCCCCACTAGAAAACCGTACCAGTCGCCAGGGAAAAGACAAACCCGATTTTCCGCAGCAACCGCCTCAATAATGTGGGTCATAAAATCTACATCACTGCCAGCCGCATAAGCCACATAATCATGCAAATCCCAACCACTGAGTTGTACCAGGCTTTTTTTCAAAAAGGGGACAAATTCATTTTGGAAAAATTCAATGCCTTCAGTGTAATGCGTACTCAGCGTCTTCGCCTGGATGCGCTCGATAGCGGATTGATAGGCAGCGGCGGTGGCTTGGTAGCCAACGGGCAACAGTGGACGAAAACGCTCTATATCGTCATCCCTCAGCGCGGCGCTGATACGTTCAATTGGAACAGTCGGCTCTACTGAATCCTGCCAGACAATAACTTGCTTGAACACCGATTTTCCAGCACTTAAAGTGGGATCGGTTCGTGCTAATAACATAGTCCTCCTATTTTTTTCTCGTTCCTTTGATCCGCAAAGGAATGCCTGAAAAAAGTGTACATTGCGTTAAATTGTAACATAATTAACTGATGTTACGCACTCATTTTCCAAGTTGCTGGTATTATCTTTTTCAGAAGTCAAATTTAAGCTTGACAGGGTACGAGTTGTTTTATGCGTTGTACTAAACAAAACTGATGTGTGGGTATTTTTTTATCTCAAAAATTCGTGGATCATCTCTGGCAAAATCTGCGGATTGCGGATGGTCAGAGCGAGCTTAACTTAATGGGTTTATTCCGTCAATCCGTTGTACTCAGTCACATAATAGGAGATTAATATGATGCTCTACTTAAAACTCAAATCATTCCTAAGCGAAGTTTTTTGGTATCTCAGTTTAGTCACTCAGATCGATCCAAAAACTCAACCAAGGAACGCAATTAAAAATCATGCTACCCACGCTGATTTTATTGCTACCTTTGTTGTATGCCATGTACAGCTACCTTGCAAGTGAAGTTAATCCAGCCATATTAAATAATTATCTCAAGCTGCACCGCTATCGCAGTTCAATTGCGATACGTGATCGGGATAATAACTTAATTGGCACCATACCCAGTCAATTAGAATCGCCAACAAAAGCGTTTAATCATGAACAACGCCAAGGGGCTTTATATGTAGAGAATCCCATACCACCCGTTTTTTGGGAAGTCTTAATGGCACGCGAAGAATTGAATTTCTCAAATGCCATCAAGGGGAGGAACTGAGACAAGAGAACATGCCTTTTAAAACGCCTGATATGCAACTTAAAAACAGACGCTGCAAAAACCTTTATAAAAGAGACATTATCAGCCCCCGTTTATTCAAAGAAAGGCACACTGCGCTCATTCAAACAAATTAAAGGCGTGCGTTTTTTACTGATAAAATCGGGCACCTCACAAACCTATGACAAACGCAAAGTGACAGATAAATTACTCAAGCTTAATGATGCCGATTATGCGGGAAATAGTGCGGAGCCTTAATCCTTAACGACAGGGATAAGTCAAAAGCGAAGGCCAATTTTTTTTATCGTTCCGCCGCGAAGCAAAAATACCATTAAGTTAAGGCATTTCGGAGTCCACCTTCGGTTTGGACCAGCGCTCATCCAAGATCAATCTGGCCGACTCCGAACACCCACTGCCATTAAGTTAAGCCAGGGCGAACACGCAGGTTCGCCCCTACAGCCCATGAAACGGTGGGATTTTGTTTCCGAGGCAAAAGTTTTCGCGCGCAGCGCGAAAACTTTTGCCTCGGAAGGCATACCTGCGTGTTTGCCCGATACGATATGGCAGTGCTCCGAACACCACGTTCAATGTTATGGCCGTAATTTTTACGCTTAACTTAATGGCATTGACGCGAGGCAAAGGAATGCCTGCCTGGACAAGTTCCCTACGGGACGTCCTACAAAGCGGTACCAAGGAAAGCATCTTGCCCCGGTGACAAGGCTTCCAAAACATTCAGCCATCTATTAAACAAATAACACTTTTCTCTCATCAAAGCTAAGCCTATTAATTCCGCGGCATCACATCCGTGATTGATTTTCTCATATCCTTCATATAAACTTAACAACCTTTTTGAAGGTGCTGTCTTTGGGTTGTTATTAATTTCTTCTGGATTGACAAATGAATTTATAATCTCATTAAGTTCATTGAGCCTTGATTTAAAGGAATAGATTTGCATGGTCTCATCAAGTGTTGATACATCGCTATACAAAAGTGCTTCAAATTCATACATTTGAACATAAGGAATCAACCTAATATTATCAATATCTTCAGAAAACGAATTCTCTAAACAATTTAGTTTCTGAGCTAAAGTCATTAGTCAGCCCATAAAAATCAAAAAATGTCGTTAAATAGGCATCACGATCTTCATTTAGCCAACCAATAACATCATTTTTTATTTTACTATAATTAGGCATACCTCCACGAAATACACGACCTCTTTTCCTACCGGTTGTAACGCACCTTACACTAACATTGATGCAATAACTGGCCAGATGGGGTTTTATGATTCTATTAACAAAAGTTTCTTCGGTTTGACCTTCAACTATAAAATTTAATCTGGTCCAGTCTGTCATTATGAAGGCCTCCCTTTGAGATAATTTTTCTCCCACAGTTCACTGAGTGAATAATCTTCAAGCCATTTTTCCAAATCTTCCTCTTTTAATCGATTAAATATTGATACTTCATTGATTTTTTCCGTCACAATCACATCATTAGCTTGAAATTGATCCAGCAAACTAACAGACTGCGTGGATAAAATGATTTGGTTTGATTTAGATATACTGCGTATTAAGCCGCCCAATATATTTATGGCAAAAGGATGTAATCCTAACTCTGGTTCATCAATAATAATGCTTGCCGGCGGTTCAGGTTGAAGTAAAACGGTCGCCAGACAGATTAGCCGAAGTGTTCCATCGGATAGATGATGCGCTGTAAATGGAAAATCCCCATATTTTTCGCGCCATTTTAATTCAATAGATGAACTGTCTTCTAATGTCGGTTCTAGGACAAAATCACCAAAAAAGGGGGCTACCTTTTGTATTGTCATACAAATGGCTCTATATTGCATTTGATGCTTCAGTTTAAGCTTATATAGAAAAGCCGCTAAGTTACTGGCATCGGATCGAAAATAGGCATGATCATGAATCGAGCCTATTTGTTTGACTTTTGCCGTTCGACTGGTATCGTGAAAGTGATAAACTTGCCAATTTTTGATTATCGGCATAACATGTTTGGCAATTTCATTATTGCTATAATAGAACTTTTCAAGATTCGATTCATCATGCCCAACGCCTAAACTTTTTACATAAGGTTCTGCCTCTCTTTGATAAGTTAAGGTTTCTTCAGTAAAAATAAATCTATTTAAAGCGGTTGGCTCTAGCGTGAATTGATAGCCATTAGCACCAAATTCTAATCTCGCTGCAATAGCGTCGGTATGGTTTCTACCATAATGCAAAAATGAATCGGCAAAACCATTTTTGGGAACAAAAACGCTTAGTTGTTCATTAACAATAGCGTTAAGTAATGTAAAAAAGGAGATGAAATTTGACTTTCCGGCACCATTGGCACCAATAAAGACATTCAAGTTATTTAAATTAATCTCCATTTTTTTAATGGATTTATAACCCTTTAAAACCAGTCTTGATAGTAGTGGCATAGTTCTCAATTAAATTGATTCAAAATCGGTTGATTAAAAATATTGGTTATTATCGCTAATGCTGTGCTTGTTTTTCAAATAGTTGTGTATACCTCCCGCCCTGATGGCTCAAGTCGTCGTGATGCCCATGCTCAACAATTCTACCATTTTCTAGGACATAGATGTTGTCAACCATTCTGACGGTGGATAGGCGGTGACTGATGAGGATGGCGAACTACTTAAATACTTGTGTCTATCTGTTATGTTATAATTAAAATTTTTTGACCAATGCACTCGCTTTAAATTAATGCCAATTGTGTGAATTATAGGAATTTTAACCATGCGAAAATTTTCCTCTTATGGACCAATTGATCCGGAACTACATTATTACGTTCCTCGTCAAGAATTAGTCAACGGGGCTTATCAACAATTATTGGGCGATAATCCCGACAAAGGCGGACATTACATCACCGTCTGGGCACCTCGTCAAACCGGCAAAACTTGGATCATGCGCGAAGTTTTCTTTAAACTTCAGCAAGACAGCCCGTTTGATATCGTTATCATGCCTTTGCAATACCTCTCTAATGTGACTGATGTCAATCGTGTTGCTCAACTCCTCGCCCAGGCATTGATGGAAAAATTGGGCATAGAGAATCTAACCATCAACACCTTAGAAGACTTTCATCTTTTGTTTAAACGAGAAATCCTCCGTAAACCCTTAATTTTGATTTTGGATGAGTTTGATGGACTTCCTGAACCGGTTATCGCTGGGCTAGTCAGTTTTTTTCGTAATATTTACCACAATCGCCAAAACCAACTGGACAAATCATCTGCTGAAAAGGATTATTTGTTACATGGCATGGCATTCATTGGAGTACGTGCCGTCTTGGGCGTAGAAAATATCAAAGGTTCGCCTTTCAATGTCCAGCGCAGTGTCTATATTCCTAATTTGACTCATGATGAAGTGACTTACCTCTTTAACCAATATCAACAAGAAAGTGGGCAAACAATTGAGCCAGAAGTTGTGGAACGTATCTGGTATGAATTTAAAGGGCAACCCGGATTAACTTGCTGGTTTGGGGAATTGTTGACGGAAACCTATAATCAAGCCACCGAACAACCCATTACGATGGCGCATTTTGAAGGGGTTTATGCGGATGCGCTTGACTTGTTGCCTAATAACAACATTTTAAACCTCATCAGCAAGGCGAAACAGGCCTCTTACAAACCGTTTGTTTTGGAATTGTTCCAAACCGAAACGAAAATCAAATTTACCTACCATGATCCTATCATCAATTTTCTTTATATGAATGGGGTTGTTTCAGTTGAGCAAGTCCACCGGGGTGAAAATTATGTGAAATTTCCTTGCCCATACATACAAAAGCAATTGTTCAGCTATTTTGCCAGAGAACTGTTTCACGAAATGGATGGATTATATGCTCCGTTTGAGGATTTGTCGGACACCATTACCGATAATAGTCTCAATATTCCTCGATTGTTGGTTAGATATGAACAACATTTACAAGCCAATCGGGAGCAGGTATTAAAAAACGCACCGCGTCGCCAAAATGATTTGCGTGTGTATGAAGCCGTTTTTCAGTTTCATCTTTATCTCTATCTGACCAGTTTTTTTCGTAGTTATGAGGCACAAGTTCAACCCGAATTTCCAACGGGTAATGGTCAAATTGATTTATTGATACGTTATGCGGGGCAATTGTTTGGATTAGAATTAAAGAGTTTTGCAAATCAACGAGAATATCGTAAAGCCCTCATTCAAGCGGCAAAGTATGGAAAACACTTAGGCGTGTTGGAAATCTGGTTAGTGTTATTTATTGAAGCCGTTGATGACAAAAATCGTCAACGCTTTGAAGCCGATTACACTGATAGTCAAACGGGTGTTATTGTGCATCCGGTTTTTGTGCAGACGGGAAAAGATTAAGAAAATTAACGACAGAAATCCATACCTGTCGGGTGGATTAAGCTGTGCGTATCCAGCTTATTAGGGCGACATTTTTTTGAAATTTTATAACAATTATAGGAATTTTAACGATGCGAAAATTTTCCTCTTATGGACCAATTGATCCAGAGCTACATTATTACGTTCCTCGTCAAGAATTAGTCAACGGGGCTTATCAACAATTATTGGGCGATAATCCCGACAAAGGCGGACATTACATCACCGTCTGGGCACCTCGTCAAACCGGCAAAACTTGGATCATGCGCGAAGTTTTCTTTAAGCTTCAGCAAGACACACAATTTGATGTGGTTATCCTCAGTCTGCAATTTCTTTATGAAGTCACCGATGTTAATCGGGTGGCTCAACTCATCGCCCAACAATTGATCAAAAAATTGAACTTGGAGAATTTCACCATAGATTCGTTAGAGGATTTTCATCGCTTGTTTGAACGGGGAATCCTCACAAAGCCCTTGATCTTGATTTTGGATGAATTTGATGCCCTGCCGGAAGTTGCGATTAGTCGCCTAGTCAGTGTATTTCGTCATATTTATAATACTCGCCAAAGCCAACTGGACAAATTGACTGGGGAAAAGGATTACCTATTACATAGCATGGCATTAATTGGAGTACGTGCCGTCTTGGGCGTAGAAAATATCAAAGGTTCGCCTTTCAATGTCCAGCGCAGTGTATATATTCCTAATTTGACTCATGATGAAGTGGCTTACCTCTTTAACGAATATCAACAAGAAAGTGGGCAAACAATTGAGCCAGAAGTTGTGGAACGTATCTGGTATGAATTTAAAGGGCAACCCGGATTAACTTGCTGGTTTGGGGAATTGTTGACGGAAACCTATAATCAAGC
>JALXAQ010000036.1:28034-28384 GCA_026991885.1 Thiotrichaceae bacterium
CGATGGCGCATTTTGAAGGGGTTTATGCGGATGCGCTTGACTTGTTGCCTAATAACAACATTTTAAACCTCATCAGCAAGGCGAAACAGGCCTCTTACAAACCGTTTGTTTTGGAATTGTTCCAAACGGAAACGAAAATAAAATTTACTTATGATGATCCTATTGTCAATTTTCTTTATATGAATGGGGTTGTTTCAGTTGAGCAAGTCCGCCGGGGTGAAAATTATGTGAAATTTCCTTGCCCATACATACAAAAGCGATTGTTCAGCTATTTTGCCAGAGAACTGTTTCACGAAATGGATGGATTATACTCACCGTTTGAGGATTTGTCGGACACCATTACCGATAAT
>JALXAQ010000037.1 GCA_026991885.1 Thiotrichaceae bacterium
AGCCCTTACCTGACCGGGACTTTCACCCAGCAAGAAATGCCAAGCTTCGCTTGGCGCACGCACCCTACGCTCGCTATCAACTCCTAAAAAAAAACTTAAAAATCATTTCACGATTGCACCTAGCTTTCACTTCAATCCACCCTTTTTTTGATGGAAATGGCAGAATGGCTCGCTTACTAGCAAACATTGCACGACTAAAAAACGGTTTTCTGCCCATTGTCGTAAACAATCAAGACAGACAAGACTATTTGCAAACATTGTCAAAATATGATTGTTCAGTGCCGGAGTTGAATAAAAAAACCACACGATTGGTTATTGAAAATCCTGCCTTTGAAAGGCTAAAAAACTTTTTTGAAAAACAATATGAAAATACTAAAAAATTGCTTGAAGAAATAAAAGTCAAATAACTTTTCAATAAACATCCTCCGGCAAAGAAACATTTTCATCGTTCCTTGTGTTTATTCTCTCGCCGCCAAAACTTGCGCGTCCACCGCCGCCAATGTACTTAAATTCACAACCCCACGAGTCGTGACAACACGACTCAAAATATGGACAGATTTACGCATCCCTAACAAAATGGGACCCACAACGACACCATCAGCCAAAGCTTTAAGCGCATTAAAAGTAATATTAGCCGCATCCAAATTGGGCATGATGAGCAAATTCGCTTCACCTTTTAAATGTGAATTCGGATAGAGGCGATTACGGATTTCTTGACTCAACGCCGCATCCGTTCGCATTTCACCATCACATTCGAGTTCTGGCATCTTCTTAGAAATTAATTTTAAAGCATCACGTAATTTTCGCGCAGAAGCCTTATCAGAACTACCAAAGTTGGAATGAGAAACTAGGGCCACTTTAGGGGTAATACCAAAACGCCTCACCTCATCAGCGGCTAATTGCGTTATTTCTGCCAATTGTTGGGCATCTGGCTCATAATTGACATTAGCATCCGCAATAAAATAAGTCCCTTTGTCCAAAATCAATAATTGCATCGTTGCAGCACACGACACACCCTCACGCAAACCAATAATATCTATTGTATCCCGCAAATTTTCTTGGAAGGTGCCAACTGGTCCCGCTATCAAAGCATCGGCTTCACCGCGCCGTAACAATAGCGACCCTAAAACCGTGGTATTGCTACGCACCACCACTTCTGCTTCAGCCGGCCAAACGCCGCGTCTGCCCATAATCTCATGATATTCGTCCGCTAAATCACTATGCTGCTTGCAAGTTTGCGGTTCGATCAATTCAAAATCAACATCAGGGCGGATGTGTAGGCGTAATTGTTTGATACGTTGACTAACCACCTTATGTCTGCCTACCACAATAGGATGGACTCCCCCTTCATCTATCAACACTTGCACCGCCCGCAAGACTCGTCGATCTTCTCCCTCAGAAAAAATGATCCGCTGTGGTTTTTCCCAAGCACGGTTGAACACACTTTTCATCACATTGGCAGAGCGGAACATGTACTGCGCCAACTTTTCTCGGTAAATCTCAAAATCTTTCACCGGGCGTGTCGCTACGCCACTCTCCATCGCTGCCTTAGCCACCGCTGGCGGAATCACCGTAATGAGGCGCGGATCAAAGGGTTTAGGAATAATATATTCTGGACCAAAGTTTAAATCTTCGCCACCATAAGCCTTATCTAAGACTTCTGAGGCATCAGCAGTCGCAATATCAGACTTTGTGGTGGTGACTAAATCAGCAATCGCTCGCACACAGGCTAAACGCATTTCTTTATTAATGTGCCTTGCCCCCACATCTAAGGCGCCGCGAAAAATAAAGGGAAAACAAAGTACATTATTAACTTGATTAGGATAATCAGAACGCCCCGTCGCAATAATCGCATTAGGGCGCACGGCACGCGCTTCTTCGGGCAAAATTTCTGGGACAGGATTAGCTAAGGCTAAAATTAAAGGTTGTTCAACCATTTTCTCGACCATTTCTGGCTTGAGCAATCCGGCGACGGATAAGCCTAGAAAAATATCGGCCCCTTCAATGGCATCATCTAAAGTACGCAGATTAGTCTCAATGGCATAAGCTTCCTTATAAGGGTCCATCCTTTTAGGACGACCTTTGTACAACACACCTGCCGAGTCAGTGACAATGATGTTTTCTTTTTTAATACCTAAGCCAACGAGCAAATTTAAACAGGCGATAGCTGCCGCGCCGGCACCCGATGTCACTAATTTGACTTCGCCAATCTCTTTTTTTATCAGGCGCAAAGCATTGAGTACCGCTGCTCCAACGCAAATCGCTGTGCCATGCTGATCGTCGTGAAATACCGGAATATTCATGCGATCTTTGAGTTTCTGCTCAATGAAAAAACACTCCGGGGATTTAATATCTTCAAGATTGATGGCACCAAATGTCGGCTCCAATGCGGCAATCATATCAACCAGTTTATCCGGGTCTTTTTCATCGATCTCAATATCAAAAACATCAATGCCAGCAAACTTTTTAAACAAGACGGCTTTGCCTTCCATGACGGGTTTAGAAGCCAACGCTCCGATACTACCTAAACCAAGTACGGCAGTGCCATTGGTAACGACCGCGACTAAATTGGCGCGTGAAGTCACGGTAGAAACTTCTCTGGGATCGCGGACAATTTCATGACAGGCAGCGGCAACGCCTGGAGAGTAAGCTAATGCTAAGTCACGTTGATTAGCGAGCGGTTTAGTGGCTTGTATTGCCAACTTGCCCGGGTGTGGAAAACGGTGATAATACAAGGCACTTTCACTTAAATCGTCAGACATGATGTTATCCTTTGGTGGTTTTAAATATGATTTTTTATTTTAACTTTATTGTTTTTATTTATATATTAAATAATTAATTAACTTACTGTTTATAGATGAATTGTCAGTCATTCAATCAATTTATATAATAATAAAAGTTGTCAAGTTTCTTAGAGTTGTCTATGATGAAGGCTCTATCGTAGGAGACATCCAAGATAAATCTGGCCGACTCCTAGCTGGTATTTTAACACGATTGAGGAATCTACCATGCGTAGAAGACTTTATTTTATTTTACCTGATGTGGACCATTGCAAACAACTCGTCGCTGACTTACAAAACGCGGGTTTGCCTGAACGCGATATCCATATTGTTGCTCGCAATGACATCCCACTAGAAGATTTGCCCAAGGCATCCGTCTTGGAAAAAACTGAATTGACTTATGGTTTGGAATTAGGTGTTGGCGTGGGTAGTATTGCCGGTATGTTGGGCGGCGTGTTGGCGGTGACATTTCCGCCGGCTGGTTTAGTCCTTGGGGGGGGGCTGTGATTGCGACGACACTCGCAGGTGCCACTTTCGGCAGCGTTCTTTCGCTTTTAATTGCCCGTGATATTCCTAACCACGAGTTGCAAACTTTTCAAACAGGGATTGCTCAAGGACAAATTTTACTGATATTGGATATACCGACACGGCAGATTGATGAGATAAGTCAACTCATAAAAAACACTCATCCTGAGGCTCAAATTGGGGTTGTTAAAGCGCCATAAAACAACTAGGGCAACCATAAAGGATTGCCCCTACAAAAACGGCATTGAAGGTAGGGGCAATCCCACGCGCAAGCCCTTAGGTTTAGCACTTATTCCGCCAGAAAATCCATAGATTGTTCAATCAGTCTCTGTACTAAAGGTTTAAAAAAATCCACTCATTTCTGATGATTGGACCTACAATCGCTGGTCCAGCGGCGAAGAACGCATGGATAATCCCAACGGTTCGCCTTTTATGGTGGGAGAAAAACAACGTGCTTGGCTTAAGCTTTTTTTGAGCGTGATGCCACTGGCTGGCAATTGGTTGACATTGATAGCGGCAATGCAGCAATGCATTATAGCTTGGCTAACAATAGCCGACGCAGTATCAGGACGCTGCTATCTCACCGCAGACTCACTATTAAGAGGGAGGAGATAAGCATGTCTATCAAACAATTTGGCAAAATGGGATTGATCAGTTTTATTTTTGTGCCATTATATGTGTCCGCCGATGCCTAATGGCGTTCTTGATTTGAGGGTTTTAGATATTTAACAGATCGTTCCGGGTTCTTGGTAGGAGTCCAAGATTTAAAGTTAATGGCATTATTCCATCATGCACAGATTTTACACGCTTCAAAAAAGCTTAAAAGAACAACTCAATCAGATTGACGAGTTACAGTCTCAAATTGCTGCTCAAAAGCCGCTGCAACCGGAGCTTTGGGCGACTATTCAACAAAAGTTACGTGTTGATTGGACGTATGATTCTAATGCGATTGAAGGTAGCACCTTAACGAGAGGTGAAACCTTATTTTTTCTACAGGAAGGGTTGACGGTTGAAGGTAAACCTTTTAAAGATTTTCTGGATGCTAGAAACCATGCCGATGCCATTGATTTTCTCTATCAAGTCATCAGAGATGAACGGCCTATCACTCAGGGGCTTATTAAAGAAATCAATGCTCTGCTATTATCTGGCGTGAATTATACCGATGCAGTGAATGAAACGGGAGAAAAAGTCAAAAAAACAGCAACACCTGGCCAATATAAGCGTTTACCTAATCACGTTTTGCAAGTTGATGGGACTATTCATCATTACACTGAACCGCTCCAAGTGGTTGATGAAATGGAAAGACTTTGCCAATGGATTCAAGAGCAGTTGGCGACACAACACCCTCTGCTCACGGCAGCGACGGCACATTATAATATGGTTAGAATTCATCCTTTTGATGATGGTAATGGGCGCGGCGCACGGATTTTGATGAATCTGATTCTCATCAAAAAAGCTTATCCGCCAGCTATTATCAGAATGGAAGAGCGGCGGCAATATCTTGCCACATTAAGCCAAGCGGACAAGGGCTTTATTCTGCCATTCTTGGTATTTGTGGCAAAGTCTCTCATCAAGACACAGCAAGTCATCCTTGAGAACTTGAATCTGCCCAAGGAAATGAGTTGACTTGCTCCGAAGCCTCTCTGAGGCTAAGCTTTTCCATACATAATTGTCTCCTTTAAATGTCAAGTGTTTTTGTTTGTAATATTATATAGGCATCCTAAATGAATAATTAGTCAATATAGGGGAGCAGACAAAAGAGCGTTTGTCAGCGAAGTGGGAGATAAATATGATGAAAAAAGTTGATAGTCTTAGCGGCGTGTGGGAAGGAAATGGCGGGCAAAATAGCGGTGGCATATTTCGTTTAATTTCACCTAATAGTCCAAAGCTAAAGCTTTGGACTCCAACTGCCTTTGATCAAAACGCCTTGATTTTCAGCATCACAAAATACTGCCTGCCTTGACGATTCACAAGCAATAACACTGTCTGACGCTTGGCACTCGCCGCCTCTTTCACTTTCTCAATAAGCCCTGAAGGCGTGGAAACCTTTTCTTGATTCACCATCATGATCACATCACCTGATTTTAATCCCTTTTCTGCCGCTGGGCTACCCTCTTTGACTTCAACAATCAGCACGCCTGTCAGATCAGCAGACAATTGATACTGCTTGCGCGTTTGTGGCGTGATCTCATCTAAAGTTAAACCAAGTTCAACGCTGTCTTGTTCTCCATTTGAGGCAATCTTATTTGACATCTGCCCCAGTATAACTTTGATAGTTTTCTTTGAGCCCATTCGCCAAATGCTAAGTTCAACGGATTTACCCGCCTCCATGTTGGCTATGAGGCTGGAAAGTGCTTTAGCATTTTTGATGCTTTTTCCATTGACTTCAATAATAACATCACCCGGCAATATGCCCGCCTTTTTCGCAGGCGTATCTGCTAACACGTTGGCTACTAATGCGCCTGATACTTGTTGGAGATCTAAACTATTCGCAATGTCTTTGGTGATAGATTGAATTTCTACCCCAAGCCAGCCGCGCTCAACGCTGCCATGTTGTTCTAATTGTTTTATGATCGAGGCTGCCATGACTGAGGGTACCGCAAAGCCTATACCGACATTGCCACCATTGGGCGAATAAATCGCGGTATTTATGCCAATCACTTCTCCACTCATATTCAAGAGGGGGCCACCAGAATTACCTTTATTAATGGGGGCATCAATTTGAATAAAGTCATCATAAGGCCCTGATTGAATGTCGCGCCCACGCGCTGAAATAATCCCTGCCGTAAAGCTCTCGCCAAATCCAAACGGATTTCCCACGGCAATCACCCAGTCACCGACACGCGCTTTGTCGCTGTCACCAAAAGAAATATAAGGCAAGGCTTTATTCGCCTTTATCTTGAGTAGCGCCAAATCGGTCTTAGCATCATGCCCCAACACCGTTGCCAAATATTCATTGCCATCGTTCAATTTGACTGTGATCTTATCCGCGCCTTCAATAACATGGTGGTTGGTGACAACTAAGCCTTCAGCATTAATGATAAAGCCAGAACCCAGACCATTCGCCTTATTCTTTTGAAAAGATTGGCGTTCTTCAAAAAAACGGCGGAAAAATTCATCAAACGGTAAGGCATGTTGACGATATTCTTGTTTAAGTGCCGCCTGAGTCGTTATAATGGTGACAACCGCTGGACGGGCTGTTTCAACCAAATCCGCAAAACTGGCTGGTATCACCGTTGCACGGATGGGTTGCTCTGCGTGTGCGAGCGGCAAGGTGAGCGCCGAGATTAGTGCAATCGCGGCAAGCTTATTTGCCCATTGAGCCAAGATATTTTGCATCATTTTTAATATACCTTCAAAGTTGTTTTGACGAAGGGCATATTAAAGGTTCCCACCTTACGAGAGGGTGTCTGGTACATTACATTTTTGTAAGCTAACTGATATGCGTGTTCTCATTATTGAAGACGATCCTGAAGTCGCCGCCCATATAAAAAAAGGGCTCACAGAAAGTGGCTACATTGTCGATCATGTCAGCGATGGCAAGGACGGACTTTTTATGGCTGCCAGCGAAAATTACGATGTGATGATCATTGATCGTATGCTCCCCAAGCTGGATGGGCTCAGTATTATTAAAACCATTCGTGCCACTGGCAAGCAAACCCCGGTACTCATCCTCAGTGCCTTAGCCCAAATTGATGATCGCGTTCAAGGTTTACGCGAAGGCGGAGATGATTATTTGACCAAACCCTTTGCCTTTAGCGAACTGTTGGCACGATTAGAAGCTTTATTGCGCCGCGCTCATCAAAACACTGAGATAGAAACACATTATCGGGTTGCCGATCTTGAAATTGATTTACTGTCTCGCCTTGTCAAGCGGAGCGAAAAAGTGATTGATTTACAACCCCGTGAATTTCGTTTATTAGAATATCTCATGCGCCACGCTGGACAAGTCGTGACGCGCACGATGCTTTTAGAAAATGTTTGGGATTATCACTTTGATCCCCAAACGAATGTGATTGATGTCCACATCAGCCGTTTGCGGCGCAAAATTGATAAAGGCTTTTCTCAACCCCTGCTACACACCGTTCGCGGTGCCGGCTATGTTCTCCGTGAAAGCAATTAAATTACTTTATACTTCGACTTTTCAGCTAGCCTTGATTTACATGATATTATTCGCTGGCTCCGTCTTACTGCTGCTGAGTTTTATTTATTGGGCAACAGCCGGATACATGGCGCGACAAACGGATGCAACCATTGAAGCTGAAATTACGGGGTTAGCTGAACAATATCAGCGGCGGGGATTAGCGGGTTTGGTGACGGTTATTACTGAACGTGTCGCACGAGAGCCTAACGGTTCATCTATCTACTTATTTGCTGCCCCTGACTATACGCCCTTAGCGGGTAATTTAAGCCATTGGCCTCAAGTGCCAAAAACAGCAGACGGTTGGCTCAATTTTCAACTCAAAGAAGATAAGCAACCCCATGCGGCGAGAGCTAGACCCTTTATTTTACGGGGAGGACTACATTTATTAGTGGGGCGCGATATTCGTGAACTGAAAGAAATACAAACACTGATACAAAATGCGTTCAGTTGGGGACTGGCATTCACCTTGGCTTTAGGACTGATTGGGGGCCTGATGATGAGTTGGAGTATGGTGCGCCGCATTGACGCGATAAATCAAACCAGTCGCCAAATTATGACCGGCGACCTTTCTCGCCGCATTCCCACGAAAGGCACTGGCGATGATTTTGATAAACTGGCTGATAACCTCAATGCCATGTTGGATCAAATTGAAAAGCTGATGGCGGGCGTGCGACAAGTCTCTGATAATATTGCACATGATTTAAGAACGCCTCTCACGCGCTTGCGAAATCGACTAGAACAAGGCGCGAAGACTGAGCCGTTATTTGAACAGTGCATTGTTGATGCTGATCAACTACTATCAACTTTCAACGCCTTGTTACGCATTGCTAAAATTGAATCGGGCAGCCATCAGAGCCGTCAAGAAAGGGTAGATTTAGAAAGGTTAGTGCAAGATGCGTCTGAATTGTATGAAGCGTTGGCGGAAGAAAAAAATCAATCGCTATCGCTACACTTAGAAAGGGGTTTAGAGATTAAAGGTGATCGTGATCTACTGTTTCAAGCCTTAGCTAATTTGCTGGATAATGCGGTGAAATATACGCCGTCAGGGGGCAAAATTAATATCAGCTTGCGGCAACAAAAACAGGGCATGGTAGAAATTATTGTGGCCGATAATGGCGCGGGCATTCCTGTGGTGGCGCGAGAAAAGGTGTTGCAACGATTTTACCGATTAGAAGCGGCTCGCAATAGCCCGGGAAATGGACTGGGATTGAGTCTTGTCGCGGCAGTTGCGAGCTTGCATCATGGACAACTTCGATTGGAAGATAATGCGCCGGGGTTACGGGTGGTTTTGGAGTTATTTATTTTTAGCCCAAGATAAATCTGGCCGACTCCAAAAATTTCAATTCTTTGTTGTCAACCATTCGCTGTACTCATCAGCGCGACATGTCAAGCCTTGAGCTTAACTACGAGCTATAAGTGTCAATGTTCACTAAGGCTTTGGGACACCAAGTTGTTTGCAAATCCTTGCCACCGTGAAATCAGGTATTTCTCGGTGGCGAGGCACAGAGGTACGGTGGTTTATTGCTGGATTTTCCCAAATTGAGTGTTCCCCGCCTTCACGCACAAACCGACAACCCTGTTGACTCAAGTGGAACAAAAAATCACGCCGCTTCATAGTAGATATTCTCCTTGGGTACAACCTGTACTCTGGGCGTTGCTGTTAATAGCAAGTAGATAGGTTCTTCCAAATCGGCTTCTGGATCGGTACATGATGAATTCGGTTGTGGTAAGGGTTCTCCTTGCATCAGATTCGTTTCCGCCATATCTACCAAAGCACTACCTAGTAATTGACGTGCTTCAGCGAGGTTGTTGCCAAAAGTAATCGTGCCCGGGAAATCCAACACTTCGGCATGAATACCTTCGTCAAGAAATTTATACATTGCTTTGTAGATTAGCATTTGTTACTTCCTTTTTAAGTGACTCCCAATGGATTGAGCGAGCTGTGATTGATATGGTTTTTGGCTGATTTCAGCGAGACTGAATCTTGAGCCAACTCATCGCATCACGGATGGCTCAATAATTTTTTTTGTTTTTTTGGAGTTCAAAATTTATTTTGGACCAGTCTAAAAAGATGTCTGAACAAAATTTATGATTCAGTACACGACGCTCAGAAAATTAGCCCGTAGCAAACTCGGTATAGGCTCGTTTTTCAGGAGGATGCAAGGCCAAAACAATATATTTTATGTGGATGTTAGTCATTTTTATCCTTTATAATAAAAATGAGGTGTTGTTCCTTTAAAGAATTTGAATAATCACCCGTTTTTTCTCACCCAAAAAATCCAATTTTAAATAACCATTTTCAAGCTCACTAAAAGTTAATCTCACCGTTTTCTGATTAGAGGGTTCTATTAAAATTGTTTTTTCAAACGCAAAAGCTACCCTATCATTAGAGAAATAAAATTAAATTCTCAATTTCTATCGTGTCACCAACATTTGCCCAAATCACTTCATAATTAATTTCTAAAATCTTAGCAACTAAATAATTTTTCCATCGAATTGCTGAAGTTCTGTCTCCATAACTTTGCGTTGCCATACCGCATTTTCGATGGCATTTTAATACCATATTTGTTTTGGGTGATGATATTTAATATCTCTTATCCAGATGAGTTGTATCTGAGTTGGTTTCCATACTCAGACATTGCTCTTCTTTAATTGATCTAAAATTTGTGACTGAAAATTCAATTAACATGGTTTTTTCACTTTTCTAAAGATGACTCTTTATCATTTGCCGCTTTCAACCCAATACCATCACCGTTAAGGGCAACCATAAAGGCGATGGTATTTTTGCGAGGCAAAGGAACGAGAAAGACTCTTACGTTCCAGGCGTACCTTGCACAACTTAAGCCAATTCAAAATCAATTTTCTTCTCATCCACATCAACCCGCACCACTTTCACACGCAATCGATCTGAAAGGCGATACACTTTGCCACCAGATTCTCCATATAAACGATGTCCAATTGGATCAAAATGATAATAATCTTCCGTTAAGGCAGTGACATGAACCAGTCCATCTACAAAAATACCATCCAATTCCACAAACAAGCCAAAAGCAGTTACGCCAGTGACAATCCCATCATACTCAACCCCGATTTTATCTTGCATATATTCACACTTGAGCCAACTCATCGCATCACGGGTGGCTTCATCAGCCCGACGTTCTGCCATCGCACATTGTTCTCCTAACATTTCCATATCATTGTTTGTATAAGAAAATGTCTCTACAGGCTTGCCTTGTAAACAATGACGAATGGCGCGATGTACCAATAAATCAGGATAGCGACGTATCGGAGACGTAAAATGGGCATAGGCGGGATAGGCTAAACCAAAATGGCCTTTGTTTTGAGGCGTATAAACGGCTAACTGTAGGCTGCGGAGCAAAACCGTTTGAATCAAACGGTAATCTGGACGATCTTGCGCCTTTTCCAATAATCTGCGATAGTGATGCGCCTGTGGCTTATTTTTACCCCATAGTGTTAAACCAAGCTCCTTCAAAAAAGTGCGTAAATCCGTCAACTTTTCCTTACTGGGAATATCATGGATGCGGTATAGCATCGGCATCTGTTGCTTTGTCAACCATTCCGCCGTTGCCACATTCGCCGCTAACATCATTTCTTCAATCAACTTGTGAGCATCGTTACGAACGACTGGCACAATTTTTTCGATTTTTTGTTGCTCATCAAAAACGATGCGGGTTTCAACCGTATCAAAATCAATCGCGCCACGTTTTTTACGGCGTTTGAGTAGCAATTGATATAAACTATATAAATGAGCAATGTGTGGCAACAAATGCGGATATTGGAAATTTTCTTCATTTCCTTCAAGCACTTTGCCTACTTGAGTATAGGTTAAACGCGCCGCTGAGCGTATCACTGCCTCAAAATAACGAATGCGTCTTGTACGCCCATAAAAATCAATCGCTAATTCACAAACAATACATAAACGATCAACTTGTGGTTTCAGTGAACACAATTGATTAGACAAAACTTCGGGCAACATCGGGATGACACGATTAGGAAAATAGACAGAAGTCGCGCGATTTTTAGCCTCTACATCTATCGGGGTGCCGATTTTGACATAAGCCGATACATCGGCAATCGCCACTCGCAGGAGCCAACCTTTACCACGCGGCTGACAATGCACCGCATCATCAAAATCTTGGGCATCCTCGCCATCAATGGTGACAAAGGGAATATCGCGCATATCCTCACGCCCCTCAAGTGCCGCTTGATCTATTTTTTTAGGAAATTTAGAGGCTTGCTTTAATACTTCATCAGGCCACTGATGGGGTAACTCATGAGCGCGAATGGCAATATCAATTTCCATGCCTGGGGCGCGTTCATTACCGATCACTTCGATGACTTCACCAAAGGGTGGATTATATTTAGTTGGTGGCGATACGAGTCGCACCACGACAATTTGACCATGTTTAGCTTTGCCCTGTTTTTTCTTATCCTCAATCAAAATGTTATGAGGAATGCGCCGATTATCTGGCTCAACAAAGGCAACATTTTGTCCCCGTTTATGAAAAAAACGACCAACAACTTCTTGCGTGTTACGCTCTAAAACTTCAACCAATGCCCCTTCGCGCCGCCCTTTATGATCAATACCAATAATATTAACTAAAGCGCGATCACCGTGCATTAAAGTCCGCATTTCTCTTTGGGACAAAAATAAATCGCTACCACCATCATCAGCGACTAAAAAACCATATCCATCCTGATGCCCAATCACGCGCCCCCGCACTAAGTCCATTTTTTTAGCCAAACCATAAGCCTTACGACGATTGCGGATTAATTGTCCATCGCGCTCCATTGCATTCAAACGACGGCGTAAACCTTCTATCTCCTCCGGCCTCTTTAAATTGAGTAAAGCTGCAATCTTTCGTAAAGTCATAGGCTTGCCGACTTCAGTCAGATGTTGCAGGATAAATTCCCTACTTGCAATAGGATTTTTGTAGTTTTGCGCCTCACGTTGTGCAAAGGGATCAACTGGGGACATTTTTTTTAAACTTTTTTTTGAACGAGCCATTGACTTCTTATTTCTCTCTCTGTAAAATACGCGCATTCGATGCCGAGGTGGCGGAAATGGTAGACGCGCTAGCTTCAGGTGCTAGTGGGGGTATCCCCGTGAAGGTTCAAGTCCTTTTCTCGGCAGGCTTATACACTGATAACACGATTAAGCTCTTCTAAAGAAATCAAACCCTCTTTTAATTTTTTCAATCCAGACTCGCGTAAATCAGCAATGCCCTCACGGCTGGCTTGCCCTGCCAATGCCATGCCATTACAACCATCCATCAGCAAACATTTCATCTCCTCCGAGACAGGCATGACTTGATATATGCCAACACGCCCCCTGTAACCCGAGCCACCGCATTTGTCACATCCACCCAATTTAGGACCATATAACTTCATTTTTGGCATTTCTGCTTTTTTAAAGCCAGCAGATAGTAAACTTTGCTCAGATAGATTTTGTTCTATTTTGCAACGACAGAGGCGACGACAGAGCCGTTGTGCGATGATGAGGTTGATGGCACTCGCCAGCGTAAAGGGAGGAATACCCATTCCGGTCAAATAGCTCAAAGTTTGCGGCGCATCATTGGTATATAGGGAGGACAAAACAAGGTGACCTCTCAAAGCGGCATTTATTGCAAGTTTGCATGTTTCAATATCTGGTATCTCGCCCACAAGAAAAATGTCAGTTTCTTGCGCTATGAATGTTTTAATGGCTTCGGCAAATGTCGTACCATTTTTTTCATCAACTTGTACTTGATTGATACCAGGCAGCGGAATTTCTACCTGATTTTCAATAGTGGCCATATTAACACTTTCTTTGTTAAAGATATTAAGCCCTGTGTAAAGACTAATGGTTTTACCACTACCGGTGGGTCCTGTTACTAATATCATACCATGCTGCTTCGCAAGTGCTTCAAGATAGAGAGATTTTTGCTCTTCATCAAAGCCAAGTTTATTTATATTGAGCTTAGTGATGGATGAATCGATAAGTCGCATGACTATCTTTTCACCCCACAAAGTGGGGCAAGTGATGACCCGAAAATCAATCGCTTTTGTGGCAGAAATTTTAAGTTTAATACGTCCTTGTTGGAGAGTCTGCAACTTGCTCACCTCCAAACGTGACATAAGCTTAATATGTGCTGCCAATTTTTGAGAAATCGCGAGGGGCGGTTTAGCAATGACTCTGAGTACGCCATCGATACGAAGGCGCACTTGGTAAAATTTTTCATAAGGCTCAAAATGTAAGTCAGAGGCGCCCATTATAATAGCTTTAAAAAGCATGGAATTAACGAATTTGACAAATGGGGCTTCTACTTCGGATACGATTTTGCTTTCCTCTTTCTGTTCATCCTTGTCAACAATCTGCTCCGGTTCGTCGTTGTCAACGATCTCTATTTTTTCTAATACTTCATCGCTGCTAATAAATACGAGGGCATCTTCAATCATTTTAGCAAGCTTGTCCGCTTCGGCTATAATGGGTTCTATTTCTGTGTGGGTATGGAATTGAATCTCTTTCAGTGCCTCCACATGAGTTGGATCGGAGACTGCGACGAACAGACATTTTCCTCGTTTAAAAAGCGGGAGGGTTTGGTGTTTTACTAAGAGTTCTTCATTAAGTAAGTTGATTAGCTCTGGATTGAGTTCAATGCTCTCAATGTCAATCATGGGAATGCCAAATTCTTGGCTCAACGCCCACGCTATTGACTGTTGTTCAACCAAATTTTTATTCAGTAAGTATGTTACAAAAGAAATGTGCTCACAACGCGATTCATCAATCGCCATTATGGCATCATGTTCGCTTAACAGGCCTAAAGAGACTATTTTAAATGGAAAGCCTGTGAGGGGGGGGGTTAATTTTTGAGGACTCATTTTAATTATCAGTTATTAGTTATAAGTTATAAGTTATATATCAAGCATTTTTAGAGCGATGGTTTATTAGACTTGTCCCTAAATAAAAAATCAAAATCATCAAAACCAGACATGGCAGGTCTGGTTTTGACTTTTTATTCACTGACTCGTCTATTATCTAATTTTTAATAACACGATCCAGTTCTTCCAAAGAAGTCAGCCCCTCTTTAACTTTTTTCAAACCAGATTCACGTAAGTCAGCAATACCTTCATTGCGTGCTTGATCCGCCAATGCAATGGCATTGCGACCTTCCATGATCAAGATCAACTGTTTCATGCCCTCCGATATGGGCATCACTTGATATATGCCAACTCGTCCCTTGTAACCAGAACCACCACATTCTTCACAACCCCCTGGACCATATAACTTGAGTTCTGAAATTTCTTCTTTCTTAAATCCAAGGGATTGTAATCTCATTTCAGGTATCTCTTGTTCAATTTTGCAACGACAGAGGCGGCGACAAAGTCGTTGTGCTATGACAAGCCGGACAGCTTCAGCTATTTCAAAATGGGAGATGCCTATATGAACCAAGCGAGTTAGAGTTTGCGGTGCCGTGTCATTGGTGTGTCGGGTGGACAAGATCATGTGGCCGCTTTGGGCTGCCTTAATCGCAAGTTGGGCGGTTTCAAGGTCTCGTATTTCACTCACAACGATGATGTCTGTCCCTTGTGCTATAAATGTTCTAATGGCTTCAGCAAATGTTATACCATTTTTTTCATCAATTTGTAGGTGATTGACACCGGGTAGGTTAATTTCTACAGTTTCTTCGGCTGTGGAAATCTTGACATCCTCTTTATTAAGGATGTTAATGCCGGTATAGAGGGAGAGTGTTTTACCACTGCCTGTGGGACCCGTCACTAATATCATGCCATGCGGATTGGCGAGTGCTTGCAGATAATGCCGCTTTTGTTCTTCTTCAAACCCAAGTATGTCTATGTTGAGGTTAGCGGGGGAAGAGTCGATAATTCGCATCACGATATTTTCACCCCACAAGCTAGGGCAAGTGATGACCAGAAAGTCGATATATTTTTCAGTGGAAATCTTGACTTTAATACGTCCTTTTTGGGGAACGTGCTGCTTGTCAACGTCCATATGTGACATCAGCTTAATACGTGCCACCATTTTTCTAAAATTGGCGAATGTCGCTTTAGCAACGACTCTGAGTACGCCATCGACACGAAACCGCACCCGATAAAATTTATCATAAGGTTCAAAGTGTAACTCAGAAGCCCCCATTTTCATGGCCTTAAAGAGCAGATTGTTGACGAGTTTGACAACTGGGGCATCGGGTAGTAAAGCAATTGTTTTTTCGTCCACTTCATCTTCAAGCTCCCCGTCATCTAATTCACTCTCATCAAACAAATTGAGGGCGCGTTCAATGAACTGCTCAAGTTTATCCGCTTCAGCTATCATTGGCTCCAGCGGTGTCTTGGTATGAATTTGAATTTCATCCAGTGCGTCCAAATTAGTAGGATCGAAGATAGCAACGAATAGGCGTTGTTCTCGTTTGAAGAGAGGTAGGACTTTGTGCTGTTCTAATAGTCTTTTGTTAAGCAGCTTAATGATATCTGGATTGAATTCGATACGTTCAATCAGGGGAAAGCCAAACTCTTCGCTCAATGTGCGGGCGAGTGCGCTGTGGTTGACAAGTTTCTGATTCACCAAGTAAGTCACAAAGGAGATACCTTCAGCCAGCGATTCTTCAATCGCCTTTATTGCATCAGTTTCGCTCAACAATCCTAAAGTGACTAATTTCTGGGGGAACACGGTAATCTGGGATTGATAATCTTCTTGGGCAGGCATGACTTTTATCCTATTCATAGTTGACTAACACAGAGTTCGCCATCAATTGCAAATTGGTCAAGCCACGAAACAGATTGATATCTAATTTATAAGCCATTTTGAGGCGATTGACATTAGGTGGCCATGAGGTGTCAACTGTATTAAATGCGATGACATCAAGTTCTGGCCCCCCATCAAGAGGGCGCACCTGCATTTTGAGGTGTTTATTTTTGAGGACACGACGCGCCACTAGTTCAAATTCTCCCTCAAAAATCGGCTCTGGAAAATTGTGTCCCCAAGGTGTCAGCATTTTTAACTGTTCTGCCAAGTCTAAATTAAAATCAGCACCTGACAAAGTGCCATCGCTGAAAATAACACCTTGTAAGTCATCGGCAGAGAGATATTTGCGAATTTCTTCATCAAAGGCTTGTTGAAAGGGTTCAAATTGGGAACGTGGTATCGTCAATCCCGCCGCCATCGCATGTCCACCAAAAGATGTTACCATCCCCGGGTGTTGAGTCGCAATTGTGTCGATCACATCGCGGATATGCACGCCTTGGACGGAGCGCCCTGAGCCTCTAATTTTATTTTCTTTATCATAAGTAAAAATAATCACGGGGCGGTGCAAACGGTCTTTGATACGCGCCGCGAGTATGCCTAGCAAGCCTTGATGCCATTTTTCATCTAATAAACAAAGTCCCATTTTCTCTATTGTGCCTAGCGTGTCAAGCATTTCTAGGGCATCTACCTGCATCTTCGCCTCTTCTAAGCGACGCTCTTGATTAAAAGTTTGAAGTAATTGTGCATGTTCTCTGCCATTGAAATCATTTTCACTCAATAAGCAAGCGATGCCGTGAGACATGTCATCCATCCGTCCGGCGGCATTGATACGGGGTCCTAAATAAAAGCCTAAGTCACTGGCGACTAAAGTCTTTTGGTCACGTCCACACACTTGCACTAAGGCACGAATACCGGGGCAACAGCGATCTGCGCGTATTCGTCGCAATCCTTGAGCAACTAAAATGCGGTTATTGTAATCCAGTGTGACAACATCTGCTACAGTGCCTAAAGCGACTAAGTCTAGGAAATTGGCGAGATTGGGTTCACTTTGCTTGGTAAACCACCCATTATCACGCAAACGTGCCCGTAAAGCCATCATGACATAAAAAATCACGCCAACCCCACAGAGATTTTTGCTCGGAAAATTATCGCCGTTTTGCTTGGGATTGACAATGGCATCAGCCTTGGGCAAATTTTCTCCGGGTAAATGGTGATCTGTGATCAGCACACGCATACCGTGTTGTTTAGCAATTTCTACGCCATCAATACTTGAAATGCCATTATCAACAGTTATTAAAAGATCAGGGACTAAACCGGGTGGGGCTAGCAAAGAGTCGGAGAGTGCGAGTTTCACAATTTCAGGGGTTAAGCCATAACCGTGTTTTTCTCGATTAGGGACTAAAAATCCCACATTTTGGGCGCCCATTTGCTGTAAGGCTTTGATGGCAAGCGCACAACTGGTTGCGCCATCGGCATCATAATCGGCTACGATGAGAATACGGGCTTGTTTGCTTAAAGCTTCATATAATAAATTGACAGCCTTATCTATGCCGAGCAGCAAAGTGTAGGGGAGCAGATTTTGTAGTCCATAATCGAGTTCGCTGACATCATTAATGTCACGAGCAGCGAGCACCCTTTTGATGACAGGGTGGAGTGTGTCAGGTAAACTACTATTATTAGATAGGGGGCGACGTTTAATAATGTTGTCCATTATCTTGGACTCCTAAAATTCGTTTCATTATGAAACTGAATCGTATCACAATTGAAAATTTTCGCCTTAAAAATAATTAAAAATCAATAATAGACTTGTTTTTTAGGAGTCCACCTTCGGTTTGGATGAGTCTAAGCGTAGGGTGCGTCCTACGCTACGCTCGCTAGAAGCGGTAACAGAAGGAGCGGGGGCAACACAACAAGAAGGCTCGGGTATCAAAATTGTCACCGTCCAAATTAGAGAAGCCCTTGTTTTGGGCCGTATAACAGCAGCGGCTTGAACAGGAAACGATACTTAAAAAAAAAACAGCTTGCCGAGTTTAATTTAGTCATTCTAAAGCGTTGGATGCTCGCTTGACGCGACAACGACAAACACATCAGGCTGAAATGGCATTAGAAGAAGCCAGTCATCAGCTCAAAATGGCGCAGTGGGAAAAAGAATGCTGGCTGTTGCAGAGAGTTTGGGAATAGAATTAAAAAGGCGATAAATTTCAAAAAAAATGAATCCAAAAAATACCATCACACTGATTGGCGCTGTAAAAGGCGAGTCTACCTACACTGAACAACAGATATTTGAATTGCTACAAGCCCCACAGACAGATTTGGGCTATGGTGAAACTTTTACGGGGCGACCGGGTACTCGTCTGCATTTAAATGATAAAGATATCATTAAAGTCAAACCAAAAATCCGTTTGGCTCACAAAGACTCTATACGCTGGGCTACCCAAGCCTTGCAACAGGAACAGCGTTTACAAATTCACCATCCTGCCAAAGTTTGGTTTGTAGCCGATGAGCCTGAAACCGCTCTGATAGGCAATATCTGCCCACAACTAATACAGCTACATGTCAAACTCGCAGAACTTGAAAAATCCCAACTAGAAGATTGTCTTGGCTACTTAAAAGCCTTATTCCAACATTATTTCAGGGTAGGACAGGCTTTTAAGGTGCGCCTAGATGAAGGCTTGTCCAATTTTGGACTCAGTGAAGACGGTATTTTATACTATTTAGATGATGATACTTACAAGTGGGATCGCTTTATCTCCTGTTCACAGATGTTAGGTGTTTACATCCGTTCCCAGGCGTGCCTCACACCAGCACTAGGACAAGGTTTAGGACAGATTATCCGTGAACTGATATTACAGTATTTTAATGATCCGCAATATCTAACGGTATTGGCTGAACAATTACGAGATGTCTTCCTGTCTGATCAACAACGTCCTATCGCTATATCATTAATTAATGGCTTAAATGAACAAAAGACAGTCTCAACATTTGTCGATGATTTCAAAGACAGCCGATATCTTGCCTTATTAGCAGATATTCATGCTAATTTGCCTGCCTTAGAGGCTGTACTTGAGTTTCTTGAAACTAAGGGCATTCATGAGGGAATCATATTAGGTGATATTGTCGGTTACGGTCCTCATCCAGCAGCCTGTATTGAGCGCATTCAAGCAATGGAGAAAAATTTTCTCATCTTGAAAGGCAATCATGATCATGGACTGGCGACCGGTCAATTTCGCAAAGGTTTTTCAAAAACAGCACGTTGGGCACTGGATTGGCAGAATCAGTGGGTGAGCAGCGAACAAAAAAAATGGTTGTTGGAATTAGCACCCGTGTTTCGCCACGAAAATTGGTTAGCATTACATGGCGCACCAGTCGATCCAACATTTTTTAATGCTTATGTGTATGAAACAACTTATGAAAATAACTTAGATGCGTTGCAAAAAAAAGCCATCCCGCTTTGTTTTCATGGTCATACCCATTTACCGGGCGTCTATGGACGAATAGGGAGCGGTTTTGATAAGCATGAGATTGCTGAAAATATCGCATTAGATAAATTTAGCCATGCGTTAGTCTGTCCCGGCTCTGTAGGGCAACCGCGTAATCGACAAATTGGTGCCCAGTTTGCCATTTATGATCGGGTGCAGAAAAATGTTCAGTTTTATGCTTTGGATTATGATCGGCAAAAGACGGTGGAAGATATGCAGGCGGCCCAATTTCCTGCATTTTTGATTGACTTTCTGTTATAGCATGGAGTCCAAGATAAATCTTGGACTCCTCTAAACTGTTTAATTAAGGACAAAGTGGTGCCAACTTGGGCAGGGAACGCCGGACGGCTGACCAACCCATACCCAAGTTAGCTTTTTTACTGGTGATCAATACCACCAACGCATCTGGTTTTTTTGGCACAACTGCCATGAAGTGGTAAGTATTCAGTGTCGTCATCTGTATTTCTTGAATCATCTGCTCTTCTTCTGTGCCACGCATATTGGATATCATATCTTCAATGGCTCGGACATTTTTGCCCCGCATCATGTCCACCGCCGCTGCTGCCACTGTATCCAAGTAAGACTGGGTAAAATAGGGCACATTATGATGTACACCTAACAATAAACCACTCGTTAAATCCACCACGGCACAACCCAGTGCCGAATCCACATCATTTACAATTTCCGCACATATATCATTAATATTTGCCACTTTTATTCCTCTTAGTCAAAATCCCCCCTGGGGAATATCATAAATCACCCACTTCCTGTGCCATATTTTGGGCGCATTTTCTCGAATGGCTGAGCAACATACCCAAAGCATTTTTATGCATTGTCATGCTAATAAGAACTAACTTGTCATTAATGTGCATGAACGCGATAATACCCTGTTCATTTTCTGAGATGATGTTGTTACAAACCCCCATTTTGAGTTCGGCGGTAATGGTATCCCCTAAAGACATCAAACTACTGCCCATGCTAGCTAGGCGTTCTAATGTGTAATTTTTTTTTTGCTGCATGGCACACAGATTGCCATCTACCGTCACCACCAGTGCTGCATGGATATCATCAGAATCTCGTAACAAACGTTCTAAAAGTGGCGTTACTTTTGGTTGGATCAACTTAGCAAGCATTTTTATTCCTCACAATTTCAGGCAAATTCCACCATAGCTGTTAATGCCTCTATCATAATAATAACATGTTCACGGTTTCGTGCATCAATCGTGAAAACGGGTAACTGCAAATCTTGTTTTTGCAGGTAATCGTGATAAGCTTGCATATTGGGTCCCATTCCTAAATCCGTTCTAGTGACACCGATAATGGTAGGGGTTTCTTCAATATAAGGTTTAAAATAACGCACAAAAAGTGCTAAATCACTCAAGGGATCAGCACTGGCATCATCTACCAAAATGATCAATCCTAACGCACCTTTAATCAAGATGGGCCACATATATTCAAAACGTTCTTGACCAGGGGTGCCATAGAGCTTAAGTTTTTGTGTCTCATCCAAACTCAGTTCACCATAATCTAAAGCCACTGTGGTCATTTCCTTACGTTGTGCCGCCTCATCAGTGGTGGCCACATCAGTGTTGATCACAGCTATTTCACTGATTGTTGAGATCGCCGTCGTCTTGCCTGCGCCCATACTGCCGGTGAAAACCAATTTTATTTCGTTCACAGTTTATTCTATCCTACTGTTTATTAAAAATATTTAAAAAAACGTCCTCGCTTTTTCTTATCCAGCCAGCCGCTTCAAAATATTTTTAAATAGAGAATGTTTTGAGGGCTTGGAAGAGGCAGGTTTTTTTTTCATCGTTGCTGCTGTATGACTCTCATCAATTTCAATGATTTGTGTTATCATGCAGGCATTAAAAAAATTAAACACTGCTGTGATTTCTACTTGCGTTTGGGCGGCAACAGTCGTCAATGTGGCTGTATTTTTCAGCATAAAAGCGGCTAGACGAAAATGTGTCGAATCATGTGCTAATAAGGACAGATCAGGCCATTGTTTTAAATGCACTGGGGTATCTAAGGAAAAACCAGCCAGCAATCGACCATTTGAAGCGTACAAGCTGGATGCCCACAAAAAGGTGTTGATAGGATATTTACGTAAGCCTTCGGTTTCTACGGTTGAGTTGAGGCTTTCAGATGTGATTGGCTGTTGTTCAATTTGACTGCTCTTGACTTTGTAGAACACTTTCTGAGTAGGCGTTAGATTGCCAAAATTAATCGCTTTGTAAAAACAACTCGCTTGCTCAGGTAAAACATACAATGGTGCCAAATTGCCCACACTAAAACGTTGAGATTGCCCTGATTGCAGCGCATTTTTCAGTAAACCACTTAAGTACAATGACGGTTCAAAGACATTCTTTGGCTCTTTTTTCTGTTCTGAGGTGAGATCGTCAAAAAAATTCGTTATCTCTTTATCTGTTACAGCAAGCACAGGCTCAGACAAATTAGAAAATTCTGTAGAAAGCCGTTTAAGCATTTCTGCAAGCGTCCGTACTTTTAGGGGTTTTTCTAAAAAAATCGGGGCATTCAAAATATTTTGTGGTGCCAATGCAATCAGGTTTTTATCAGCATGATGTGCTTGCCAAAATGCCTTACCATCCGGATGTTCAACGTCCACCACTATAAAATGAGGGGTTTTCTCATCCAAAACCCAAGAGACATCCAATGTCTTTTGTGCTAAATCCAACATTGTAATGAAAAAGAGTCTCTCATTCTTTTCCATGCCATAAGTAGAAATTTTATAGGAAAGTTTGGTCGTCATGTTTAGGCATTATCCTTTTTATTTTTTTTGACAATAAATAAAATAGATAAAAATATGTATGAAATGAAATTTGTTTTCAGAAATGGAGCATGAGGAAATGGACATAAGATAGATGGGCTCGGAGTCCAAACTTTAGTTTGGACATCCAAGATAAATATTTTGGTACCCGGGACCGGACTCGAACCGGTACGGTATAATACCGAAGGATTTTCTTACCAACTACAGCTTTCGCTGCCACAGTATTAAATTAATTAATAATGTGTTTGTGGTCTGGGCCATTTCTTTACCTTTAAATCCTTTTGGGGGGATTTAGTCAGGTAGGAGCCGTCTGGTCTCTACACTTTCAAAACTCAGTCAGGGGAGGACTAAGTTAAGCTTAGCTCGGCGTTGCCATTTTAAAGGTTTCACCGAATTTGACCCCATTCACTTAAAGATTTCGCCTTAGGTGCTCAAATTATGTTTAAGTCCTTTGCGTCTACCAATTCCGCCACCCGGGCAGGATGGAGGCTGAGGCCGGATTTGAACCGACGTGGTACGGTTTTGCAAACCGCTGCATAGCCTCTCTGCCACTCAGCCATAATAAGATGGAGCGGGAAACGAGACTCGAACTCGCGACTTCAACCTTGGCAAGGTTGCGCTCTACCAGCTGAGCTATTCCCGCGCTTTGAACGTGTGCCATTTTACCAGTTAAAATGGGTTTGTCAAGGGGTGTATCGAAATTTTTTTTAACAACCGACGATTTTTTCAGTGTTGGCTACGAAAAACGGCATATCATGTAGGGGCAATCCTTTATGGCGATGGCATTGACTCCTTAATGACGCAGCCATTTTGGCAAAGGTGTTGCATCGCCCTCCATTGACCACCCATTTTCAGCGGCCTTTTGATTGAGATCATCAATCCTAGCCCCGCTCAAGGGATGAGTCAAAAAATATTGAGACATTTTCAACAATTTGTTTTGCGACTCCTCCGTTTCAAGCCGCTTAAAAAAATCAAGGCTATGCCCCCCATGTCCATAACGGCTCACAACCCGAGACAAGGCATAAAGGTCAGCCGCGCTCTCCTGCTTTCGACTGTAACTCAAATTGGTCAGTTGAGAAGTCAAAGGGACGATTTGCGCTAAACCGCCGGATGTGCCAATGCCCATTATCGCTGAAATCGCCACAAAAACCAGTGAGCGTCCCAAACTTTTGAGTGGATCGCGTGCTTGAAAATGCCCTAATTCATGCGCCAACACGAGTGCTAACTCATTTTCTGATTTAACGGTTTCTAGCAATGCCGTATGAATAAAAACATGTCCCCCCACCATAATGGCCGCATTGACGACATCACTTTCCAGCAAATGAATTGTCAAGGGCAGACGAATGGTTTCCCCTTGTTTTGGTAGGGAATTGAGGAGTTCCTCAAGATATTTGATACGCCTATCGTCCTGAATTTCTTCATCTTCGATGACTTGGATCAACATCTGACCCATTTTGCGCTCCGTTTCAGGACTGATCCGAGTCGTGAGCCATTCAGCGACAAATCCTAGCGTCACAAAAATCAGCACACTGGCGATGAGCACTGTGCCTAACAAATAGGCAAAATCGATCAGTGGATGGCGGGGCGTGACGTTGATGCCTTCAGGGATTTCTTTGGGGACATATTTCATTTGACACCGGTGCCATAGGCAATGACTTCAATAGAACCCAGGCTGTTGTCTCCAGAGTGACCACCAATTGTGGCGGTTTCTAAGCGTAGATTTAAAATTTGATTGGCACCCCACGCCATTGCGTCCTCTTTCATCCGCAAAAGTGCCTCTCTACGCCCACGATCGAGCAGAGTTTCATAGACTGTCACTCGCCCACCGACTAAAAGTCTCAGTGTTGCCGATATCCTTTTAAAATAGTCAATCGAAACGACCACACTCCCCACAAACAATTTGGCCTCCTGCGCGTCTGGTATAGGCTGCTTAGCGCCGAAGGTGATAATGGGGACGTGATGGGTTTGACGCTCTCGCGCTCGGATATTTTTATAGTGGCGTTTTTCCAAGTAACTCCCTGAGAAATAGCCAAGGATGAGTAAAAACAGAAAAATGAGAATTTGGCCAATGGCTTCCATAGTTATTCCACCTTAACGGCTGTTCCGTAAGCAAAAAGTTCGGCTGCCCCTTGTGCGACTGAGGAGGTGGCAAAACGGATGTTGAGGACAGCATTGGCCCCAAATTCATTCGCTTGTTGGACCATACGATCAAGGGCTTCTTGACGGGATTCTTGTAATAATTCGGTGTATCCCTTGAGTTCGCCGCCGACGATATTTTTAAAGCCCGCCATGATGTCTTTGCCAATGTGTTTGGCGCGAATGGTGCTGCCTTGGACTATCCCATAGTGTTCAATAATGGCTTTGCCCGGTACACTCTCTAATGTTGTTAAAATCATTTTTTTTTCCTTTATTACTTCCTTCGTCAATTTTAGGAGTCCAAAGCTTTAGCTTTGGACGTCCACTTAAAACTCAAGCCGCACACCCAGCATAATAGCATGACGCTCAACATCACGTAAACCTAATGTACCCTCATAGCGGATAAAGGCTGATCTACCCTCGCTGAATTGTGCCGATATGCCTAATCCAAGATTAAAATAATCTCTGTCAGGCGCGTCAGAACTGAAGTTAAAGCTTTCTTTATTCTCACTCCTATCATCCAAAAACCGCCCCGTCAGTTGGCGGACATCATCTTTAAATTCATGCACATAATCTAAATTAGCATGTGGGATTAAAATGCCCCATGATTGGCTTATCACATAATCTGCCTGAACGCCTAGCGTCAGCGTCAATGATTGGAGCTTCTGGCTGTCTATCTGCATTCCCAAACTGGCACCGAGTGCCGTCGGATCGTTGAACTTTTCACTAAATCCGTCGATATCTGTATTAACATAATCAAGGCGAACATTGGGGGTTAAGGTGAAAGCTTGTCGATTGAAATTATATCCCGCTCCGAATCCCAGTACGTGTTGAGTACTGTTGTTGCTTGAAAGGGCGGTTTGATTGATAGGCTCGACCACCTGATAGACAATATTGCGCTCACTCTCATAACTATTGCGACCATAACTGTACAATCCATCAATATAGATGTCATTACTTTGGTAAAAAGTACCGTACAAAGTCAGGCTATAACCATCGCTATCTATATTGCCACCGTTCGCATTGAGATCACTCTCGCTATTGCTGTAACCCAATGCGATGCCAGCAATAAATTTATTTGTAAAGCGATAATCTATCCCCGCCGTCAATCCCAGGGAGCTGAGTTCAAAGCCCGATTCACGCTCTGTCGAGTCTTTATCTTCAAAACTGATCTCACCATTAACAAATGCGCCTAATCGGCTAAAACCGGCGCCAACACTTTTGGTTGTTGCATCTGTCAACAGTTGAATCGGCAATCGTTGACCATTGATGTTAAGATTCAGTCCCGACAGATTGAGACGGAAATTCCTGACACCGATGCGTAACACATCCATTCGGGCATTGACATTCTTAAATTGGGTGGCGGCGCTTTGCAAGGCGATGTCGCCTTGCGCCATGAATTCTTCAGGGGCTATCTGTTGGAGGGCATTGGCTACCTCATTAGGATTCTTCTCAGCATTATTTATCAATTCCTCGCATCGCTCCTTTAATTCTGTGGTAGGTTTACCGAACTGACAAATCCTCCCAAGCACTTTGCCTGTTTCACGCTGGGTAGGATTTCTCCCTATCTCGGTCAATATTTTCTCTGCGCTTTTATCATTAATGGTTACTTTGGTAATAGCGAGGAGATTACCCGCTGAGTCTTTGATTTCCACAGAAAACGTTTCGTCTTTTTCAAACTCATTATCATTCTTGATGGTAATGGAAATTTTTTTAGAGCCACTCTCCCCATTGCGCCAAGTGAGGGTGCCCGTTGCCGCTTCATAGTCTTTCCCTGCGATGGCCGTATCATCACGGGTGGCATAATTTACCGAGAATTCACCCTGGCTACTGCCCACGCGCTCAACAGTGAGAGAGACTTTCTCGTCGCTCTCATTCACGCTCAAGCTGGTGGTGAATTGTATTTGACCTTGTCCCTCCTCAGGCGGCTCTATTATATCAATATCATCGTCATTTATAGTGAGTGTGGCAGTCTCCACTGACGAATTGTTGGTCAATTGTAAGTTGACCGTTTTATCACCGTCAATAGCCGTATTATCAATGATGGGAACGGTAAAGGTCTTGTTGCCCTCCTCTCCATCGAGCCAAGTGAGGGTGCCCGTTGCCGCTTGATAGTCACTTCCTGCGATGGCACTACCATTACTGGTGGCATAATTGACAGTGGCTATGCCATCGCTACCATTTTCGCGCTTAACAGTGATGATGGCATTCCCTGCGTTTTCATTCACTTCAAAGCTGGGCTTGGTGAATTTGAATAGGCCGACTTTTTGGTCTCTTACGCTTACTGTTTGCCTATCTTGGCCCAACGTTACATCGCCAGTAGGGATTATACCTATTTTGAAGGTAAACGTTTCTGTACCTTCTGGTAGGCCGTCTTTCAGTGCATTAATGGAAAAAGACTTTTGTGGAATTTCCGAATTGAGTGTTACCGCAGGGAAAACAGAGGTGCTTAAATCATTTTCATTGCCCTCTATTAGTTTAATAGAAACCACCGCACTGTCATTATTATTGGGATTATCTAATGAGACTGTGAGCGTGAAAGATTGATCTTCAGTGACTGAACTTGGGGTGACGCTAAGATTGACCGTCGCGCCCTGAACGGCTCCGACCAGGAGAAAATATATTGCAAATGTTCTAAACATAATTGTTATCTTGAAAAAGGTATAAAGTTTATTTTAGGAGTCCAAGATTTATCTTGGACGTCCTGGCCATTATTCACACTTGTCCTCAAATGTGACCTTTCCGACGGCAAGATTAGAGGCGAGTTCATCAGTCTCCTGAAAAAATAGGCCCGCATAATAGGTATAAGTTCCACCCAAGCACTGCACGACTTCAATCTTGTCTAGGATAGTGAATGAGTTGTCCTCTTGCTTTATGTAGTTCTCCTTGAAAGGGATGAATTCTGTAACGAATCCTATCTCCTCAGTTAAGAATACCAACGGTATCATATATCCCTCCGGTAACGCAAAAGCGACATATAAATCAAATGCCTGCTCAGTGTTTTGAATGTCAATCTTTAAATCCAGTGTTAGGTGTTCTCCAACATCAAAAGAGTCCTTATTCGGTGTCCTATCAAAACATAAACAGGGTTTGCCCTCAATACACTCGCAAAGTATAACCTTCACTGTCACCTCGACTGAGGCACCGGCCTGATCCGTGATCCTTATTGTGGCGATGCCTGTTTTTTTCTGAGTGGTGACGGTTGCCACATTACCCGTGATAGAAACCGTTGCCACATTTTCATTATTTGAGGTGACAGAATACGGGGGAGTACCACCTGAGATATTGAGTGGAGTGCTGTTGTCGACCGTCAGCGTGACGCTGTCTGGAGCGACAGCCAGTGCTGGAGGTCTAACGTTCACTGTCGCATCGACTGAGGCACTGGCCTGATCCGTGATCTTTATTATGGTGGTGCCTGTTCCTATAGCGGTGACGGTTGCCACATTACCCGTGAGAGAAACCGTTGCCACATTTTCATTATTTGAGGTGACAGAATACGGGGGAGTACCACCTGAGATATTGAGTGGAGTGCTGTTGCC
>JALXAQ010000038.1 GCA_026991885.1 Thiotrichaceae bacterium
TATTTTTATAATTTTGTTTAATGAATACGCTTGGGGTGGTTAGCCTTCCACATTAAAAAAAACGGTCTCTTGTTCATTGAAACCTGAGAACTCAAGTGCATTAAGAAGAAGTAACCATAAGCCGATCTGCTACGCAGGGAGGCGAGTGGATAAAGGGCTGATGGCTCCCTTATTCACATTATTGAAAGGCTGCGGCAACGTACTCATGTCAATAATTGTCAATAAAATTGTTATCTAGATTAAAATCTATGCCTAATATTAATGATTATATCATTAAGGTATTGGCTAAATCGCTAGAAATCCCGGTACCAAAAGAAGACGCATGGACTGAATTTTTATCAAATCTCGATCACTATGCGGTGGAGACTGGTATTAATGATTTAGCCGAAAACCATGACAGTTATTTGTATCAACAACCAAAATGAAACCCATTTTTGTAGACACATCAGCACTTATCGCACTAGTGCAGGAGGGTGGAGATATCCATACCACTTAAAACCCTTGAAACGAAGTAACGGAGCTGGCGACGTTCATCACGGATTTTACGGATGACACGGATTACGCTGATTTAAAGTCAAAGTCAAAAGTGAGGATAATGTGTGTTTTCAGGTTTTTAATCCGTGTCATCCGTGTCATCCGTAAAATCCGTGATTCAATGTTTTTTAGTGGTATGAAAACCCAAACCTGCCAGGTATGTCTTAAAAGAAACCATCCAAAATTTAAAGCCACTTGAAGTTTTTGACTATTTTGATGGGCCTCGTTTTTACAGTTGTATATCCAAATCTGGACAGCTGTATCTCGTCCCCTTGATTATTTACCAGAGCCAGATGACTTTTTACAGACACCAGTGTCACTTGATGGCTGCACGATCCTATGCGGAAATAATGGGTATGTGCAAAGAAAAATGTCGTCCTATGAGTCTTCCTGATGGGCAAATTGCTTTGAAAAGCACAAATCAATCATCTGGCACTAGCAACCCGCAACATAACGGATTTTGAAGCTTGTGGAATTCAACTCATCAATCCTTTTGATGTATGAAGACAGGATAGATAGGTTGTATGAACAAATAATTGGGATCAGAGTAAAATTAATCTGACCCCAATTATTATCACCGCCGCTTAAAATCATTGGTTGCCATAGAAATTGGCGAATTTGAAGCCGGTTTCAAAGGGCAAATGGAATTATCTCTTCGCTATCTGGAAAAAAAAGAAACTATTGATGGTGAAAATCAACCCATTGGCTTAATTCTTTGTACTGGCAAAAATGAAGAACATATAGAATTGATGCAATTAGATAAAAGCAATATTAAAGTGGCAGAGTATTTCACAATACTTCCGCCAAAAGAACTGTTGCAAGAAAAATTGCACCAGGCGATTGAAATCGCCAAAAATAAATTACCAAACTCAAGTCAAGAAAATAAGAACTGAATAAAGGGTGCTAAATTTGGTAATTATGTTATGATGTTATTTGGATTATTGGTGTACATAATGACCATTTCCAATTTTCAGAATTAATGAAACGTGGTCATATTGAACTGTCCAAAGTGGCTGTGACTGCGGTTGCTATTGTCACTCCACATGTTAAACAAGGGGTGATATACAGCAACATGCTTGATCCACGTCAACCTAGCAACTCTTTAACTGCGCGTGTTGTTGATCACATTAGTGGTAATTACAATTACAAGATGGGTGTGATCACAAGTCAAAAAAACTTGTGAGTCGACTAACAGTTAATTTTACTCTGACCCCAATTATTTTGTTGAATAAAATGAATATGGAAAAGAAACAAGAGACAAATTATTACAAAATTATAGGCGTGTACCCATCTGATAGTCCTGAATATATAGAAAAGCAAGCAAAATTAAAAATCATTAGGATAAAGGCCGCGCTTGCTAAGAAAGATTACCAAATGCTTGATGCTTCTATGGAGACAGATGATGCACGTCTAAAACAAATAGCAATAGAAAAAATAGCTGAAATAGAACAGGCCAGAGAAATTTTATCAAATCTAAAAACTCGTATAGAATTTGATATAAAAACTTATGGGAAAAGTTATTTTAAGAAAAATACAATACAAAAAAAACGTGATCCTGAAAAAAAAGAAACTGAAAAAAAAGAAACAGATGTGGTAGGAGCAATTATTGTAGCAGTTATGATTATAGGTTTTATAACCTATTTTGTATTGCCTGACCGACAAACTTCTGACCCACAAATTACGCCAAAGTCACAAATTACGCCAAAGTGGTATCAAAATGGCAATCTTCATAAAGGTTCAGTTGCACAATGGAAAAGAGCAACGTATGCGAATAAGTTAGCCACAGCAGCAGACTGGTCTATGAGTAGACCTCAGATAAAAACGAGAGTTATGCAGAGCAACAATATAGATACGTTAAAACCATTTGCAATTAACTTGCTCAGTTGCGTAGATGAAGCTGCAGCTGGTGAAGGTTACGAGGAGAGCATGAAGATAGCTGAAATAACCGCTGTATGTATGCATTTAATGAAATGGTAAAAAAAACGATAGCGAGCGTAGCATGGGTCAAATGTCAGGTGGGTGCAGCGAAGCTCTACCCACCCTACAAAAAAAACTTATGTATAAGTGAGTGCGCGGAGCGTCCTGCACTGCAAAAAAAAAATGGTCAGCTTAAACCGTTAAATTATAAAACGCCGCCATGCCCGGAAAAATCACCTGACTGCCCAATTCTTCCTCTATACGCATCAATTGATTATACTTAGCAATCCGATCAGAACGCGACAAAGAGCCCGTTTTAATTTGCCCCGCAGAAGTCGCCACTGCCAAATCAGCAATCGTACTATCCTCCGTTTCGCCAGAGCGATGCGAAATAACAGCCGTATAACCCGCCCTTTTCGCCATCTCAATCGCTGCCAAGGTTTCAGTCACTGTGCCAATTTGATTGAGTTTAATCAAAATCGAATTAGCAATGCCTTTATCAATGCCCTCTTTCAAAATCGCGGTATTGGTGACAAATAAATCATCGCCAACCAATTGCACCTTTTTGTTGAGTTTTTCACTGAGAATCGCCCAACCGTCCCAATCTTGTTCAGCCATACCATCTTCAATGGAAAGAATGGGATAGTTATCAACCCAAGCGGCGAGATAATCCACAAATTGTGCCGAATCCAGCGGTTTACCATCAACATGATATTGACCGTTTTTATAAAATTCTGAACTCGCCGCATCTATACCTAACCAAATATCTTCTCTCGGCTTAAATCCAGCTTTTTCAATGGCCTCCAAAATCACCGCTATTGCCGCCTCATTAGACGTTAAATTGGGCGCAAATCCTCCCTCATCACCCACTGCCGTATTCAAACCTTTACCTTTTAAAACGCTTTTCAAGGCATGAAAAACTTCCGCCCCATAGCGCACCGCTTCAGTCAAAGAAGAAGCACCGGTGGGGATAATCATAAATTCTTGTAAATCAACGTTATTATCAGCATGTTCGCCACCGTTGATAATATTCATCATCGGCACAGGCATTTGCATTGGACCAGCTCCCCCCAAATACCGATACAAGGGCATTTCTAACTCATTCGCAGCCGCTTTTGCCAACGCCATTGATACCGCTAAAATGGCATTAGCCCCTAAACGGCCTTTATTCGAGGTACCGTCCAAGGCAATCATTTCATTATCAATTTCAGTCTGTGCCGTCACCTCCATCTCGAACAAGGCTTCTTGTATTTCATTATTGATATGCTCAACCGCATTTTGCACCCCTTTGCCAAGATAACGGCTATTATCACCGTCACGCAATTCTATGGCCTCTCTGGAGCCAGTGGAGGCACCGGAGGGGACTGCGGCACGACCTTTAGCACCCGTTATCGTCGTGACTTCCGCTTCAACAGTCGGATTTCCGCGTGAATCCAAAATTTCACGGGCATGTATTTCAATAATTTCTGACACTTTTTTTTTTCTCCTATAGTCTGGACTTCCAAGATAAATCTTGGACTCCTTTATAAAAAAACAGAGGTTTTAACTGTATTATCAAGTGCTTTGAGACTTTTAAGTAAGGCAGGCATTTGATCCAAAGGCCAAGCATTAGGGCCATCACTTAAAGCATTATCAGGTTGCGGATGCGTTTCCATAAAAATACCCGCTACCCCGACGGCAATAGCAGCCCGCGCCAAAACAGGGACAAATTCACGTTGTCCCCCTGAAGCGTGTCCTTGTCCACCCGGCAATTGCACCGAATGGGTGGCATCAAAGACAACGGGACTGCCTGTCTGACGCAAAATGGCTAATGCCCGCATATCGGATACGAGATTATTATACCCAAAAGAAACTCCACGCTCACACACCATAATTTTATCATTACCCACAGCCTTCGCCTTATCGACGACATTGATCATATCAGCGGGCGCAAGAAATTGACCTTTTTTGATATTCACGGGTAAACCTTGGCGTGCGACATTTTGGATAAAATTGGTTTGACGACATAAAAAGGCGGGCGTTTGTAACACATCAACAACCCTACTCACCTCACCCAAAGGCGTGTCTTCATGTACATCTGTTAAGATAGGTACACCGACTTGTTGGCGGACTTTTTCGAGAATGGCTAAACCAGATTCTATGCCCAAGCCGCGAAAACTGCTATGTGATGAACGGTTCGCTTTATCAAATGAGGATTTATAAATAAAGGGGATGGCTAATTGATCAGTGATCGCCTTTAATTGGGCGGCTGTCTCTAAAGCTAATTGCTCCGATTCAATGACACAGGGGCCTGCGATTAAAAAAAAGGGTTTATCTAAACCAATTTCAAAGTTACAAAGTTTCATTTTTTTTATCCAAAATTCGACGCGACTTAGAGGGCCAATGCCATATCGTATCGGGGCAACCATAAAGGATTGCCCCTACAAAAACGGCATTAAATGTAGGGGCAATCCCTTGTGGTTGCCCTTCCTTAACTAAATGGCATTGACTTAGAGGGCACATCCGTCTCAGGCAAAAGATTGGGAGTTGGTTCTGCTGACTTACGCGAAAATTTCAATAAATACAAAAGAGCCCCTGCAATCACCAACAAAAAAATACCCAAAAGCGGACGATAATATATCCAAGCAATAGCAATAGTCACCAGGGAAAGTATGAAAGCTAAAACAAAAATAATAAAGCCGCCGATAACACCGACCAAATTTCCCAAAATAGGTATGACAGCCGCCAAAGTTTTCAATACCTGAAAGATAAAGCCTAAACCAATCGACATCATTAAAAAACCGACCAAGCGCAAAATCCAAGTTAATATAGTATTAGCCCTTTGTGCGCGTTTAAACATCTCCCCAGGTGTCACCGCCCCATATTCAAACAACTCAATTTCCCCCCCCGCCTTAGTCATGTAAGGTGTCAAGCGTGAACTGACTTGTTTAGCGACAACACTGATCATTGTCGGGCGTACAACCTCAAATTTTATCTGAAAATCGCCAATTTGAGGATAGGCAGGATTATGACCCACATAATAATTTCCGTAATGAAAATGTAAATTTTTATCATACAAAGGGGTGCGGCGTTTTTGCTGCCATTGCTCAAATACCTCCATTGTAATTGGCAAATGCTGATAATTATTCAACTGAGCAACCAGCGTTGGGGACAGAGAAAATTCGCCCAAATTGACCCGTTTAGCCGTCATTGTCTCACCGCTCACAGGCATATAAGAGGGATTTTGATGCCCTTGTGGCTGCGTAAATTCGCTAGAATCAATCAAACTACTTGACCATTTCTTACTATAACTATAAGTTGTCACCGTCTGGGTACCGCCCCCCAACATTTCTTCCGTTTCAGAGTGAATGATCTCATCCCACTGATACATCTCCACAATACGGCGCAATTTAATCATATTGGCAGCCGTAATGCCAAACATGACATCTTTTAAAATTTCATCAGTACTGGTTTCACCCGTTAAATGAACAAGTTTACCATCATAAACCCAATCGACCATATCAGAATCAATGGAATAAACAATACTCGCCCCTTCTTCTAAGCTTTGAGCGCGATCTACGGCGCGTCCCTCGTTCCAAAATAATAGATAAAATGCAGAAAAAAATAAAATGATCCCAATCAAGGCACCTTGTGAAGACTGCTTAATACGACTTCCCCATGACTGGTAGGTGACATCGCTAAATGAATCAGACATAGTATAATACTCCATGCAATCAATAGATGGGCTTGCTCAAACCAATATCTGGTATAATAAAAAATTTCAAACAAAAAATTTTTGTGATTCTAACAAACAAGGGAACAACAAAAGACAACATGCCAATATCCACAATTTTAAAAATCGGCCTCAACTCACTAATCAACGGCCCCGTTGTAGAAATTCTCTCAGAAAAAGCGCTTGATAAAAGCCTTAGCATTCTCAAAAACCATTTTTTATCTGCAACGGAGATTAACAAAGCCCTGCAAGACAGCTACACATACGCCCTAGCTGCCATCAGTGCTGGGCTCGCCTCTCCAGAGAATCAACTCAAATTCCTGCAACAATTAACACACGTTGAGGAAAATTTTGCCGACCAAATAGAAAACAACTACCTACAAGCTTTTTTAGCTGAACACCCCCCCCAAAACTTGCAGCAATTCCGTGTCAATGCCATTAAAGCTTTGAGCCAACACGCCAAACAAAGCTTTGAAATCACGGACGATCTCACCGAATCCGACTTAATGGCAATCATCAGTTACAATGGACCATTGACCATTACCGATTTAGTCCTACAACAATTACCGAAATTAGACGATGAATTGATGGCCTTTCTCCGTTACAAGGACCTACTAGGCAACGCCATCCTTTTTTTCTTTTTAGAACAACTCCGCGAAAATCCAAGAGTAAAATACACCCAAAACGCCTTACAACGCGCTGGCTTATGGGCGGATATGCACAAACTCGAATTGGCTCAAGAAAATATCGCAGCCACCCTTAAACAACAACAGACTGAAATCCTACGCCAATTATCTGAACATAAAAAGCGGATAGTGCGCCAACGGATAGTGATGAAGACTTTAAAAATCTCATCTAATTTCCATCGGGGTATTAAGCGCAGCTTGGAATCCAGAGTCGCCAATGACTCTCCTGAACTAGACAAAATAAGTCAACAATTGCAAGGAGCCGAACAAGAAGCTGAGGCGATTCAAGACTTATTAGACAAGCTCCCACGACGCCTGCAACAGGCGAAAAATGCTTGGGTTTCAAGCCAAAAACAATTAACGCCATTAATAGCACCATTCCAAAGCTGGGCACCGATGACCACAGAAAAAGTCGAAGTGGTGCTGAGTGCCTTGGATGAGTTAAGACCAGAATTGGACAAGCTCAATAAAAAATTAGAGCAATTGTCAGAAATGATGGCACAGATGGGCTTATCAGTACAACTCAACCCCCGATTTGCCCAATACGACACGACACGCTTGAAAAACCTAGAAAAAGCAATTGCGGATATCAAACCCCAGCTCATAGAAAATCCCCAATCTCGCAGTCAAATTGCCCTGATTGAGGGCACTCTTTACTTTTCACAGGGCGACTTGCAAGCGGCTGAGCAAAAATTTATCCAAGCACGGGATGAAGCCCATCAGGATGAAAAACGCGCCTTAGCTTGTTTTAACATTTTTCAACTGAGGTTATGGCACCAAGATTATCCCGAAGCCTTAGCCGCTTTACAAGAAAGTTATTCTATCGATCACACTTGGCAATATGCGCTACATGACATTGACAAATATCCCATTGAGAAAATTTTAGGGGCTGATGGCATGGGCTGCCTCTTCCTATGTCAAGATCAATGGCGTGAAACTCAGGTCGTTGTTAAGACCTTTTGGGAAGGGCGCAGGGGGCGGCGAGATGATGTATTTAAAGAGCCCATTCTCATACATCGATTGTTGGAGAGGTATATACCCAAAGCCTTGGACTGTGGCTACGTCAATTCTGTCAAACAAGAACGCCCATATTTTGTGACAGAATATCTTGACAACACGATAGATGGCGAAACTTTGTTCAAAAAACATGGCAAACTTGAACGCATAACCGGCTTAAATGTCGCCCTACAAGTTGCCAAAGGCTTAGCCATTGCTCATCAAGCGGGCGTTTATCATCTCGATTTAAAACCTGCCAACCTTCTCTTTATAACAGATAAAGAGGATGTAGAGGTAAAAATACTGGATTTTGGCTTGTCGCAAGTGGCGACTTCTCTGAAACAACAAGCGACTCGCCAAATTGAAAAAACAACGACTTTATTGGCACAATCCATTTTTGAAAGCTTGGATTATGTGCCACCAGAGCAACAGGCAGGAGAGCCCAGTGCCAAAAGCGACCTATTTGCTTTTGGAGCAACGATGTATTACTTGTTGAGCGGAGAAAATCCCCGTTTTTTCCATCCTCACAAATTGCCTGATATGGCTGAATTACAACCCTTATTCAAAGCTTGTTTAGAAACTGAGCCTGATAAACGACCTGAAATACAGATCGTCATAACGCAATTGTCGAATTACTTGGATAAAATTGATCCAACACGAAATCAAAAAGCACTGGCGAAACAAAAGGCCGAAAAAGAGGCGCAACAAAAGGCCGAAAAAGAGGCGCAACAAAAGGCCGAAGAAGAGGATATCTGGTTTGCAACACAACAAGATGAAATAAAGGATACATTATCTTTTGACTTTGAGATTGTCACCGTGAATGCTCAGGGAGAAATCATCCACAATGCGCCACAACAAGCCAATTATCAGAGAGAAGAGTTGGATAATGGTGTGATTATAGAAATGGTTTCTATACCGGGCGGGACATTTATAATGGGTTCACCTGAAACGGAGGACGAGAGAAAATATAGGGAAGGACCACAACACGAAGTGACGGTGCCACCCTTCTTTATGAGCAAATATCTTGTGACTCAAGCACAATGGGAAGCGGTCATGGAATATAATCCTTCCTCTTTTAAAGGGAAAAATATTCCAGTCGAAACCATTTCATGGAAAGAAGCGGTAGCCTTCTGTCAACGACTTTCTGATATGACGAATAAAAAATATAGTTTACCAAGTGAGGCACAATGGGAATATGCTTGTCGTGCGAATACGACAACACCCTTTTTCTTTGGAGAGACCATTACGAGCGATTTAGTTAACTATGATGGTAATTATCCCTATACTCCAATCCCCAAGGGGATTTATCGTGAAAAGACAACCGATGTGGGAAGCTTTCCCCCGAATGCCTTTGGATTGTATGATATGCATGGGAATGTTTGGGAATGGTGCGCTGATCCTTGGCATGAAAATTATCATGGCGCACCTTCTGACGCGCGTGTCTGGGAAATAGAAAGCTCTGCCAAGCGTTTCATCCTGCGTGGCGGCTCTTGGTACCATGACGCTGGTAAAATGCGCTCTGCGTTCCGTGGCAGGGGGCTGCCGACTGAGCGCAACGGGGATGTTGGGTTTCGGATTGTATGGAATCCATAACATAAGTTTTTTTTTTGCCGGAAACGGGGTTGCAAACCCCATCCGGCGGCGAAATAAGGCAAGCTATCAAAGAACAGTTAAACCTAAATGCTCAACCATCGGCATAAAATCATTGTTATTTTGTAACAACCTGATTCTATTGACAATGCAAAATGTACCGATAATGACATTCATTGTATTACGAATCGTAATACCACGTTGACGTAACAGACGGTAATTTTGTGCGCTTTGCCAAGCAACTTCTTGTCCTAAGATTTCTCGAAAGGGTAAACAGGTCAGCAAATGTTTGGCACGTTGAAAATCACCCTCATCTCGAAAGCCTTGCAAGACATGAGTCAAAATCAGATCACCTACTAATGCCTCACCCATCGCGAGTACCTCTTCCAATAATTCCGTTTTTGGAGTCATTTTGCCATTAAAATAGTCAATCCATATCGACGACTCTGGTAAAATCATTGCTTCTCCTGTTTGTTATCATCATCGTCCCAGCCCCAATGCAACTCGCCTCGTAATTGGCGAATTTTTTGCTGAGCTTGCATCTGAACATAAAAAGTCAGTGCTTTTTCTACAACGGCCTTTTTATTTTTTAAGCCGCTAAATTCATGAGCTTTTTTAAAAATTTCATCGTCAATATTGACGTTAATACGCATGCTGGTGTTACCTCTCGTTTAGTCTGCCAAGCACTTCCACGCCATCTATCTAAAGTCAAGAAAATTATTGTGCTTTCACACATTCCACAGCCCTTTCCAATTTTTCCCGTTCTGTATAAAAATGCGGCGAAAATCGCACCCCACCACCGCGTTGAGCACATATAACACCTTGTTCCAACAAATGAGAAAACAAGGTGCTGGTTTTAATCTGTTGATGACAAAAAGTGATAATGCCACTCGTTCTACTCTCTTTTTTAGAAGAAAGTATTTTTATATCAGGTATTTGTGTTAATAACCCTGTTAAATAACGAGTATTATCCAACACTTTCTCTTCTATCGTTTGCATACCCACCTCTGCCAATAAAGACAGACTCGCACTCAGGGCATGTATGCTTAACATATTCGGGCTACCACACTCAAAACGGCGGGCATCACTTGCCACAGTCCAATTTTTGGCCTCAAAATCATATAGATTTTCTACATTATGCCAGCCATATTGTTTTAACTTTAATTGCTCGCGTCGCTCTGCTTTACAGTAAAATACGGCTAAGCCTTCAGGCGCACACATCCATTTATGTCCGTCTGCCATCACAAAATCGGCCTGGATAGTTTGCACATCAAACTGTAATGCCCCCAAACTTTGAATCGCATCAACGCAAAAGAGAATATTGTTATCTCGACAAAATGTACCAATTTTAGCTAAATCCATGCGAAAACCGCTCGCATATTGCACCGCACTGATGGCAATCAAGCGTGTATGCTTGTCCACTGACGCAAATAGCGAGGCTTCTGGATCTGTCGTCTTCGATATATCTGCCTGACGTACTATAACACCTTGGTTTTGCAGTGATTCCCAAACAATGCGATTAGATGGAAATTCTTGATCGGTGATTATGATATTATCGCCGTTTTGCCATGTCAAGCCATAAGCAACGACTGAAAGGGCTTCAGAGGTATTTTTGAGTAGTGCAATATCACTGGCAGCGGGCGCATTGAGTAAATCGCGCAATTGCTCACGCAAAAAATCTGTCTTTTTTTCCCACTGAGGATAGTTTTTTGCACCTTGGGCCATATTTTCTATAGCAAAACGCTCCACAGCCGCCGCCGTGCGCGTGGGCCATGGTGATACAGCGGCATGGTTAAGATAGATAATGTCCTTATTAAGAGAAAATGCTTGATTAAAATTTAGAGACATGGGCTACATTTTAAAAATAGGATTTCTATAAATGTTAAAATAATACCAACAATTTTTAATAATTATAGGTGAAATTTTGAGAAAACGCGAGTTTTTTAATAAAAAATGATGGAGAATCAAATGGATGACCCACAAATTTCTGTAGAAAAAATCACAGCCGTCAAATATCAACCAGAAATAGATGGCAGCGAGCCGTTCAATCAAATATTAACGCTCGTCACGCTGGGTACTTGCTTATTAATAGGCGTAATAGGTGCATTTTTATTTGATGGAGAGAGTTGGGGACTTAACATGACCTTATTTGGGCTATTATTAATAGCTAGCCTGTTACTCCTCAGAAATCTAGGACAACAACCCCTCACTGCGGTTGAATATATGCTGGTAGCGAGCGGATTATTTTTTTCGCTGACTTTGGCATGGCGTGATTCACTGGTACTTAATAGCCTTAGTTTCTTAGGTCTTTTATTGACGATTAACCTCGCCTTTACCTTGGGAACACGACAAAGACTCCAAGATATTCACATTTACGAAACGTTTGATGATTTATATTCTTCAAGCAAATATGCCCTCATCAGTTACTATGATTTAATAGATAAAGATATCCAATGGAAAGCACTTCAGCAACGTTGGGGAGAATTTGGACGCGCCATGCTCAAAGGCTTGTTCATTAGTGTACCATTAATCATAATATTTGGCATCTTATTCAGTGCTTCCGATGCCCGTTTTGAAGACATGATTAACCACTTACTGGATTGGGGTTGGGACAACGAGACTGTCATACAGTACACACTTGCCTTTATCTTATCTAGCTGGATAGCAGCCGCCGTTTTGCGCGGCACTGTGCTAAAACACGGCTTAAGCTTTAAGGAATATCCGCTCACGCCACCTGTCTCATGGACTTTGGGCAGTATTGAAATGGTGATGATACTGGGGGCTCTCAACATCCTTTTTTTAAGTTTTATTGTGGTGCAATTCACCTACTTTTTTGGTGGAGAGGCATTAGTACAATCTATTCAGGGACCGACTTATGCAGACTATGCTCGGCGAGGATTTTTCCAATTGGTGATGGTGGCGGTATTAGTCATCACTTTGCTACTTTTAACCCACTGGTTACAATCGTCTACTCAATTGGAAAAAAGACTTTATCAAATTTTAGCAGGCATGATGGTAGTCATGACAATGATTATTGAAGCGTCAGCGGCGCACCGTATGTACTTATACACCCGCGAATATGGCTTAACCGAATCGCGTTTTTATACGAGTGTTTTTATGTTATGGCTCTTTGTATTGTTGATATGGTTTAGTTTGACTGTGTTACGCGAAAAACGAACGCGATTCAGCTTTGGTGCGATATTAACGGGCATGATTTTTATAGCTCTATTACATTTTATAAATCCTGAAGCACGCATAATTCAAGTCAATTTAGCCCGTTTGCAAGACGGGCAACGCTTTGATGCGAGTTATGTCAGCACTTTAAGCGCTGATATTGTGCCCACCTTGCTAACGGTTTTGCCCAAACTTCCAGAAAAACATCGCTGCCATTTGTGGCGACAATTGCTGCAATCTCATAGCAATACAGATAATTGGCGCAATTTTAACTTAGCACGCGCACAGGCGCGAGAGTTATTATCATCGAGTTCATCGCCATGTCAATGAATCTCAGCTTTAAAGGAGTCCAAGATTTATCTTGGACATCCAAAATTAAACACTTATTGATTATTGGCAGCCGCCGCATCACTTGCCGCCTCAGTCACCGTTTCAGCCGCATCACTCGCTGCATCAGCGGCATCACTCGCCACTTCACTTGCCGCCTCTGCCGCCTCATTTGCCGCAGCCGCGACTTTGTTTGTTAACGGTTCAGCCTCCTCACCACTATCACGATTAAACCACCAATAAGTGGCACCACCAACGGCAGCCGCTGCAATAATAGGGGCTGCAATGATTGTAGTGACACCCATTGCCACACCACCACCAATCGCACTCCCAATGGCTGCTAAACCGGCGCTGTTTGCACCAGCCGCTACCACTGCGGCAAGGGCACCAGCCGTGCCAATACCCGCACCGGTGTATGTACCAATTTTTGCCTTGTCACATGCTTTTTGATTTGGGCAATCATTAAATAAATGATCATTCATTAGTTTGGCGGTTCCAAATCCACCTCCAATACCAACGGCTGTGCCTCCAAGGGCAGTGACAGCGCCAGCTCCTATAACACCTGCCGCAGTAGTAGCGGCTGCAGTACCCGAAGCGGCTGCATTAGCAGCACCCGCCGCCACTACCGCAGTTGTCACGGGATCAACGGCGTTTGCGGAATTGATGCAAGACATGGAAAGCACTAAGCTAGTAATAATCAACAATTTTTTCATAAGTCATTCTCTCCTCATTTTTTAGGTTATCACCTAACCATAAAATAAACATGGGGTATTCTACAGATTTTTTTGGGCTAATACAATCTCTTTCACTCGATATGAGACGGGGAACCATAATAGACATGGTTTTGACTTTTTATTCACGGACAAGTCTATTATATAAATAAAATCATCAAATGGTATTTGAACGTGCTAGTGTATATAATATAATAGATAAACTCACAGGTGTGATGGGTGGCGATCATTTGCTGCATGACATTTTCACAGATCACTTTGTGGTTACCTAATTTATTTATTTTAACAAATGGAGTAATAAAGTCGAATGGCAATTGAACGTACCTTGTCAATAATTAAACCGGATGCTGTTGCTAAAAATGTGATTGGCGAAATTTATTCACGTTTTGAAAAAGGTGGCTTACGCATTATCGCGGCTAAAATGCTACAGTTAAGCCGTGAACAGGCTGAAGGTTTTTATGCGGTACACAAAGAACGTAATTTTTTCAATGAATTAGTTGAATTTATGATTTCTGGTCCAGTGATGGTGCAAGCCCTTGAAGGGGAAAATGCTATTAGTGTCAACCGTCAGTTGATGGGGGCTACCAATCCAAAAGAGGCGGCACAGGGGACAATACGCGCTGATTTTGCTAAAACGGTTGATGAGAATGCGGTGCATGGCTCGGATAGCCCAGAGACAGCGAAAACGGAGATTGCTTTCTTTTTCAGCACAAGCGAGATTTGCCCACGCACACGCTAATGAATAAGTTATTAGCTATCAGTTATCAATTAGAGTCAATGTTGCAAAAACAGACTATTTTATGAATTTTTTTTATGACTCTTGAAAACAAATAAATAATTAATTCCAAGGGCAACCATAAAGGATTGCCCCTACAAATTTAACTGATAACTAATAACTAATCACTAATCACTAATCACTAATGCTTAATTTGCTAAATTTAGATCGACAAGGGCTCAGCTCATTTTTTATTAAACTAGGTGAAAAGCCGTTTCATGCCACGCAAGTCATGAAATGGATTCATCAACATAGTGTCCTTGATTTCGACGCCATGACTAATTTGAGCAAAGCATTGCGACAGCGCTTAAAAGAAATAGCCTGTATCTCACTGCCCCAAGTGCAGATGATCCAAACTTCACAGGATGGTACCCGCAAGTGGTTATTACAACTTGACAATGATAACAGTATTGAAATGGTATTCATTCCTGAAGAGGAGCGCGGAACTCTCTGTATTTCTTCACAAGTTGGCTGTGCCCTTGATTGCCGATTTTGTGCGACAGGACAGCAAGGCTTTAATCGTAACCTCAGCGTTGCAGAAATCATTGCTCAACTCTGGTTAGCTGAACATACGCAGAGCAAAGAGAAAAACTCTGAACGCGCTATCAACAGTATTGTGATGATGGGCATGGGTGAGCCCTTAACCAATTTTAATAATGTGGTCACAGCCATGAATCTGATGATGGATGACTTCAGCTACGGATTATCTCGGCGGCGTATCACCCTCAGCACTGCCGGCATCGTACCGGCTATGAGACGCTTGAGAGAAGAATGTCCAGTCAATCTGGCTGTCTCTCTACACGCACCAAATGATGCGTTGCGCTCACAACTGGTACCTATTAATAAAAAATATCCGTTGGCTCAATTAATGGCAGCCTGTCGTGCCTATACAAAAGGAAAACCCGGTCGCCAAATTACCTTTGAATATATTATGCTTAAAGATGTTAATGACAGCACAGCCCATGCCCGTGCATTGGTCAAACTGTTACAAGGTATTCCGGCTAAAGTTAACCTGATTCCGTTTAATCATTTTTCACAGAGCTCTTATCAATGCGCTACTCCTGAAGCGATAGAAAATTTTCGTGATATTCTTATGCAAGCAGGGCTGGTGACAGTGACGCGAAAAACCCGTGGTGATGATATTGATGCGGCTTGCGGACAGTTGGCAGGAATCGTGCGTGATAAGCGTAGGAAAAATAGTATATGAAGCGAAAAAACTTATGCAATTGGTGTTGGCTTATAATCATTAGTGTACTGAGTGCTTGTGGACCAAATATCCAAGATGACAATTATACGCCTAACCAAAAGCTTGCCAACACTTATGCCGAGATGGGCAAAAGACATATGCAGGATGGACGATACCATATAGCACTCAAAAAACTCGAAAAGGCTTTGAGCTTAGATAAGAACAATGCTTATACTCATCTTTACATAGCCATATTATATTATAAACATTTGGAGTCATCTGATGATAAAGCGAGGCAACACTTTGAAAAAGCACTCGCCCTCAAACCAAATGATTCATTTATTCTGGAAAATTATGGACAATTTTTATGTGAGCATGATCAATGGAAGAAAGCCAATAAACGTTTTCAGCAAGCTTTGGAGAATCCCAACAGCTATGACTACCTGGAAATTCCTTATGGCAATGCCGGTTTGTGTGCTTTACGTCACAAGAAATATCATCAAGCCGAAACTTATTTTCGCAAAGCTTTGCAAAAAAATTCTAATTTTCCAAGGGCTTTGCATCATATGGCAGAATTGACATACAAACAAAAACATTATCAACAAGCCCGGCATTATTTACAACGCTATGAGAAAATTGCCAAGCACACCTCAAAAACACTCTGGCTGGGTGTTCGCATTGAACGTGCCCTCAAAAATAGAGAGGCAGAAGCAGACTATGCGTTGTCACTGCTTCGTCACTTCCCAGATTCTGAGGAAACACAGTTATTAAATCAATCGAAAAAACCATAATTTATCCTGCTAAATAGGGAGGTTATATGAAGAACAAACCCATTTTCCAACAAATACCGCTTGATTATGATGAACATGCTAACACGATAGCTCGTGAGAACTTTAATAATATTGTCAGACTTGATAACATTAAAGTACATGACGAATCCGATAGTCTCACTGATGATGATGAGTATGACTTAATCATTAGACCTGACGATGTGCCTTATGACGACCACACCAATACAATCCCATTGTCCAATGAGATCAAAAAGAGCCATGAATCGGCAAACGCTGGCAGAACGCCTGGTGAGATATTACGCCAAATGCGTGAGCAGAAAAACATTTCACTTGAAGAGGTTGCAAAAGAGCTTTCATTAGATGTCCATGTGGTTGAAAAACTTGAAGCGGATAATTACGATGACTTGCCTCCTATTACGTTTATTCGTGGCTATCTTATTAATTATGCAAGATTTCTTGGTATTCCGGCTGAAGCTTTTTTGGTATCATTAGACAAAATGAATCCGCCAGAGGAGACTGTCATTATCTTAGATGATACTGGGCCGGAAAAAAGGTTTTTTCTAAACTTTCTAAACGATTGGCGCAATATTGGAATAATTGCGCTTATCATACCTTTCATCTTGATGCTCTTATGGCTATTTTATCCCAGTTCTGATAATGAGGTTCTGATTGATAATGAGCATATTGATTCCTCTGTTCAGTGGGTTAGTGATGAACCGTTATCTCCTCCAAGAAGCGAGTCCTCCTATGTCAGCCTGAAAAACAACAATCCCCCAGAAACAAAACCAGAAGACTCCGTTGTGACAAGCGAGATTGAGCCAGATGACTTAAACATTCCAAGTGAGGAAGAAATCATCACCCCTCCAATCGTTGAAGAGACCCAAACAACGCCAGTAGAAACATCAGAACCTACAATCATCTCTGAGACTGAGACGACATCCACCACCAAATCTTTGAGTGTGCATCTCAAAAAAGAAGATGTGTGGATGAGAATCACGGACAGCACTGGCAAAAAACTACAGGGTGGCACTGTTAAAGCCGGCACGGTCTTATCTTTAGAAGGAGAGCCACCGTTTTATATACAAACGATACGAAATGACTTCGATATTGGATTTGAAGGAAAAATCAAGAGGATAGGCATGTATCCCAAACAACAGGGACAAAAAAATATATCAGTCATTGCACCTTCCAAACAATTTCTGAGTGTGCAACTCGGTGAAAAGGATGTGTGGATGAGAATCACGGACAGCAGTGGCGAAAAACTACAGGGTGGCACTGTTAAAGCTGGCGATACCTTAAATTTAATGGGGAAACCACCATTTTATATACAAACGATACGAGACGACTTTTATGTTAAATACCAAGGAAAAACCAATAGGGTAAGCGAGTACCCCAAGCAGGGAAATCAATTTATTATCAGCAATCGCTAATAATTATTATAAAATAGGAGTCCAAGATAAATCTTGGACTCCATTCACTTTATATAGGGGATTATAAAAACGCTATGAAGAATACACAACCTTTCCAAGTACCACTTAATGATGACGAGCATTTCGACACGCATCACATTGACACAACAAGAAATAGCGACGATTTTGATCCTTTCAGTTTTGATCACATAATCGAAGAGCGTGATGGTTCTTCTAGCCATGACGAGAAAGAAACTTCCAATGATGGAATCTTTAGCAACTCCAAAATTCGCAACGACGCTTTTGATAGTAGTATTAGTGATAACACTACTCCGGCAGACATCATTGACTTACCCAACGACAGCAAAAAGCATGACGATAAGAACCTGTCTCCTGGTGCTCGCTTACGCAAAGCCCGTGAACAGAAACAATTGTCTCTTCAAGAGATAGCCGATAAGCTTTTCTTAGAGGTTCAGATCGTTGAAAAGCTTGAAGCAAATAATTATGAAAGTTTCGGAGCACAATCCATTTTTGTCCGTGGCTACATGCGTAATTATGCTAAGTTGGTGGGGCTACCTGAAGAGTCTTTTTTGGAAGATTTTGACAAGATGAACGAAGGGCCCACAAAGCACAAAAAGTCAATTCAAACAGAGACCAAAAATCATGATTTCTTGCCCAAGATTGGCATTGTGGTTCTCGTGATTTTGATAGTTGTGATTGGCTCATGGAAATTTTTGTTAAACACAAACGTTGAGGAGACAACTCCAGCCATTGTTGAATATCAACAACCAGAGTCTAATGACGAATCATTAACCTCTATTCCAAATGATTTCCAACCCCCCGAAACAATGGAAAAATTCCAAGAGGAGGATGAAAGCGAACTTCCAAGTGAGTCAACCGTTGTGACGCTCGACCAAACTGATGAGGTAGCACCCCCAACAACGATAGAAGAACAACCAGTCATTGAGGTCCCTGCACCGACTAAAAAATCTCTGCGTGTGCATCTTAAAGAAGAAGTCTGGATGAAAATCACTGACAGCTCTGACAAAAAACTGTTTTCGGGCCTTGCGAAAGCTGGAGAGGTTTTAAATTTGGAAGGCAAACCACCGTTTTATCTGAAAACAGCACGATACGGTTTAGATATTGAATACCAAGGAGAAACCAAGGGGATCAAAAGCTACTCCAATACGCAGCGAGGAAAAATAACAATATTTGTTATAGGCAGCGATGAATAGCAAATCTAACAACTTGAAATCAAGGATAGCCTGATGCAATCTGAGTTTAAAATAACACGCCGCCCTTCTCGACAAATTCACGTTGGCAAAGTGGCAGTCGGCGGAGATGCACCTATTTCTGTGCAAAGCATGACTAACACGGATACTTGCAATGTAGCGGATACTGTCGCCCAAATTCAAGCTTTGCAAAATGCTGGGGCAGATATTGTGCGGGTTTCAGTTCCTAGCCAAGATGCGGCTGAAGCCTTTGGGCAAATCAAAAAAGCGGTTAATATGCCTTTAATTGCAGATATTCACTTTGATTATCGCATTGCCCTCAGAGTGGCTGAATTAGGGGTTGATTGTTTACGCATTAATCCGGGCAATATTGGGGGCGAAGATCGCGTGCGGGCTGTGGTAGATAGTGCTAAAGATAAAGGTATTCCTATTCGCATCGGTGTCAATGCGGGCTCTTTGGAAAAAGATTTACAAAAAAAATATGGAGAGCCTACCAGCGATGCTTTGGTTGAATCGGCTTTACGCCATATTGAGATTTTGGATAAATTTAATTTTTCAGATTTCAAAGTCAGCCTCAAAGCCTCAGAAGTTTTTATGACTATTCTGGCGTATGAAAAGCTTGCCACGCAGATTGATCAACCATTACATTTAGGGATCACAGAGGCGGGCGGTTTTCGTGCGGGGGCTGTCAAATCAGCCATTGGTTTGGGTATGTTGTTAGCGAAAGGCATTGGTGATACTATTCGAGTCTCGCTGGCGGCTAATCCGGTAGAGGAAATCAAAGTTGGTTTTGATATATTAAAAAGTCTCCATATCCGTCAAAAGGGCATCAATTTGATTGCTTGTCCATCTTGTTCACGACAAAACTTTGATGTGATAAAAACGGTTAATGAATTGGAAAGCAGGCTTGAAGATATTTTGCATCCGATGGATGTGGCGGTGATAGGTTGTGTGGTTAATGGTCCCGGGGAGGCACGAGAGGCGCATATCGGTTTAACAGGTGGCTCTCCAAATAATCTTTTATATGTGGGTGGTAAAGCTGATCACAAAGTTAAGAATGATGAGTTGGTGGACGAATTGGAGCGGATGATACGGGCGCAGGTGAAATAAATTCATTATACTTTATCTATCGGAATGTAATCAAATGGCAAGCAAAACAGTCAAAATACCTAATATCAGTTGTGGACATTGCACTAACACCATCGAGCAGGAATTGAGTGATTTAGAGGGGGTTACTTCTGTAAAAGCAGACAAGGATAGCAAAATGCTGTCGGTTGATTGGAATGAGCCGCCCGCTACTTGGGCGGTGATAGCTGATTTATTAAGTGAAATTGGTTTTCCTGCTGAGGCGTAAACTTGTTGCAGGACGCTCCGCGTCCTGGCAGGCGTTCCCACGCAGAGCGTGGGAACGAGAAAAGGGCAACCACAAGGGATTGCCCCTACAAAACAATTTCATTGTGTTAGGCGATGCCATTGGCTCGATGAGCGCTTCCCTGCGGAACGATAAAAAATCCTATTTCTTGAAGAAATAGGATTTTTAGTCAGCGCCGTCACCGATGGCAGTCCATCTATATTTCTCCTGTGATCAATTAGCAGGGATAAGTCAAAATCTCTCACAAGTTAGTTTTTTTTTAATTTTTTTTCTGCTACCCAAAGAGGTGATAATGAATACTTTAAGTTTGCGGGAAGCCACATCTAATTTGCCTAATCTCATAGAAAATACCATCAAAAATTGTGATGAAACGCTAATAGTCAGTGATTATGGTGCGGTTATGATGATAGATAAAGATTATTGGGAGGAAATACAGGAAACTTTGGCTTTACTTCGTGACAAAAAATCACTAGCGGCTTTATTGGAGGGGCATCAATTACGAGATAAAGGTATTACACCGCCAGGCAAAACAATCGATGAGGTATTTAATGACCTATAAAATTAACATACTTTCTAATGCTGAAGATGATCTGGAATGGTTTAGAAACAAGTCAAAAAAAGACTATCTCAAATGTTTTGATTTGGTTAGAGCTGCGGCTATCGCCCCAAGAAATGGGATTGGAAAACCTGAACGGCTCAAGTATTTTGATAAAGAAGTGTATAGTCGGCGGGTAAATCATAAAGATAGGATGATTTATACGATTTATGAAGATGAATATTTGATTGATATTTCATCGTTTAAAGGACATTATTAAGTTTGTGTTTGCTCAATAGTAGCAGGACGCTCCGCGTCCTGGCAGGCGTTCCCACGCAGAGCGTGGGAACGAGAAAAATGCGGTCCTCCGTAGGGGCAATCCCTTGTGGTTGCCCTTGGACTCGCTACACGCCTTCTACCCGCACCAGTGCTAAGTCATACATTTGTAACAACTTTTCATCTTCATATAAGACACTTTCTGGTATTTTGGCGGCCATCTCTATAATGGTTTGATAATCCTTTTCTGTCCACGCCTTTTTAAATCCCGCTCGTAGCACTTCTAAGCGAAATTCTTTTAAGCGCTTATTTTGGCAATAGTGTTTAAATTCTCGCAATAATCTATTTTCGCGGATTTTTTCTAAGTCTTGCGCCTTAGTCGGATCGGGCACATACCAACGTTCTGCCGCGTGTTGTTGCAACAAGGGATCATCTTTTGTCAAATGACGGCAGTCTTTAAAATGACGAGAAAGATAGCTATGAATTTGGCTCGGTACCGGTTCTTTCCCATTGTATTTTATAAAATTTAATTCTAGCAGCTCATCCAATTCTTGCATCACTTCATATTTTTTCCAGCCCGCGCCGATCAGTTTGGTAAATTCAGGGTGGATGTCTTGGCGCGTTGAGGGGCGTTTTTTTAAAAATTGTTGCAACCAATCAATCGCACTGCGTTCATCTCTTACAAACAATTCTCGTTGTGGCAATTCTTTCGCCTGTTTGCGTTTTTGTTCATAGGCTTCAAATTGTTCAAGGAGAAAAATCATGCCATCTCTTTCTTTAAAATGTGTCCGCAAGCCCGCTTGAAATTGTTGGCTAGACAGTGGTACGGGATAGCCATGGGCTATGAAATATGTCACGGTTCGATCATATAAAATTCGGGGCTCTCTTTCTGCTAAAAATTCCAATTCGCCGTCTTTGCTTTTAGTAATCGGTAGATATTTCAAATGGCTCGTGATAAATTCCCATACGCTCGCTTCTGCTCCACCCGCTTTTTTAAAGCGCTCTTCTAAGCCGCCGTTTGGTTTATAAGCCGATATAATTAAGTCTTGTTTAACCGCCGTTGTGGTTGTGACGGCTTTGAAACTGCCATGTTGTTTGTCTAAGGCGGATACATTGGCTATCACAAATCCCGCTTCTTGTACGGCGGTTTGAAGCATATTCCACACGCTGGCTTGTGTGTTGGAAAATTCTACTGTCATCCAGTGTCCAGGTTTGAGAATACGAAAGGCTTCTTTAAAACAAGCCATCATTAGGGCACGGTAATCAATTAGGCTTTTAGCTTGTGTTTTATTAACTATCGCTTCGGGTTTATTATTCGTAAATACTTTGAGCCAAGCTTCCCAGAGAAAGTTGAGTTCTGAATACATCAAATTCGCGCCAAATGGTGGATCAAGAAATATATAGTCAATACTTGAGTCGGCTAATGTGGGCACTGATGCCATTGTGGAAGTCGATTGGCAATTTCTCGTTGGGTTGTTTCCTCTCACAGAGAGAAAGCGTAAAATTTGATTAATTTTATGGGCATGTATATCAAATAAATTGCCTTCAGTCGGTAAAGATGGGACATAATAGGTGCCAGATAATGGTCGATCTCCGCCGCGAGGATTATATCGCCTCATTTTTGTCGCGTGCCATGAGGTATTGAGTAGGCTAAATTGAAATAAGGGTAGGTTGATTTGTTGAGTTTTATGTAGATAGGCGCCTAATATCCACAAATTTCGTTGACTATAAAAGTGATGTACGTGTGTCATACCCAATTTGTCATTACGCCGAGATTCATCACCTGGCATCATGCGCTCGGTGGGAAACCAATAGGGATTGTCACTATTTTCTATTTTGTCTAATAAGGCTAAATCAAATTGATCGGGTTTTTTTTCAAAGCGTTGTTTGTCGACTGAATAATTTATCAGTACTGGGACTTGCTTTGCTTGTTGTATCATTTCACCAATCACTTTATCAAATCGCAAAACCCATGCTCTATCTAAAGAGCGTTTAGTCAATTCTGCCGAACAGTGAGGGCAGGGAAATTTGTCATGCACTTTATGGGTGCTTTTGTTCATGGCAGCTTCCCAAAAGTTCACTTCTCCGGCACATTCTGGACAAATAAAAACGTCTGACCAAAGTATATAGTTAATACGGCCTAAAATCAGTCCGCTTGGCGTGTCCATTTCACCTAAGACGACTTTTTTTATTTCTTCAGGTTTTTTTTTATTATTACAACGATGCAGCGTTTGATACATCCAGCCACATTCTGTCTCAACTTCTTGCAAAATCTGCCTTGCGGTTTGTTCAAAGGCTATCATATCCGCTGGCGTATTGTAGTTATAACTGAGAAATGTCGCGGCTGGGGATAAGTCATTTAAAATGGCGTGTCGTGTGCCCAGTTTAGAGAATTCTTCAGCCGTTTTTATGGTCCCATCAGGTAATACGCGATAGCCTAATTCTTCAACGGTCCTTTTGTCGCCACATAATTGGGCGGCTATGCCTGTCATGCCAGTACCACAAAAGCCGTCAAAGATGACATCACCTGGCTCGGTATAGTGCAAAATGTAGCGCATGATGGCTTTATGCGGGACTTTTGTATGATATGAATGGGCGTTATAAATGGGATTATTTTTGCCTTCACTGACATCGGCGGTAAAGGGTTCACGGTGATATTCTTTACTTTTACTTTTTTTGTGCCATTCATTCAGGAAATCGGATAACCAAGGATTTGGGCAAGCGGTGTAATAGGGGGGATCAGATATGGCTAAAATAGCCTCATCTGTGGCATTTGGAAATCCCGGGATTTTTTTAAAATCAGGGTTTTGGAGTTGTTCGCGGAGTAAGTCTAAAAAATATTCGCGGCGAGCCGTGTCGTTTTCAAAGCTTAATCCTAAGCATTGTGTGGGCTGAGTGTTTAGTAAATTTTTCATTGTGGTTTTTTGGATGTCCAAGATAAATCTTGGACTCCTAAATATTGTTAATTATTTGCATCTGGATTGACTGCATTTATGTCTTTATGGGCTATAAACAATCCACAGCCCATTTTTCTGCCTTTCCCCAATCCTTGTTGTTGCAAAGTCATTGATTCTAGTGGTTTAAGATCAGCAAGCATTAAGCTGCGAGTAAATAGATCGCCATCGGGCGATTTTAAGTAATGGCTTTTGCCACATAATGCTTTGTGACATTGGATGCCCATTTGTTCTAATTGTGCAACAGCATTATCTACAAAAGCATCTTCATCTTGTTCAGGATCGGCGATGATATACCGTGCAAATAATACTTGCATTTGGCTCAAGGGCTTTTCTTTAGCTTTGCCAATCGTTAGCGAGTAGTCTGCAATATCTAAAGTCATCCCAGTCAGTGCTTGCGCTGCGGCAATGCGTTGTTGAGGTAGGCGCAGTATGAGCTTGGTACGGCGCGACAAATATAAAAGTTCATCATCAGGGCGATACCATCCATTGCCCGATTCTGCGCCATGGATTAAATGCAGCCCTGCTTGTGGCTCTTGTTCAAACCAAGGCAAGGCTTTGGAAATCGCTTGGGATAGGGCATAAGCATGTTCGAGTGGTAAACAGCGACATTTGATGTCAAATGCCATATCTATAACGGATTGGGAAATAATAGGGGCTTTTTGAGGATTATTTTCTTGCCATAACATATTATTTATCATTGAAAAGAGTTAGTAAAAGGCGGCTTCTAAACGATCTTCCCAATTTTCAGGGGTGTCTGGAAAAGGGGGGCGTACATCCATACGAAAAAAACGCTCACCGGTTTGGGTTTGTTGTTTGATAATTTCAACTAATTCTTCAAAAGTTTGTAATTCGTGATGCTCCATGAGTAATTCGCTTAAGTATAACATTTAGTTCTCTCCTTAAAAATATGTTAATGTAATGTTTACGGTTGCCGTTTTAAAGGCAAAAAATCGAAAACCTTAACGACAGGGATTATATATAAGCAGGGATAAGTCAAAACCGAAGGCTCGCCGCCATCGGGATAATAAGATTTTGACTTATCCCTGCTAAAAAAAAATCCCTGTAGTTAAGGTGTTTTTAATTTATTTATTTATTTATTTATTTATTTATTTTTGAGGACATTAAATGAGTGGCTCACCTTTAGAAAATATTCCCCACGATAGCCCCCTTCAAACGGTTAAACTGTCGTTAGATGATACGATCCAATTTCGTTGTCATAAAGACATTGCTTGTTTTAATGAGTGTTGTAAGCGTATTGATATTACGTTGACGCCTTATGATATTTTACGTTTGAAAAAACGTTTTGGTTTGACATCCAATGAATTTTTAGCCCAATATACTCTCCCTTATGAAATGGATGGAGATGGGATGCCGGGTGTCAAGATTAAAACGGCTGATGATAATCCAGCTTGTCCCTTTCTCAGTGAGGATGGCTGTAGTGTGTATGAAGATCGCCCGACGGTTTGTCGATATTATGCGCTCGGCTTGATGTCCATGCGTCAAGAAAATTCTTCGACTGATGAAGATACCTATTTTTTAATCAAGGAAGATCATTGCCTTGGTCATAATGAGCCTCGTACTATCACGGTGCGTGATTATCGCAAAGAGCAAGTTGTGGATCAGTATGATGAGATGAACCGTGAATGGCGACAGATTATTTTGAAAAAACGCTCTGCGGGACCGACCATCGGTAAGCCGACACAGCGTAGCTTTCAATTCTTTTTTCTGGGCAGCTATAACCTTGATGGAGTACGGGATTTTGTGCTCAGTGATGGATTTTCTGAGGTTTATGATTTGGATGCCGCCACTGTTGAGCAACTGAAAACGGACGATGTGGCTTTATTAAAGTTTAGTTTTAAGTTGCTAAAACAAGTGCTGTTTGGAGAAAAGACTATTCCTGTTAAGGCGGATGCGATGCAAAAACGTGTTCAGCGGCGGCGTGAGCAGATTAAGGCTGAGCCTGATAATCCTAATAAGGATTATGTTGGACCAGAAATGGTTTAATTTTTTACTTGACGCGGAGCGTCGAGGCATGCATGATCTCCGCTTCGCTCCGTTACTTCGTTTCCCACGCAGAGCGTGGGAACGAGAACATAAATCACGGTTTGTAGGGGCAATCCTTTATGGTTGCCCTTTTAATGGCATTGGGGAATGCCTGCATCGACGTTCCGCGTCGCAATTTAAAGGATTCATAATGGAACTCAAAAATTTAACAAAACAAATCTTACTAGCGATGCTTTTCGGCGGCATCTTAGGTGCAATACTGAACGCCTTTTTTATGGAAAACAATTTCGTCAGAGAAGTGCTAGTCGGCGACATTTTCCACGTTATCGGTCAAATATTTATCAAGTCATTGAAAATGCTAGTGGTTCCGCTAGTTTTTATCTCACTCGTTTGTGGTGTCGCGGCTTTAGGTGATATTAAAAAATTAGGTCGTTTGGGCGGTAAAGCGCTTTTATTTTATTTAGGAACAACCGCACTTGCCATCACTCTCGCCCTCAGCTTAGCTGTTATCGTCGCCCCCGGAGAGGGTTTTGATCTCACTTCAACGACGGTACAAGAATTTAGCGCAAAAGAAAGCCCTTCCCTTGCCCAAACGATTATCAATCTTGTGCCTGATAATCCCGTTGAGGCGATGGCTGAGGGGCAAATGTTGCCATTAATCGTTTTTTCTTTGCTTTTTGGCATTGCGATTGTCATGGCAGGGGAATCGGGTAAACGGATTGAACAACAATTTAATGATTATAATGCCATTATTATGCAATTGGTTGTGATCTTGATGATGGTTGCGCCGTTTGGTGTTTTTTGTTTAATTGCCAAAACTTTTGCTTTACAAGGCATTGAGGTTATTAAACCCCTTATAAGCTATTTTTTGGTTGTCACCACTGCCCTTTTTGTACATGCCCTTGTCACTTATCCGGTTTTGCTTAAAGTGCTTTCCGGTTTGAATGTATGGACATTTTTGAAAAAAATGCGACAAGTACAAGTTTTTGCTTTCAGTACCGCGAGTAGTAATGCCACCATTCCGGTGAATATCGAAAATACTGAAAAAGAGCTTGGTGTAGATAATTCTGTCGCATCATTCACTATCCCACTCGGTGCGACGATTAATATGGATGGTACTGCGATTATGCAGGGCGTTGCGACTGTTTTCATTGCTAATGTTTATAATATAGATTTGAGCATGGCTGACTATTTGGCTGTGATATTGACAGCGACTCTCGCATCAATTGGTACGGCGGGCGTACCTGGCGTTGGATTGATTATGTTGGCGATGGTATTGAATCAGGTGGGTTTGCCAGTGGAGGGTATTGCTTTGATTATTGGTGTGGATCGTTTGTTAGATATGATGCGAACGGCTGTTAATGTGACTGGCGATGCGGCGGGTACTGTGATTATTGCTAAGAGTGAAAGTGCTTTGGATCAAGATATTTATAATAAGTAGCAATCACGGATTAAAAACCTAAAACCTTGAATCACGGATTAAAAACCTAAAACCTTGAATCACGGATTTTACGGATGACGCGGATGACACGGATTAAAAACCTAAAAACACTCATTATCTAATCTTTTGACTTTGACTTTAAATCCGCGCAATCTGTGTAATCGGTTTAATCCGTGATTCAAGGGTTTTGATTTTAAATCCGCGCAATCTGTGTAATCGGTTTAATCCGTGATTCAAGGGTTTTGATTTTAAATCCGCGCAATCTGTGTAATCGGTTTAATCCGTGATTCAAGGGTTTTGATTTTAAATCCGCGCAATCTGTGTAATCGGTTTAATCCGTGATTCAAGGGTTTTGATTTTAAATCCGCGCAATC
>JALXAQ010000039.1 GCA_026991885.1 Thiotrichaceae bacterium
GTCGTATTCAGCATGGGTTCCGATGAATCGGATATAGACGACAAGGCGTTCGTAATCGATAGCCACAATCAGACGGTAGCGATTGCCTTTGATGTTGAAAACGACCCGATTATTGGCAATAATGCTGGCGTTGCGATAAATGCGCTTGACATCCGCTGGTGAATGCCACGCAGTCCGTTTGGCGTCAGCATACCAGGCCTGAAGCGCTTGTCGCACATCAGGATGCGCCTCCCAGTAAATTCTGAGTGTTCTTCGGGCGATGATACGCATAGCGACAGTTTATCACGATCCCACAAAGGGATCAAATTTGATTATTCCAGCCCGTGCAATTTCCAGCTCCCGCGTCACCTGTTCCTTGATTTCGTCGCTTATGCGCACCAGACTGCCACTTCGCAAATAGAACGCAGAGGACGCAGAAAAAGCTGATCTACGCAGATAAAAAAAGATAAAATCAGGAGAATCTGCGAGAATCTGCGGGCATCAGATGTGTCTGCGTTCTATTTTCATTCTTTCTTGGCGCGGACCCACGCGTACGCCCGCACATCATGCCCGCGGGCGGGCGCTCCTGCGCGTTGGCTGGCCGCCAGCCTCGAATGCGATGACCAACGTTCCGGGTCAGCCTAACGCGGGGTTGGGTGGCGTTACTTGGAGGAATTTGTGATATTTGCAATACGTCTTAATAACACATTTTGAATCATGCCAAGATGATCTGTTAGTACAGATTTTTCTGTTATATTTTCTGGAATATCATCGCCTAATGAACAATGTTCACCGATTGAGAATAAGTCCAATTTGCATTTCACATCGTTTAGGCTAATTAGTACAAACGGCTTTGTGTCATCTTCCTCGTTTTCTGTTTCGCTTGAAAATTTGCGGAAATAGAACAATCCAACTTCATTAGGTGCTGAACTATTACAACTATATCTCTCACAATCTTGTGAACAGTTGCGAAGTAAACTGCTGTACACATTGCTTATAAGAGGGTGAAGCACAATATTTGAAAGTTCTGGTGGCGGTGGATTCGAAAAATCAGCGAAGTCGAACATATTGAGTAGTAAATCAACTACCTTGTTTAGGTCTAGGCGAATTAGTGCGCTTTGTAGTAGGTATTCTAAACCGCACATGAAAGGTAGTTGATTTAACCCTTGTTGTCCAAACCGAGTTGAAAAAAAGGGCACATTTATGAGCCCAACTAACAAAGTTTCAATTAGTAATTCATCATCGATCACTAAACCCCATTTTCTGACGTTAACGCCATTCATAGCGCAATCAGCAACAACAATAGGTAAAAGTTTAGACCCATCCCAGTTTAGCGATTGAAGGTTTAACCAGAAAAGTTCAACTTCGCTTATTGTTGGATAGCCCAATTGATTCCAAAACCTTTGTTTTACGCTTTCCAATTGTTCAGGCAAAGTCATTGACTCTGGAAAGAACATAGAAGCAGTTTTTGGATATTTCCTTAGGATGCGTTCAATGTCATGTTTTTGCCAAACAACAATGCGTGGCTTTGAATAAGTATATTGGAATTCTTTAATCCAATCGAGAGTTGGGTTTGAAATTACACTGTTTGTAAAAATTGCAAAAACATCAACATCTTTACGGGCAGCAGAATTAAGAACAATACTTTGAACAGTCAACTTTTTTAAGGTGTTTGAACGATGTTTGACTTCAATCCACCAGTTTTCTATAACTATGGAGTCGTCAGGCTCGACTTTTGCATATTTCCCAGACAAGTCTCGACCGCCATCGGTGGCAGAAACGCCTTCGCCACCTTTTCTCCATTCTAGGTTCTTAAATCCCATATCATCTAAAAGGTAGAAAGCAAGTTTTTCAAAATCATCGGGGCGAAGGTTATCTATTGGATAATTCATGTTCTTAGTTTATCGTGTTAGGCGAACAGCCAACCTAATGAGAGCGTAAGTCGCCCGCTGATTTAGCAAACGCAACCTAATTTTACCGAAGAAAATTGAGCAAAAATAGCGCCGCATACCTGAGCCAAAGACGGATCGGCTTAACGCAGGGTTAGTCTGCCATTTTTTTTCACCATAATCCTGGCCTTGGGCGGCCTGCTTTCCATTCTAATTCATACAATATCGGTGACACATCTCTCAACATTGTAAATATCCCGTTTTCTATATACTGACAAAATCTTTCGTATGTTGTTCCTCGGAGAGTTGGCCAATTGAATAAAACATCTTGCGCTAAAGTTTCATCGCTATCAAATGAGGGGCGAATTATATCTCTATGTGCTATCTTATCTCGCAAGGAAATCAATAATGTTCCCCAATTCTTTGGATTCCAATCACCAAAATCAGACGAGCCAAAAACATTTGTGTCAAAATATGCAGATATGGCTTCGGCTTTTTCCAAATAAGGCTCCTTTACATTAGTAAGAGCTTTGAAAAATATTTTCCGTGATATCTTCCCACGATGGCCAGTTGGAATAAAAATGCAAATATATAGCATGTAAAAATCTAAAAATGATCTTGCTATAAATAGGAATTCTTCAAAAGACAGC
>JALXAQ010000040.1 GCA_026991885.1 Thiotrichaceae bacterium
GCCCGATGCGGTAGTCCCGCACGTCGGGATTCTGTGAGGGGGCGGTTCGGGTAACTGGCCGTTCTACCTTAATGTCCCACGCACCTTTTTGAGGTCGCTGTAGATTAATGTTGCTAATAATTATATGTATGACAAATAAAATATCAATTGTAGGGGCAATCCTTTATGGTTGCCCTAAAGGAGATTGGACATGAAAAAAACCAGTAACAAGGCGGGTATATTTAAAGTCGAGATTGAAACCCCCCTTGGTCCTATCAAGAGCAATGTGACTGTGGATACTGGACCTATGCGCCTGGCGGAATTAGTCCCTTCAGCCATAGAGTTGACCAACATTCTGATGCAAAGGGCTGAAAAAAAAGAGAATGATCAGGGAAAAACGGTTTCATGCAAAGCAGGGTGCGGGGTTTGTTGCCGGCAGATGGTTCCATTGTCAGCACCGGAAGCCTTCTTTGTTTTCGATATTCTCAATTCGATAAGGGGTGAAAAGAAGCAGCTATTTGTGGAACGTTTTAATAAAATTGCCGAACGGTTGGAGGCGCAACATGTCATTGATCTGTTTCTGTCGGAGCGCTTTGATGATGATAAGGTATATGCCCTCGCCGCCGACTATTTTTCCTGGCAGATACCTTGTCCCTTTCTGATCAATGAATCTTGCGCTATTCATTCTTTCAGACCAGTGGCTTGCAGAGAGTATAGCGTTACCTCGGCACCGCAATTTTGTTCAACTCCCTTTGCCGGAAAAGTGAACAAAATTCCGATGCCTCTACCGCTGTCTATGTCTCTTGCTCGTCTGACTGCTGATTTGACATCATTGGGTATCAAATTAATACCCCTGAGTTTGGCCCCGCTTTGGGTACAAAAGCATAAGCCTATCAATCAGCAAACATGGCCAGGATTGGAACTGTTTAAAGCGTTTATCGAGCATATCGGGGCCAGGACTTAGTGGCTCCGATAATTTATGATTCAGTACTTACCATCGGAATAATCTGATATGTCAGTTTTCCACTTTGGCTGCGCCCAATAACGACTTTGGCTAATTCTACAATATTTGAACCAACTTGGTTGGCGTTATCTAGCTTGGTTATAAAAGTTCTTGTTGAGCCGGGGATTGAAATAGTCACCGTTGCTGTCACATCTCTTGCGGGTGTTGAGCTGTCACTGTAATACTTTATGCCCACAAGATATTCCCCAACCTGTAATTTTTGACAATCAGTATAATAATGTTCCGGGCCAAATCCATTCGTATTATCAACATCTAAATACCCACTGTTACCCGTTTTACTGCTATAATATACATGAGTTTGATCGGGTTCAAAAATATGCAAATCAACATCATTTTTATTTTCAAGATTCCAAGTCAGCGTCACTGTCATTGAGCCACTTTTAACCACTTGTGGTGGCTCTTTTAATTGATTGAGTTCTTGTTTAATACCTTTAACGATTTCGGGACGAATATCATAATAAGGCGATAAATAGGTATCTGTAAAACTATGGGCTGGGATAGCGCCAATCTGATCAACAATTTTTCCACTATCTGCTCTACGCAGCGTCCAATTTGCTGGCAATGATCCTGGTATTGATGTGATTATATCAAGGTGATTAGTCAGATAAGTGCCCTTAATATGATTGGCTGGCGTTGCTACCCCAAATAGTCCGAAGCTTTTCATAGCAATTGCTGGTTTCTGATTAGCAAGCATTTGTTGAGCTAGGTTGCTATAAAAATTCCCTTCTGAATGAGAAACGACTAATACTTTTTGTCCATGTAAAATGGCTTCTCGATATTTTTCAACATGTTCATTTAATTCTGGCGTATTAACTTCATATTTCCAGTTATACACCAGTCGCGCCAAATTGACATACCACTGACGCTGATCTGATGTTTGCAAAAGTTTCTCAAAGGCATCGGCTGAGTAATTGTAAGCCAGGTTGTATGTCATTCCTTGTTCAGTATTGCCGACATTGAGGGCTAACTCATTCAGGGCTGTAAAACCCTGTTTAGGTGTTGTCAATTCTCCATTGCTAAAGACGACTCGAAATTTGTCTGGCTCACAATCATTTTCATTTTGTTGAGCAAATGAAGTCATAAAATCACAGACGGGTTCAACGGGCTGCATAAAATAGGCGCCACCAATCAGTTTGCTGGATTCTAAATATTTGGATAAGCGTTCTTTTGTATTCGTTGTCCAAATTTCTAATTCTTTAGACAATGCTTGTCTTTTTTCATAATCACGACTGGGTGCGGACAGTATTTTAAAAGTACAGCTTGTTGCTCGTGCAATTTGTTCTGCTGCTTTTAAAGCCTCTTCCTTTGTCGTCGCCTCCATAAATTGCTGTAAAGCACGCGCTTCTTGCTCTGCGGCTCGCTTTATTTCTGGAGAGTATGAGAATTTTTGCTCAATGAGTTGATCTATATCATCACGTATGCCGTTAGCATTGTCATCCTTTAATAAGCCTTCAGTAGAAGAGGGTGGGATGGGGGC
>JALXAQ010000041.1 GCA_026991885.1 Thiotrichaceae bacterium
GCATGCTTGTGAAAAATCATGCGCCTGTACAACCTGTCATGTCTATGTGCGCGAAGGGTTTGATTCATTAGAAGAAGCAACCGATCTTGAAGAAGATTATCTAGATAAAGCATGGGGCGTTGACCCTGACTCACGGTTAAGTTGCCAAGCTAAAGTAGTTGATGAAGATTTAGTGGTAGAGATACCAAAATATACCATCAATATGGTGTCAGAAACTCACTAAGGATTGAATAATGGAATTAAAATGGATAGATACACTTGATATTGCACTGGATTTAATTGAAGCACATCCTGATGTTGACCCACAATATGTACGTTTTACAGACCTGCGACAATGGGTGATTGAATTGGAAAACTTTAATGATAATCCAGAGCACTCCAATGAAAAAATACTAGAAGCTATTCAGATGATGTGGATTGAAGAAAATGATTAGTTTTTTAGTATCTCCCACTGATATGTAAGCCATCTGCCTATATTCACCCGCACCCTTCGACACGCTCAGGGAACTGCCCTTCGGTAAACTCAGGACACCGCTCCCTGAGCTTGTCGAAGGGTGTGGGTTGTTTGCGATGAGGTCACCTATCCCGCTTTAAATTAGTAGCCTAAATAGGCTATCAATTTAAGCTGGGACAGCAAAGTGTAGATTGGGTTAGCTTATTGAGCGTAGCGAAATAACGTAACCCAACAATTACTCTTAAATTTCGTCTTGATGATTGAAAAGCTAAAGCTTTTACTCCTTTTATCAGGAAATTATTTATCTGAAACAAGGAAGTTCCAAGCAATGATTCTACCCATCTTACTTGCCCTTTTACCCCTGTTTGAATCATATCAATCGTTGCGTAGAGCGATTATGGTTCTCTTGATATGCTCCTATCAGGAACAAAAAATCTGTGCAATATGGGTGGATTCATTACTTGAAACTTCCTAACGATAAATCACATAATCAAAGATAAAGGTGTTAATAAGGCAGGCAAATATTCCAGTACTTTCTTTTCTTTAACTTTTCTATTTGATTTTAATACCACAATGCGATCATTCTGTTTTAAAACGGGATCAGGGCTTAAACCATGCCGAACTTTGTATAAATCAACCGCATATTGTATGCCATCTCTAAAGACAAACACATGTGTCACATCAGCTAAATCAGTTATCCCTTGGGACATTGCTATTGCTTGCAGAAATGTCATTGAGCTAACAATAGGGAAAACACCTGGTGTTTTTACTGCACCTTCTACCGTCACTTGCCGAATCGCTTTTTGGGTGCGCTTAATACTGACTTTAGGATTTTGCAAATCTTTACTTAATAGCGCTTCAATCCGCCTTTCTGCTTGTTGTAGTGTTAGACCTAGTAGATTCACATTACCAATATAAGGCAAAGAAACCATCCCATTTGACTCAACAATCACATCTTTAGCTGATAATTCAGTCTCCAAAGACAAACTCGCTAATTCCGGCACTTTATCCTTTGACTGGCAAGACTCTGAAGTAGCAGATAATTTAACTATCAATGCTGGTACTATAGACAACACTGTCATTGGCGCCACTACTCCAGCTGCTGGCACTTTTACCAGCTTAACTGGCACTAATGCTACCTTTACTAATGCTACTTCCACTAATCTAGCAGTAACTGGCCAAGCTTCCACTACCCAATTAACAGTTTCCCAAAATGCTAGCATTGGCAATAACTTAACAGTAGCTGGAGACTTAACTGTTTCAGGCAATTTAAACCCTCAATTCACCACTGGTTCAGTAGTTTTCCAAGGCGCTAATGGTCTTGCTCAAGACAACTCAAACTTCTATTGGGATGATACTAATAACCGGTTGGGGATTGGGACGAATACGCCAAGTGCAGATTTGCAAGTTTATGGCGGGGACGCAATTTTTGGTGCAACTATGGGTGTGGCTATATCTGGATTAAATGGTAGGAGTTCTGCACCAAGTAATGATGGTTTGGCTTATATTTTACAAACTTATTCTACTAGTGGCTCCTATCCATATAATGAGGCTGGAAATTTAGTTTTACAACCACGAACCACTACTGGTCTTGCGCGAGATATTGTCTTTGCTACTGGCGATACAGTTCCTAGTACGAGAATGGTAATTGATAGAAATGGCAATGTAGGTATTAGGGTAAATAGTCCTTCAGAAAAATTAGAAGTAAATGGAAACATTAAATCAGGTGCTAACGGATATATATATTTAGGAGGAACAGACGTTTATTTGCAAGATAGCAGTGGTAATTTAGTGCTATCAACTAACGGGGCAATGATATTTAATTACGACGCCGATGATACTGGAACAAATGCTTTAAATATTAAATCAGGAACTGATAATGTGATGTACTTTACTAATGCAGGCAACGTCGGCATCGCCACCACCACCCCAGGTTATAAGCTAACTGTAGCTGGAGATGCCATGCTCACTGGCGCTTTGTATGATAATAACTATTCAGCCGGATCAAACGGTGATTTCTTACA
>JALXAQ010000042.1 GCA_026991885.1 Thiotrichaceae bacterium
AAATCACATCATCAGCGCGTGAGCGAAAATCCTCGGTCACATAGCTGGCGTTCACCTTTTCTAAAGTGCTAAAATCTAACTCTTCCACCCATTTTTCTTTGACAAATCCCCGAAGTAAATCTTCAATCATCCGGGCATGAGAAAAAAGCCGTCGATAACTTTTATCGTGTTCTGATACCACTTTTTTCGTGGGTTTGGTTTTGCGTGCTTTTGACATAATTTTTTCGCAGAGGTACTGAGCCAAAGCTAAAGCTTTGGACTCCAAAATACATTCAAATTAGCTTCGCATATTTCGTTTCAGGGTGAGGTACTTATATATTAATAAGGCTGACTATTCAAATAATCAATTCCCAATAACACAACAATGTCCGTTGCAAACTATTCTCATTGTCGTCGCTCACCATAAAAAAATACTTTCCCCGATGATGTGTCAATCCCTCAAAATTGTCCACTTCCCAGCCTTGACTACTATCAAAAACGGCAATCAAGCGGTGATTGCCTGATAACCACAGTTGTCGCAAACTAATAATCACGGGTTGAAAAACAGACGAAAACGCTCGTTCTAATATCAAGAGAGAGCCATCTTCTAAAGCTTCTAAGGCGACTATCGCACTATTTGGAGCCGGGTAGGCTGGAAAAGTCCACTGCTTACCATCAAGTGCGTAAAGCGTATGTTTATGTTGTCCATCAACAGCACCTTTGAATGGCCATTCTGGGGCGGTGATAATCCCTATGTCTGGATGCACTGTAACGGCTTCAAGTGCCTTGTTGGGTTCATAATAATTTTTGATGTTTTGTAAGACGCTTGGCAAAGTATAATCACCTAACCGCTTTCCTTTTGGCGTAAATCGCGCAATTTGAGGTTTGCCTTCAAAAGAAATCACCAATTCAGTATCCCCTGCCACGCCATTGTCTCCGTTTAAAATGGCTAAACCTTCAGAATCTTTTGTTAGTTTAGTTTCTAGGCGATAGGCGGATAAAGGTGTCAGCGCAATAAGCGTATTTTGCTGAATGCTGGGGCGCAAATGAAACAGGTCGCCTTTATCTGATATGGCATATAATATCGCCTCATCTTCATCCCAAGCTAAGCCTGATAATTCTGTCAATTTTAAGCCATTGATTTTCTGATTGGCTAATTCTATCGTCCCTCGTAAACGTATTTCCATGTACTTCTCGCCAATTTTATGCTGCTCTGAAAAAATAACAGGGCGGCTGGATGTGGCACAAGCCGTCATTATCATTAATAATGTGAATAGCGTCAGTGGTTTGATATCCATGATAATTAGGAAATTAATTGATTCAATTCAAAAATAGGCATGAGTATCGCTAATACAATGGTCAACACAATCCCGCCCATCAATAAAATCAGCAAGGGCTCAAATAAGCCTAACAATACGCCAATCAACGTTTCAAGTTCACGCTCCTGCATGATAGCTGCACGTTCTAACATCGTTTCCAGTTTGCCACCCGCTTCGCCGCTGGCTATCAAGTGCAAAGTCATTGGCGGAAATAATCCACTTTCTCCTAAAGCGGTGTGTAGGCTGCTCCCTTCGCGGACTTTTTGATTAGCCGCTTCAACAGCTTGACGTATCTGACGGTTAGAAACCACTTGGGCTGTGATACGCAAAGCGTCTAACATGGGTACGCCACTTTCTGTGAGAATGCTCAGAGTGCGAGTAAAGCGAGCCACATTGGCACCACGTTCTAAGCGCGAGACTAAAGGCGTGTATAATAATATATGATGAAAAATCGCTAATGGCTTGTCAAAACGCAAGAGATAAGCGATACCCATTCCCACAGTTACTAATAAAAATAGTAGCCAGCCGCCCCAGTCTTGTAAAAACTGGCTAAAGCTAATCAGGGTACGTGTCAACCAAGGCAATTCTTGATTAATATGATTAAATACTTGTACCACTTGTGGCACGACGTAAGTTAATAATCCTAGCACGACTAATAGTGCAACGCCCGTCAGTAAGGCGGGATAAAATAAGGCTAATAAGGTTTTTTGTCGAATATATTGACGATTTTCGGTGTAATCGGCAAGTCGTTCTAAGACTAAGTCTAAATGCCCAGATTGTTCACCGGCTGCGACGGTGGCGCGATAGACTGAGGGAAAAACGCTGGGAAAATCGCTTAAACCGTCTGCCAAGCTATGCCCTTCCAATACTCGTGAACGTACCGCTAATAGCAAGGATTTTAAACGGGCTTTTTCGCTTTGTTCAGAAATCGCCCCCAGTGCTTCTTCTAAGGCTAATCCTGATCGTACCAAGGTAGCCAGTTGACGAGTCAGTAAGGCTAAATCGGTCGCACTGATGCTAATGCGGCGAGGTTGAGTCGTGGGGCGGTTAACTTCTTCTATGGATAGTGGCGTTAAGCCTTGTTCACGAAGTTGTTGACGGACTTGTCGGGGTGTATCACCTTCTAGTACGCCTTTGCGAGTACGTCCCGTTTTATCTAGTGCTGCATATTCAAAAGCGCTCATAATGAGTAGATGATCTGTTAAAATTTCGACGCAGAGCGTCGAGGCAGGCATTCCGTTGCAGAGCAACGGAACGATAAATATAGGACTGACGGAATAAACGGATTAAATAGATTCAGCGTTAACCATAAGGTAGTTCTGTCAATGTTATCTTGACGTTTTGAAGTACAAAGCTAAAGCTTTGTACTCCAACAAAAAAAAAATTGACGGAGTATTAGTACTCTGTCAAGCTTATTTTGATGGGTGTTGTAGGGTGCGTACTCCGCACAAATTAAGAGTCAGGGTGCGTAGGACGCACCCTACATTACCCGTCAATTTTCAAAGTGCCAAAACAGCCTTTTGTTTTTCAAGCAACTGACTAATGCCCTCTTTAGCAAGGCGCAACATAGTCTCTAATTCATCATGGCGAAAAGCATGTCCTTCCGCAGTACCCTGAATTTCAACATAAGCAAGACCATCGTTCATCACAATATTCATATCCGTTTCAGCCTCCGAATCTTCCTTATACTCCAAATCTAAAATAGGCACACCTTTATAAATGCCAACCGACACCGCCGCGATAGCACCATGAATCGGATTAGTTTTGAGCTTTTTGCGTTTTAACAAATATCGCATAGCATCAACGAGAGCAACATAACTTCCCGTGATAGCAGCCGTCCGCGTCCCACCATCGGCTTGAATCACATCACAATCAAACGTCACAGTACGCTCGCCCAGGGCATTTAAATCCACCACCGCCCGTAACGAGCGCCCAATTAAGCGTTGGATTTCTAAAGTGCGCCCCCCTTGTTTACCACGGGCAGCCTCGCGCTGTAAACGATCATGAGTCGAACGTGGCAACATGCCATATTCCGCTGTTATCCAACCCGTTTTTTTATTTTTCAAAAATCGAGGAACACGCTCCTCAACAGTCGCGGTGCATAAAACTTTAGTTTGTCCAAATTCGACTAAAACGGAACCTTCCGCATATCGAGTATAATGACGTGTCAACTTAATTTCACGAAGAACATTGGGTGCTCGACCAGTAGGACGCATAAAATTTACCTTTTTTTTTTTAAGGAGTCCAAGATTTATCTTGGACGGAAAGCACTATGTTTTATGATAAACATCAACTGTTTTTCAAATTCATGAGGTGACGTAACCATGCTCACCTGTATTATTTTTATTTGACCGTTCTCACCTCTCTCTCTCATTTTGATTGTACCAAAATCTAAAATTTTGCCCAAAATGCCCTGTTTAATTTGAATATCTTCAAATTGAGCATGAGTGATTTCAATATTTTTTTTGAAAAACAAACCAAATTTGTTAATAGTTCGTTGAGAAGTTATCACCAAAATGGTGGTGAATTGTCTCAACAAGCGATGTTGCAATACTAAAATTGCTAACACTAACAATCCAGAACAAGCGATTTCTATATACGCTTGATTCAAAAAATCACTTTTTTCCAGAAAGTCAACTAAAAATTTGGGCTCAATAAATAAAAAATAAGCGGGAATCATCATAAGCAACAAGGCTTCGATATAACAAAACCAATGAATCTCCACACGATAGACCATTTTTTCCCAAGTCCCCAGCCCGTTATTATCCTTCGTTCCCTGAACTTGCCCTATTTTTTCGGCTAATTTAGCATCATAAGCTGCCCGTTTCTGTGGATTCATTAATACTTTGTAAACTAATTGAATCTTCTTGAAATGATTGGCAACCCGAGCATTATGAGGATACATCTTCGGATTAAATTTTTTAGCCAAATATTGAACAGCCGTTTTTATTTCTTCTGGAGAAGCGTCTGGCTCAACGCCTAAAAATTGATAGAATGTTTTTTTTGTCATGCTTCATCTAATAACACTTTTAATTGATAAACCAACTCTAAAGCCTGTCTCGGTGTCATATCCGTTGGTGAGACACTTTTCAATTGACTAATCACTGGATGGGGCGCCGCAGGCGGCGGCTGCAAATCCAATTCTGTCTGTTGTGACAGGGTTTGTAATTGTTGATTCTCTAATTGTTTGAGACGGACGCGGGCTTGATTGACAACATTTTTAGGCACACCCGCTAATAATGCCACTTGCAATCCATAACTTTTATTCGCTGGACCCTCCTTAACAGTATGCATAAAAATGAGCTTATCATCCTGCTCTACTGCCTCTAAATGAACATTAGCGATATTGTGATACAACTCTGGCAAGCGCGTCAATTCAAAATAATGCGTCGCAAAAAGCGTATAAGCACCAATTTGATTGGCCAAATATTCCACACAAGCCCACGCTAAGGATAAACCATCAAAGGTACTCGTACCGCGCCCGATTTCATCCATCAAAACAAGACTATTACGGGTCGCATTGTGCAAAATATTAGCCGTTTCCGTCATCTCTACCATAAATGTTGAACGCCCCCCAGCTAAATCATCATTGGCACCAATACGGGTAAAAATACCATCAATGGGACCTATTTTTGCCTGTTGGGCGGGCACAAAACTGCCGATATGCGCGAGTAAGACAATGAGAGCCGTTTGTCGCATGTAAAGAGACTTGCCTGACATATTAGCCCCTGTAATCAATAACATACGCTTATTTTTATCCAATCGTAACTCATTCGGTATAAACGGATCATCCAGCACCGCCTCCACAACGGGATGCCGCCCTTCAATAATTTCAATACACGGCTTATCAGTAAATTCAGGCGGATAAAATTTCAAGGTATCAGCACGCTCAGCAAAATTATTTAACACATCCAACTCTGCCAAAGCAGCACTAGTGGCTTGTAAATCGGTTAAGGATTCAAGCAATTTATCTAACAATAATTCATACAAATATTTTTCCCGATTCAGCGCCCGCTCTTTAGCACTCAATACTTTATCTTCAAAACCTTTCAATTCATCCGTAATATACCGCTCCACCGCTTTAAGGGTTTGGCGACGCATATAATGACTAGGTACTTTATTCGCCTGTGCTCGACTGATTTCAATATAATAACCATGTATCTTATTAAAACCGACTTTTAAATTATTAATACCGGTAGACTCACGCTCGCGGCTTTCTAAGTCCACCAAATATTGCCCAGCGTTTTCACTTAAACTGCGTAACTCATCAAGCTCTTTATCATAGTTTGGCGCAATCACTCCCCCGTCACGCAACAACAAGGGCGGCTTTTCAACAATCGCGGCAGATAACAATGCTTGAATTTCAGGAAATACGCCAATTTTTTGAGCCAAATTTTGCAAATGAAGGCTATCAAATTCCCTTAATTGCTTTTGCAAATCGGGTAAAGTGCCCAAGGCTGAACCCAATTGGCTTAAATCACGCGGGCGTGCCGATTTAAGAGCAACCCGTGCCAAAATACGTTCAATATCACCCACCGCCCGTAATTGTTGATACAACACATCAACACATTGATGATTCTCAAGAAATACGCCAACCGTGTGATGACGCGCCCGTAAAAGTGCAATATCACGCAAAGGACGATGCAACCAGCGGCGCAATAAGCGCCCCCCCATTGGCGTTGCACACTCATCCATAATATTAACTAAAGTATGCTCACGCTGCCCAATGATACGACTATCTAACTCCAAATTACGCCGACTCGCGGCATCCAATAAAATACTATCTTCACGCCGTTCCCAATGCAAAGAGTGAATATGGGGCAAGTGAGTACGCTGCGTTTCACGCGCATATTGCAATAAACAACCAGCCGCCCTTAAAGCGACGCTGAGATGTGAGCAACCAAATCCAGATAAATCACGGGTACCAAATTGTTGCGTGAGTAATCGCAAAGCCGTCTCCAAATCAAAATACCAAGAGGGCTGTTTGCGTAAATGAAAGGCGGGCAAATTGATCCGACAATCTTCACTCACCAACAATTCTGCTGGACGGAGCCGCTCCAATTCACTATTGAGCAAAGTTAGTCCCTCAACTTCAATCAAGACAAAACGTCCACTGGCTAAATCCAGCGTCGTAATCCCGATAATATTTTCAACTTGATAGATAGCGGCTAATAAACTTTCTTGACGCTCATCTAATAAAGCTTCATCAGTCAAAGTACCGGGCGTAATAATGCGAGTGACTTGACGCTCAACCAAGCCTTTACTGGTAGCGGGATCACCGATTTGCTCACAAATGACGGCGGATTCACCTTGACGTACCAATTTAGCGAGATAAGTTTCTATGGCATGAAAGGGCACACCAGCCATCGGGATGGATTGCCCCCCTTTTTTACCACGAGAAGTCAGGGCAATATCTAAAAGACGCGCCGCCCGCTGAGCATCTTCAAAAAATAATTCATAAAAATCCCCCATGCGAAAAAACAATAGCATGTCGGGATAATCCGCCTTAACGCGAAGATATTGTTGCATCGCGGGCGTGTGTTCAGATGAAATTGGTTTTTTGCTTGACATGGGGACATTATATAGCTTTTTACTGCCCAAGATAAATCTTGGACTCCTTAATGATAATATGGTAGTGTTCTCTCGCTTTTTTTTGTGCAACTAAAGAGAAAATATCATGGGTAAAAACCTAGTGATCATCGGCACCCAATGGGGCGATGAAGGTAAAGGCAAAATCGTAGATTTTTTAACAGAACGCGCAGCAGCAGTCACTCGCTTTCAGGGCGGACATAATGCCGGACATACTCTCGTCATTGACAGCCAACAAACCATTTTACATCTCATTCCCTCAGGCATTTTACGCGAAGGGGTACAATGTTTGATTGGTAACGGCGTCGTACTCTCGCCCACGGCTTTACTGACAGAAATTCAAATGCTTGAAGCCAAAGGAGTGCCCGTGCGGGAACGTTTGCGTATCAGTGGCGCTTGCCCCTTACTATTGCCCTACCATGTTGCCCTCGATCATGCCCGTGAACAAGCACGCGGTAAAGCCAAAATTGGTACAACGGGGCGTGGGATTGGTCCAGCTTATGAGGACAAAGTCGCACGACGGGGACTGCGGATCAGTGATTTATTGAATCCTGAAGAATTTGCGACTAAGCTCCGTGAAGTCATGGACTATCATAATTTCGCGCTTTCAAATTATTACAAAGCTGAACCGGTTGAATTTCAAAAAGTCTTGGATGAAAGCTTAGCGATTGCTGATACTATAGTGCCAATGGTGAAGGATATTCCAGAATTGTTGAGCCAATTACGGGCGGCTGATAAAAATGTGCTATTTGAAGGCGCACAAGGCACCTTGTTAGATATCGATCAAGGCACCTATCCCTTTGTCACCTCTTCAAATACCACGGCGGGCGGTGCTGCGACAGGCAGTGGCGTAGGACCACGCGATTTTGACTATATTTTAGGCATCACCAAAGCTTATACGACGCGAGTGGGATCGGGACCCTTCCCGACTGAATTATTTGATGACGTTGGCAAACATTTAGCGACAAAAGGCCACGAATTTGGGGCAACAACGGGTCGCTCTCGTCGCTGTGGCTGGATTGATACGGTTGCTTTACGACGCTCTCGTCTCATCAATAGTATCACTGGCTTGTGTATCACAAAGTTGGATGTACTTGATGGTTTGGAGACATTGCGCTTGTGTGTTGACTATCATGAGGGAGGTGAGCCGATTTATATTGAAATGGCGGGATGGCAAGAATCCACGGTTGGGGTACGTCGCTATGAAGAATTACCTATAAATGCTCGCCTGTATTTGGAAAAACTTGAGAATTTAATTGAAATTCCAGTTGATATTATTTCTACTGGGGCGGATCGCAATGAAACGATTATTAGGCGGCATCCGTTTGATTAGGCATTATCGGAAATAACGACAAGCAATTTTTTTTATCGTTCCTTTGCGGAGCGCACTCTCTTAGACATAAGTATTTAAGTAATTGAAATAAAATGATATTTTTAGGGTGCGTCCTACGCACCTTTTTCGCGTCAGGGTGCGTAG
>JALXAQ010000043.1 GCA_026991885.1 Thiotrichaceae bacterium
GATAAGTCAAAACCCTTTAGCCTTAACAAAATCGGTATTGATTTATCCCTGCTAATAACTAATCCCTGTAGTTAATGTTTTGAAGGTGCGAATCAATTGGTTATAGGTCCAAAGCCGCCATGACTGCATGGAGTGTTTCCCCCGCTACCATCGAGAGCGATTGGCTTATTGGACAGTCTAACCGTTTATCAAATGTAAATGACCATTCGTCTATCATTTTATATAAACTAAATGACATTATCTGCGATGCTTGAGTTATCGAAATGAAAAAATAGGAATAACTCAAACATGAAACCGGAACAACAATTAGCAGTGCTCATTGATGCAGATAATGCACAAGCCACCAAGATTGAAAGTGTACTATCAGAGATAGCAAAACATGGCATTCCCACAGTCAAACGTGCTTATGGCGACTGGACAAGCCCAAACTTAAAGGGCTGGAAAAATATTGCCCCTCAATTTGATATCAATAAAGTCCAACAAATTGCCTATACTGTTGGAAAAAACGCAACCGACTCTGCGATGATCATTGACGCAATGGATTTGCTTTATTCAAAAAAAATAGATGCCTTTTGTATTGTCTCCAGTGATAGCGATTTTACGCCTTTAGTAAGACGGATTCATAAGTCAGCTTTAAACGTCTATGGTTTTGGGGAGCAAAAAACACCTGAAGCTTTCATTGTGGCTTGTGACAAATTTATCTACACAGAAAGTCTTGGGCAGGATCAGGAAAAAAAAGATACGATACAATTGAAATCCGATACTCGATTGGTTAAATTGTTAAGAAGTGCTATTGATAGTAATTGGAATCACTTAGGCGGGGTTGGGCAAAAAATAACGAACCAATTTCCAGAATTTAGCCCTAAAAATTATGGCTACAAAAAACTGCTTGACTTAATCTTAGCCATCCAACTTTTTGAAGTGCGTGAATCAGAAAAGTCATGCGGAAAATCCATTTATGTGCGCGATAATAGAAACTTATTCGCATAACGCTATGTGCAAAAATCTCAAAAAAAAATCCTATTTCTTAAAGAAATAGGATTTTTTTTTCTTGTTCACACCCCGCTCATTTTTTATTTTTGGCACAAATAATGCCTTTATTCACATGAATATATTATTTATTATTTCATCATCAATTGACTAGGAGTTATTTATGAAAAAACCTATCTTAACTGTATTTACACTTTTGATTTTCGCAATATTTTCCCATCAATCAATGGCGTGGTGGGGGAGTACTGAAAAACCTGAAAAACCGTCCGTTGAAGAAAATCAAACAGAAGCCCCCTCTTATTGGGAGTCATTGAAATCAAAGGTGTCAGAAAAAGCAAAAGCGATTGGAAAAATCTCTGGCATTGCAAAAGACAAGGTGGCAGAAAAAGCAAGTAACTTGCTAACTGATACAGAAGAGCTGAGATTTGAAGATATTTACAATAAGCCCTTCTGGAAAAATGAGACCGTTTTTTGGTCAGCAATAGCGGTAGCGAGTGCAACAGCGGCTGTCGTTACAGTATATACTGCGGGAACGGGTGCGCCAGCGGCAGGGGCTGGTGTAAGTACTGTAGCCAGTTATTTTGCTGGAGGTGGCGCAGGTTCTTATATGGCTGGCCTATCTGCCGTGGGACATTTGGTTGGTGGTAATGCCATTACCGGCGCTGCTCTTCTCAATGGAACATCAGCGGCAATCGTAGGTTATGGCGGTGAGGCTGTTGCAATAAAAGGGATAGCTGCTACAACCAAGCTTGCTCTGGCTTCTGCAAGACAATTTGGTGACTTTGGTTTTAACTATCTTAATATTAAGAAAACAAGTGAAGCCACCCATCTTATCCAAATCATCCCTTCAAGTGAGCTTGGAACCGGCAAAGTAGGAGAATTGTTTACTCAATTAAAAGAGGCCAATAAAAATTATACTGAAACCTTGGCTAAACATGAAGAGACGAAAACTCAATTAAATTCTTCCTTTAACCAAGCAATAACGGTTATTAATGAAAAATATCAAGGTCCGACGTTTAAAACTGATCGGATTGAAATGGCCAAAAAACTGGCAGAAGTTCGTACACTCAATGGCAAAATAATAGCTGAAAAGAAAAAAATTGAGGCAGAGCGTCTGACTCAGCAGTATCAAGTTGTCATCCAAAAAACACACGGCATAATTGAGGCTTATTTAAGCAATAAAGGGTCAAAGGAAAGCCGGACTGATGCGTTGATGGGAGCCATTTTACTTCAGACTTTAGGCTATGAAAAGGATTTTGTTAACTACATTAAACAATTTAATGTAGCTAACCAAAATGAAAGTTTTCTCCTTTATCTTAAAGCGGTTGCATATCTCCTCGATAAGGATTTTGAGCTTGCGAGAAAATATGCTTTACAAGCTATGGATACAGAACCGGAAGCGATTGAACCCGTCATGGTTCTTATAATGGCGCTTGATGGATTAGGTCAATCTCAACAGGCTTTTGAGTTAGAAACCTTGTTAGAAGAGGAATTTGATGATGATCATTATGAAACGCCTAATTCTTTACTCACGGCTTACAACTTGTTGGGTGATATAGCCAATGCTCGCCAATTACCCCAAACTGCCGTCAAATTCCATCAAAAAGCCTTTGATAAAATGAGTTTTTTTTCGGATGACGATGAAAAGGCACTCTTATGTTTGAAAATCGCCAATGATTATCATCTGTTTGGATCAAAACGAAAATCAACAGAATATTATGAAAAGGCTATCGCTTATGTAGGGGATGAAGAATTGAAAAAGGAGATTAATCTCTTTTTCAAAGAGAGTATTCAGACACAAGTGGTACTTAAATAGTGCCTGTTGATTCAATGCCGTTAAGGGCAATCACAAGGGATTGCCCCTACTCGTTCCCAGGCATGCCTCGACAAGTTCCCTACGGGACGTCGAATTTCTAACCTATCAATTTCTTTTGTGTATCCCCAAAGCATTGATTTGTTGTCCACTTATCCCCATGACATCTTAAATAACATTTTATCCCCTTCAGAACTAAGTTGTTAGAGAGTAAAAGATAGAATATGATGCCAAATAATGAATTAATGGAACTAGAAGAGGAAGTTGAAGAATTTGAAGTCGCTTCAGAAAACCTCGTTTCTCCCTTTGATCCTAAAGATATTGATATTGCTATCGAACAAAATAGTTTATCAACGATTATTGGCATGATTGAAGATGATGCTATTGATATGAATACCGAATTTCAAAGGAGCGGTAATTTATGGTCTCAATCCGTCATGAGTCGGCTCATCGAATCTATTTTATTGCGCTTGCCTTTACCCGTCTTTTATTTTGATGCCTCTGATGATAATAGATGGCTCATTGTTGATGGCTTACAACGGCTTTCGACATTTAAACGCTTTATGATTGATAAGAAGGATAAATTAACCTTACAAGGTTTAGAGATACTCACTGATCTCAATGGTAAAACTTATGAACAATTAAGCCATATTCTCCAAAGAAAAATGGCACGTTATCAAGTCACCACCTATTTGATCAAACCGGGAACGCCCAAAAGAGTGAAATATGATATTTTTCGGCGAATCAATACCGGTGGGCTTATTTTAACCACACAAGAAATACGTCATGTACTTAATCATGGACAATCAACCGAATATCTTAATAAATTGGTTGAAGATAGTCGCTTTACCAACATTATTCGTCTTAATGACAATCGAATGCGGGCGCGTGAATTAATTTTGCGTTATTTAGCTTTTTCCATGACACCTTATCAAAAATATAAGAACCCCAATTTTACGTTGTTTCTTGATGAAGCCATGGAAAAATTAGCCGCTCTGAGTCCTGCACAACGAGAACAGTTTGAAAATAATCTTTGGAAAGCATTGCGAGTATGCGAGGCATTATTTGGTGAACATATTTTTAGTAAATCCATCCTTGATGGCAATAAAATGCAAAACGGTGCATTATTTGAAGTATGGACTGTACTCATTGGACAATTGAGTGAACGCGACATTAAACGTTTATTATCATCAAAATCTCAGCTCATTGAAGAATTCAAATTGTTGTTGAAAACCGATGAGAATTTTTTTAAATCAGTTTCTCGTTCAAGTTGGGGTAAAAAGCTGGTGATAAAAAGATTTGAAACCATTGAATTACTGATAAAAAAATATACCTCATGATCACAAATATTTACTTACAAAACTTCAAAGCTTTTTCTGAAGCTGAAATACCGCCCTGCCAAATCAATATTTTCACCGGTTTGAATGGCATGGGTAAATCGACGTTTCTGCAAAGCTTATTATTGCTCCGGCAATCTTATCGACAAAAGACATTATTAGATAAAGGCTTATTATTAAATGGTGAATATATTGAAATTGGTAAAGGCAAAGACGCTTATGCCATGTATGGCACCGCAGAAAAGCTGATTACCTTTGAAGTTGAATGGGACGAAGAAATAGAACTGCGTGGTGAATTTCAATCACGCGATGAATTGGATTTATTGCCCACCCATCAACTCCAAGTCTCTGATCAAAAAGTGTGGCAACAAGCCTTATTTCAGGATAGGTGGCAATATTTAAACACGGAAAGAGTGAGTCCCAAAACATTTTTTCCAGCTTCCGCTTATCATATTGAACAAATCCATACCTTGGGCAATCACGGCGAATTTACTACGCATTTTATTGCAAAAAATCAACGCAAAGATATTCCCATAAAAGCCTTAGCGCATCCAAAAGCAAACTCTTTGGCATTACTCGCCCAACTAGATGCTTGGTTGGGAGAGATTACGCCCAATGTTCGCTTGACTTCTATTTTATATGATGAATTTGAAATTGCCCGATTATCGTATAAGTTTGAAGTCGGTGACGAATTGACCGAGGATATGAAACCCACCAACGTCGGGTTTGGCTTGACTTATGTCTTACCCGTCGTTACTGCCGTTTTGTTTGCCAGTCCGGGCGACTTACTGATTATTGAAAATCCAGAATCCCATTTACATCCACAAGGGCAAGCTCGCTTAGGAAAATTGTTTGCACAAGCGGCTGAACAGGGTGTACAACTGTTCATTGAAACCCATAGTGATCATGTCCTCAATGGCGTGCGTGTTGCCACAAAACAACAGTTAATTTCACCTGAAAATGTCGGTATTTTCTTTTTTGAACGCCATTGGGAAACTAATGAACATCGAACTGAAATTATTCAACCGATCATAGATGAAAATGGTCGAATTAATAAATGGCCACCGGGCTTTTTTGATGAATGGGGTAATCAGTTAGATGAATTATTGAAATAACACGCTATGGATATTTACATTTTTAATGAACTCTCAAGCCCTTTTGCAACGATAACTGAAGCTAAAGAGCATTTAGCGACTTTTATAAACATTTGCTTCAAAGCCCGACAATTAGGTTTTAAAGCACTTCATTTACATGAAAATATTGGAAAAAGTCTTTATGACTTGCCAATAGCTCCAGATTACACAATATCACAATGGTTGCAAGACTCAGAGGAAGATGTCAAAAATCAATTTCGAGAAATAATAACTAAAACACCTCTAATAACAGATGATTATCCCTTTGAAAAAGAACGTAATGAACGGTCAGAATTTCAAATAGAAATCAATCATCAAACGCCATTCGCTGATGGATTAGGGGCAGCTTACTTATTAGAGACGCTTTGTGTCAGCTTTTTCTCCCATGATTTATGGGATACTGATGAAATAAAAAACGTTGAACATTATTATTTAACTGAAGATGGTAGTGATGTCGCTAAAGAGATAGCGGTTAAACATGCGTCAAAACCAGCACATTTAGCGAAACATCAAGCCTGGTTTGAACAGAAAAAGCGGGAAAGTCTCCAAAAAAGTCAAGATTTATGGAAACGAAGAAAAGAATTTTTTCCTCATTTAGTTTTATGTGGTGAAGTAGAAAAACAATTAACTCACTTAGGTATTCAATCAAAATTTTTTGACCAAATCATTGAAAAACTAAAACAACTCAATGAATATGCCCAAAATTGGCAAAATGGATCATACACTGATCAGGTTGCCAAGCAATATGGACTTAATGTAAGTGGCGAATCAGAAGGTACACTTAAAAAATATGGTAGACAACGTAAATTCAGATTACCCAATAAAAAGAAGGAATTATTTGAAAAACATATTAAGACGGGCGATTTACGTTTTCATTTTTATCCTAATGAAGAAAGTCACACAATTTATGTCGGGTATATTGGTTCTCATCTAAGTACGGTTAAATATAAATAGCGAATGTGCTTTAACTCCTAGCTTATACACAAGGGCAACCATAAAGGATTGCCCCTACGTGATTTTTCGGCAATCCCTTGTGGTTGCCCGATACGATATGGCATTGAGATCATGCCTGCCTCAACGCTCCGCAAAGAATTTCAAAATTTAAACTTAAGATCAACCTGAACGCGCTCGAAGTCTATTTCCTTCACTAAATCCCTATCATTAATAAAATAAGTCACCGCAAACTTCCAACCTTTAGCAATCATGTAGCCCAAATTCAACACATGCCCCTGACCATCAGTGCCACCACCGCTGAAGTCAGAATCATTAAAAGCCGCAAACACCGCATCAGATTCAACCTCGCGGTAATTATAGCCAAAATCCCAACTTCTAGGCTCCTTAGCTTTGCCGACTTTAAAACCGACAAGATAAGCAGTATCCTTATCCTTTACACTATCATCAGCAGCAGTATTGACAACATAATCTGCAAACAAAGAGACTGGTATGCCCACCTTGAAAGTAATATCGCCAAACACTTCCACTTCATTATAATCTGTCACAAAATGTCCATCCACCAAGGTATTACCAAAACTATCATCCTCAGCTTTGAGATAACCAAAATCAGTGAGAGCCCGATCTTTTATCTCTGTATAATCAAAATACCCTGCCCCCAGGGTCATTTTCATACCATTACCCAACTTAGCCTTGTAGCCAAATTGTCCAGCAAATAAAAAAGATTCATCATCTTTTGAGCGTTCTTCTACATAGAAAAAACCGGCATTGAGAAAAAAGTTATTATCATATTGCAATGCCAGACCTTCTGGTCGTATATCGTCATCCCACAATAAAGTCGATTTGCCAGGCTTATAAAACGGGTTTTTAAACTTGCCACCCTTGATTTTTAATCCGCTGACTGGTTTCCAACCAAAATAGGCCTGATCGAGCCGGATATCTTTAGTTGTCGCTTGACTATCTAAGCTTTGATTTGTAGAAACGGGATCCTCCCCACCCGATGCCAACATTGCCCCCACATCCACTGTGTCGTTGATCTTGGCATTCAAACCTATTCGTAAACGAAGGCGGTTGCGATGGCGTTCGTCTTTTCCATCTTGATTAATCAACTCATAGCGATAGCGAAAATCACCTTTCAATTTGATCTTTTCTGCCCAATCTGTTGCACTAGCCGGTATAGCAAAAGTCAATCCAACTAATGCCGCTATTGCTATTTTCCATCTATTTATCATACTAGCTCCAAATACATAAATTCCTCGTTCCCACGCTCTGCGTGGGAATGCCTGTTTGCACCGCTCTGCGGTGCTGGACGCAGAGCGTCCGGCAAGGTATTCCCACGCAGAGCGTGGGAACGAGAAACTGAGTAGTTACGTTTATTTTTACAATTTATAATAATAATTTATTTATAAATAAATAAAATTATGGCTATTGAATTTTCAATTTGCGCCAAATTTGTTTTGAAATATAGGAAAATGATATGACAATATGATGACAGGTAATCAATCATGCCCATAAAACAAGTATTATCAACCGGCAAAGTGCCCGTTAAAATTTTCACCGATGATATTGAATCAGAAGCAGAAAAACAATTGCAGGCACTCTCTACTCTGCCATTTATTTTCAAACACGTTGCCGCTATGCCAGATGTGCATTGCGGTATAGGCGCAACAATTGGCTCGGTTATTCCGACGCGAGGTGCTATTATCCCTGCTGCGGTTGGGGTTGATATAGGCTGCGGAATGTCTGCCGTCCAATTATCATTAACAGCTAAAGATTTACCAGATAATTTATCGGGTATTAGGGCACAAATTGAACAAGCAGTGCCCGTCGGTTTCGATATGCACCAAGAGCCCGTCGCTACCTTCAACAAAATGGGCGAACAATTGGACGTGCTACTCCAAAAACATCCTGCCCTGATCAAAATGAAAAAAAATTTTCATGACGATTGGCGATTGCAAATGGGCACATTAGGAGGAGGCAATCATTTTATCGAAGTGTGCCTTGATGAAAATCAAAATGTCTGGATTATGTTACACTCAGGCAGTCGCGGCGTGGGCAATATCATTGGACGTTATTTCATTGGACTGGCTAAAAGGGACATGGAAAAATGGTTTATCCATCTCCCAAACACCGATTTAGCCTATTTTCCACAAGGTACTGAACATTTTGATGACTATTGGCAAGCCGTATTATGGGCACAAGAATATGCCCGGATCAATCGTCAAGAAATGATGCGCTTAATTTTAGAAACCCTCTCAGGTGTTGATTTACCCCCCTTTGATCTGATTGATGAAGCTATCAATTGTCATCACAATTATGTGGCTTTTGAAAATCATTACAAATCAAATGTTTTTTTGACCAGAAAAGGAGCGATTAGTGCGCGAACGGGAGAATGGGGGATTATTCCCGGTAGCATGGGTACCAAATCTTATATTGTTCAAGGAAAGGGAAATCCAGACAGTTTTTGCTCATGCAGTCACGGAGCGGGGCGTAGAATGGGGCGCAAAGAGGCGAAGCGACGTTTTAATATCCAAGATATGATCAAGCAAACTGAAGGCGTAGAATGTCGTAAAGATGATGGCGTGATTGATGAAATCCCCGCCGCTTATAAACCCATTGATGAAGTGATGGAAAATCAAAACGACTTGGTAGATATTGTTCATACCTTGAAACAAGTGATTTGTATTAAAGGCTAAGATAATCTTTTATAATAGCGACGCAGAGCGTCGCGGCATGCATTCCCACGCAGAGCGTGGGAACGAGAACGTAGTATCTCGTGGGAACGCATGGGCGAAAACGTAGTAGGTTTCTCGTTCCCACGCTCTGCGTGGGAATGCATGCATCGACGCTCCGCGTCGAGTTTCATTCACCCATTGACAAAGGAAATACCGTGACTGAATTTGAAGGCCAAATCTGGGCAGCACAAAACAATGATGAAATTAACATAATTTGTACCACCAAGCGGATTAAAAAGAAAATTCAAGCGATTAATGAAAAAGGACGCGATCTGCGACTATCCGCTGAGAAATTGTTATGGCAACATCCCAGCCAAGCAACAAACCCAGAGGATTGGCAAGAAAAAATAACCAACATTCAAGCCACGGTAGAGTCGCTGGGTAACGACATTGATGTCGAATTATTATGGGAAAGTGCCTTAGAATTAGAACTCTCAGACATTAAAGAATTAGCCGAATTATATTTTGGGGAAGAAATTACCACAGAACATTTGATCGCCATTTGGCGTACACTGGCAGAATATCGCCTGTATTTTAAGCGTCGGGGCAAAAATTGGGAATCGCGTACCGCCGAGCAAGTCAATGAATTAAAAACGCAACGTGAACGCGAACTGGCACGGGTTAAAGCGCAAGGATTAGCCCGTGAATGGCTACAAAAATTCGCCAAACTTCCCCTGCCCATCTTCCCCTCTCTAAGCGGAAAAGAAAAAGACGAATTAGTGGTCGATTATTCTGAAGAAATGCTACCCTTTGTGGAACGATTAGAAAGCTGGTTACGTGGCGATACTGATAAAGACGTAGAAGACTTAGTCAACAGCACAGCAGAAGGCCAGAAAGTCACCCCCCGCGAATTAGTGTTTGAGATTCTACAAAAAATAGGTCGCCTACCTCTTGATGCAGATCGCGATGTCATAATAGCAGGCTTAAAGCCAGAATTTTCGGCAGCCATCAATGAAGCCGCCCAAGCGGTGCAACCCGCAGAAATGCCAAAATTCAGCGAATTTTTATTCAGCATTGATGATGAAGAAACCCGTGAAGTTGATGACGCACTAGCGATTGAGCGCGATGGCTTGCACTGGAAAATCAGCATAGCCATTGCTGATCCGGCTACCGTTATTCATCGTGGCGAAGTTTTAGATAGAGAAGCCATGCGGCGCGGCACCACCGTCTATTTACCAACGCAAACCGTCTTGATGTTACCCGAACGGATTTCTTGTGACATTGCCAGCCTCACCCCTCAGCAAGTACGCTCATCCATTGTGATACGTGTCTGGCTGGATAATCAAGGAAAAATCACACAAAGCAACATCAGCCGAGAAGCCATACGGGTAGAAAAACGCTTACATTATAGTGATGCTGATACCTTGATTGAACAAGGAGAAAATGAGACGGCTCAAGCTTTGCGCGACTTATTGCATTGTGCAAAACACTTGCAAGCTAAGCGTCTCGCAGGCACCGCCTTTAATTTGCAACGTCCAGAATACAAAATCAGTATCACTGATGGCACGATCAACGTCAAGATGATTGAAAAAGAATCACCCAGTCGCCTACTCGTGGCAGAAATGATGATATTAGCGAACCATGTCGCCGCCAAATATGCACACACACATCAAGTACCATTCATTTATCGAGTTCAACCCCCCCCATTGCGACCGATTACCCAAGAAATGACAGCCGATCCGCTCGCCCTTTATAAAATCAGAAAACTGATTAGTCGCTCATCACTCTCCTTACATGCCGGCGGACATAGCGGCTTAGGTTTATCCATGTACACCCAGATGAGTTCACCGCTACGCCGCTTTGCGGATTTAGTCATGCAACGGCAATTGATGGCACATTTGCTTAGTGAAGAATACCCCTATGATCAAGAAGAATTATTTCAAGTATTAGAAACAGCAGAACGTACAGCCCGCGAAGCGCGTTCAATCGAAGGAGATGCCAAAAGACGTTGGCTGATGCAATATTTAAAGCAAAATTGGAGCAATCAGCCTATAGAAGTACTTGTGATTGAAGAATTGAAAGGTGGCTATAAAGTGGAAATGCAGCCTTGGGGAGTAGAAGCCTATTTGGCAAGCTCAAAACATTTCACCTTTGGCATGAAAGTGGAAACCGTTGTTGATAAAATTCGTGTTAAAGCGGGGAGCGCTCGTTTAAGAATAGCTTAAATCTCAGGAGTCCAAGATTTATCTTGGACTAAATATAGGAAATTACATTTATGTCTACACACTTCATACCCTTAAATATTGCCGTTCTCACCGTATCAGACTCCCGCACCCAGGAGACAGATAAATCAGGCAAAATGCTAGTTGATGCTTTAACAAAAGCTGGACATCACAAACCGGAAAAAGTCATCGTGCCTGACAACATTTATAAAATACGGGCAGTCGTTTCCAATTGGATTAGCAATCCAGATATTCAAGCCATTATCACCACAGGTGGCACTGGCTTAACGGGCAGAGATTCGACACCAGAAGCGATTGAAGTACTGTTTGATAAAGCGATTGAAGGTTTTGGAGAATTATTTCGGGCACTATCTTATGAAGAAATTAAAACCTCAACCATCCAATCAAGAACGCTTGCCGGCGTAGCGAATGGCACCTATATATTTTGTTTACCCGGCTCAACGGGTGCCTGCAAAACGGGTTGGGAGAAAATTATCCAAGCACAATTGGATTATCGCACCCGCCCCTGTAATTTTGTGGAAATGATGCCGCGTTTATTGGAAACGTAACAGTAAGGTTTTGACCCAAAAATATATCATACCACTAATTCCAACAATGCCTTACGAAAAGTTTGAAAACTTTCTGAGGTATTGCAGGCCGGAGCCATGTGTGGTGTGATAGTTTTCGCCAATTCAATTTTTGGCAACCCACCCTTGTAGTAGCCGGCTTTTTGCAATAGACGTTCCAATGTTTCCCAAGTGCCACCACGAATTCGGTCTGGATTGCGGAAGGCTGCTTTTTGAGAAATATCCGGTAAGCGTGGGTACGCATGACGCAATGCAGTCACGTCACCCAAAAACCAAGCTTCCAGTTCTTCCACCACAATGCGATTAATTACCTGCGCTGATTGTTCTGTCCCAGCGGCAGTTTTCGAGATTAATCCGGCAGTATGGCAAATTTTTTCTAGTCTAGCTTTTAAACGTTTGCAATCTTCTTCGTCTCGATCTACCAACACAACAATTCGCCAATTTGATGGCAACCAACTCGTATAGCCCCGTAGCCGGGTCGGCAACTCCTTTAGCAGTGTTTTTTTTGCCAGCCATCACATGACATGCAAAACTAACATCTCCCTGCATCATTTTTGGTATCAGTACTTGTAAAACAGCCTCGGTGGAAGGTTCTTCCAGCAAAAACTCAATGTGCATCAACGTGGACCACCATTGTTAGTCAGAGGATCGCCTACCTCAAAATATCCCTCTATCCACAATTGCCCCAACAGCGCACCTGCTGCTATAAATTCCTTGATACCAAGCATATCTGAAGCACGGCGGGCTTGAGTAAAACCCAGTTCATCCCGATACAATACCCACAATTCTTCTGGACGTAGGCCATTGACAAAAAACGGCGAATGGCTAGTCACCATAAATTGTGTTTGCGCTGTGGCATTGCGACATTCTTCGCACAATTCCGCTAACAAACGCGGGTGCAAGTGGTTTTCAGGTTCTTCAATGCCGATGAATTGCAACGGCTCCGGATTGTGTAGCAGCATGAGATAAGCCAGCATTTTTAGCGTACCGTCCGAAACATATTTAGCCAATACCGGCTGCTCAAAGGGTGCGTCTTTGACCCGCAACAACAGCCGGCCATCAGTTAATATATCAGTCTCCACTCGCTCTATACGTGGTACGTTGCGGCGCAGACGGTCTATAATATTATCCAAACGTTGCGGATATTGCTCGCGGAAAGATTGAATCACATTGGGCAGATTGTCACCGGTTTGTGACAAATACTCTTGCGGGCCAGCATCAGGAATGCCGCGTGTATTATCAGCTGTTAGATAAGACAAATGCCATGTGCTAATAAAACGCCGCAATGCACTGAGGCGGGGATGTTTAGCAAACTGGCCTAAAGTGTTAACCGCCAACATTTCTGCCGATTCCAATTTTTCCGTCATGCGAATATCTGTCACGAAGGGCGCCTCACCTGAGAGAACAAAACCTTCGCCCAAACGGAAATCCAAAAAACGGAACGGCTTGGAACCCTGCTGCAACCATTCGGCCTCAACAACTGGCCCTCTAGTGGTCTCATTGATGGCGATATAATAGGTAATAAGCGGGCTATTTGGTTTTTCCCTGTATTTCAAGATAAACTTCAGTGGCCCCATGCTACCGCGAGTTCGCAGCTCACGAAAACGCCCCCGCTTGTCCCAAGCTTGGCGCAGTCCGATGGAAAAACATTCCGAAAGAAACGCAAATACATCAAATAGCGTGGATTTACCGCTACCATTCGGTCCCAAAAACACTGTTAATGCCGTCAAGTTTTTGAGTTCCAGAGATTTCAGCGCACGGTAGTTTTCCACCCCCAAGTATTCTAGGCGGGGCTGTTTTTTTGCTATATCCTGTTGAAATTTGTGTTCCATTAAATCGCCTCAATTATAATTTCAGTTTAGAGGAGTCCAACATAAATCTGGCCGACTCCGCTCCAAAACAATCAGAATTCAAGCCGCGCACCAAGATTAACTCTCCAGTACTTAATATTATTATGTGCTATATCTTGATTATAACTCATATAAGTAGAAAATCCTCTCGCAAACATCATCATGAAATTTGCGCCAACCGTAAAATAGTTACGATCGGGTTCTAAAGTAACACTCGTAATTGGCTCAACAAGAGTACCCGAATCATTGAAAACGAGCCCATTGATTGTGCGCGAATCATCTTCAAATTCATGGCGCCAATCAAAAAAAATGCTGGGAATAAAAACACCGAAAGTAGTACTTGTGACCTTCGATAGCTCAATCCCTAATGAAGAGGTTAAACGATTGATTTCGTCTTCTTCAAAACTTATTGAACCGACATTGCCTGACAGTTGGTGTGATTCAACCGTGATTTGATCATATTCGAGAAAACCGTTTATCCCGAGCCGTAATTGAGAGGGTAAATCGAAGTTATAACCACCTTCTATACTTAAAGTGAATCTATCACCATCTGTTTTCCCGCTGGTCATATCTTTGATAAAAACAGGTTCTTCTACTTCAATATCATAGTCTTGATCCGCATAACGTGCGAGTAGGCTGACATGAGCCTCGTTATAGTCGTAGAAAGAATAGACAGATAAACCATATTCATTAATATCTTGTGACCTTAAGTTCTGGTCAAACTGGGCATCCTCCCGCGCATAGTCAATAGAAGTGCCAAACCAAAAATTATCATTAAGCCGATAATCAAGGCCAATGAAAACACCCGTTCTGTCTGAGTCAAAGCCAATGGCTTTTCCAACAGTGTCTTGGTCTAATGAAGTGAAATCAGTACCTAAAATAGCACTAAAGCGTTTATCATCCCCCCCTTTTTCCTCACGCAACCGCAATTGTTCTTTGATAAACTTGGCATCAAAGGATTGCTGTCCTGAAGTTGCGCTACTAGAGGTAAAGCCGGGCTGATCACAGTTTTTAGGCGGATCACCAGAACATTCTGTCTGTGCCAAAACAACAGGAGAAAAAAATAATAAAAAGTAAATCAGTTTATTACATCGTATTTTCATGGGAATTTTCCTTTAACTGTCCAAGATAAATCTGGCCGGCTCCAAAATACTGAGCCTTAATGAGCCAGTGCATTTAGCTATCATATCAAAGCAAAATAAATTATCAAAACAGATGATTGAAAAAAAGCTTGATAACTGGCCTAAAATTATGTCAAAATTAAAAAACTGAAAAGCCTGAGGCAACTCGCAAATAATAATATATCAGGGCAACCACAAGGGATTGCCCCTACAGAATATGACGGTTTGTTTCCTCGGCAAAAGTTTTCGCGCGCAGCGCGAAAACTTTTGCCGAGGAAGGCAATCCCTAGTGGTTGCCCCGTATATTAAATTTTTGGAGTTGTCTGACAACAACAGAAGAGACTAAATAAAATGCCTCAACTTTTAACATTATCCAGAGCAGCGCGTCTAGTAGGTGTCACACGCAGCGCCCTCCAAAAAAAAATTAGACGTGGCGAATTGTCCACCTTTGAAGGTGAAATAGCAATAACTGATTTACTACGCGCCTATCCTGACACGAAAATGCACGACACCACGATGTTAGAGCGGGTAGAGCGAATCAAGGCAGAAGCCATGCATACCACGCAGAGGGATGACACCGGATTGCCAACCCCCCAAGTCCTTGTCGCCCGTCTAACCCTGATCAGCAAAGAACTTCTCTCTACAAAATCCGAACTCAAGAGATATTTAGAATTATTTGATACACTCACTCAAAAATTGAGTGAGGCAGCAGATGATAACAGCTTGCGCTCAACACTCCAGAATTGGCTCAAAACAGAAATGCAAAGCAACGAGAAAAAAGACACTGATAAAGCGGCTGAATTACTTGCCAAAGATACCGTCCTTCGCATTATCGCAGCCCAAGTGAAAATGATTCCCAGTGGGCATGAATATTTAGTCGAAGGCAAAGATTCCATACTTGAAGCCGCCTTGCGTAACGGATTATCCATGAATTATGGCTGTGATAATGGCAATTGTGGATTATGTAAAGCGCGAATCATCTCAGGGGAAGTGCAACAAATTCGTCACCATGACTACATACTCAGCGAAGCCGAAAAGCAGATGGGCTATAAGCTGATGTGTTGCAACACCCCCCTGACAGACTTGGTGATTGAAGCCGCAGAAGCCCACTCAGTCGCAGATATTCCCTTGCAACAAATAGAGACAAAAGTCAAAAAGCTTGAACGTTTGCATGACAATCTGTTAGTGCTACATCTACAAACACCACGCTCGAAAACCTTACGATTTTTAGCTGGACAGTCTGCGACATTGACGCTAAAAGAGGGGAATTCAGCAGAATATTTTATTGCCAGTTGCCCCTGCGACGGACGTCAGCTTGAATTTCATTTAGATAATTTGTCCGATAACCCAGCTTTTAGCAGCCTGAAAAAGGGACAAATGGTGAATCTTGAAGCACCCAAAGGCGAATTCATTCTGCAAGAAGAATCCACGCGCCCCGCCCTATTTTTAGCCTACGCTCACGGATTTGCTCCCATCAAAAGCCTTATAGAACATGGGATAGCCTTGGAAACAGTCAGCTCATTCCATTTATATTGGATAGCACAGCCTGGCGGACATTATCAGAACAATCTCTGTCGTGCTTGGGCGGATGCTTTGGATAATTTTCAATATACGCCATTGACGGGAGATATAAAACAGTCACTAACGCGAGTGCTTGAAGATTATCCTGAACTCAAGGATGTTGAAGTGTACCTCAGTGGACCCAAATCATTTGTCGCCGATGCCGAAGCGATGTTGCGCGAACACAATCTGCCTGAGACACAACTTCATGTGGGAGAACTCAATTAAATTGATATTAGGAGTCCAAGATTTATCTTGGGCGCCTCGTCCACCACGGGTTCAGTTCTATGTAAAGAATCTTTAGAACTAAGTGAGAAGGAGAAAGTGACACCAGAAGAACGTGCTCGAAAATTTTGATGAATGTTTTGCCACCAGAGGAAAATAGATGACTATAATAACAGATATATTTTCTATCCGCCATCAATGGAAAATGCTAGCTAATCGCTTTGTTCTTTTAGCGGCGCTGATAAATACCTTTTTATTTAATGGTGCGCTTTATTCCTTTATCGCATCTAATCTCGATTTAACTACTCTGAGCGGCTTATCTATTGCTGTATCTGTTTTTGTACTTGTATTTATTGTTAATCTAATTTTTATTTCTTTGATCGTAATTATTATTCCCATACTTGTTAAGCCATTCCTTATTCTTACGGCGATGATAAATTCTTTCGCCCTCTATTATATGGTTACTTATCAAATTATTTTAGATAAGACAATGATGGGTAATATTTTTAATACTAGAAGTTCTGAAGCTTTTGAACTCATCACCCCAACTTTGTTGCTCTATTTGATCCTTATAGGCATTATTCCAAGCTGGTTAATAATCAAAACTAGGATTAAAAGCATCAACAGGGGAAAAATTGTTACCCATTTGCTTATTTTTGTGGCTTTAGGGATTTATTTTTTATACATCAATTCATCTAGCTGGCTATGGATAGATAAGCATTCTAAATTATTGGGAGGAAAAATATTGCCATGGTCTTATATTTTTAATACGGCTAGATACTATTCCATTAACTTAAAAAGTAGCGACAATCAAGTTTTGCTACCAGAAGGTAAATTTCTCAACGAGAAAAAAACTGTTGTTGTTTTGATAATTGGCGAAACGGCGAGAGCACACAATTTTCATTTATATGGTTATCCAAGAAACACTAACCCATTACTTGAAACGGCAGGCGTATTAACATTCAAAAATACCAGCTCTTGTACAACCTACACAACAGGTTCATTAGCCTGTATGCTCTCTTATAATTCAAGAGAGAAAAATGCGGAACCATTGCCTAGTTATTTAACTAGACTTGGCGTAGATGTTGTTTGGCGCACGAACAATTGGGGCGAACCGCCAATTAATGTTACAGATTATCAAAAAGGCTCTGAACTAAGGAAGGATTGTATTGGTGAGGGTTGTCACTTCGACGATGTCTTATTATCTGGTTTAAGCCAAAGAATCCAATCATCAAATAAACCAAAAATCTTAATTGTCTTGCACACTAAGGGAAGCCATGGCCCAAGTTATTATTCCAGATATCCGCCACAATTTGAAAAATTCACACCGGTTTGCCGCTATGAAGAAATTAGCAAGTGTACACAACAGGCGCTTATAAATGCCTATGATAATACGATTTTATATACAGACTACTTTCTGTATAAAACTATAAAAATACTTGAAAAATTGAAAGGCATTCCCGTCATGTTGATATATATTTCAGACCATGGTGAATCTTTAGGCGAGCAAGGACTTTATTTGCATGGAACACCTTATATGTTTGCGCCTGATTTTCAAAAAAAGATTCCATTTCTTATCTGGATGTCTAATGACTTTACCAAACTAAAAGGCATAAAAGATATACATCAAGATGACCAATACTCCCATTCAAATATATTTCATACAATTATTGGCGCATTTGATATAGAAACTAAAATATATGACCGTAACCTAGACGTACTTCATTAAATGTCACTACTCAGGGCAACCATAAAGGATTGCCCCTACAATAATATAATATTCAGACGTTGAGTGACGAAATATGTTTCCGATGCAAAAGTTTTCGCGCAGCGAAAACTTTTGCATCGGAATGCAATCCCTTGTGGTTGCCCTGAGTAGTTACCATTTTTATCAAAATCTTTTGATTTTCTTGCCTTTTAATTCTGAAAATTCTCTAATCCTGTCAATTCTGATTCAGACAGAAAATCCACCCTAATTCTCCCCTAAGTTTCCCCCCTTATAATTCCGGCCTGCGTAATTAATGACGTGTATTTATTTAACTTTATGGGATTATGCCAAAAATGAAATTTAATTACATCACATTAAGCATTATTTTAACCATTTTTGTCAGCGTCGTTCACGCACAAGATAAAAGCAATACAGAAAAAGCTGGTGACATAATACAAGTGCTTATCCCCGCTACAGCTTATGCGACAACTTTGGTTTTAGATGATAATGAAGGACGAAATCAATTCTATAAATCATTTTTTACCAATCTAGGTGTAACATACGCACTAAAATATGCTATAAATAAACCCAGGCCAAATAATAATGGTGGTTACTCCTTTCCATCAGGACATACATCGTCTGCTTTTCAAGGGGCATCATTCATACACAAAAGATATGGAATTAAATATGCAATTCCAGCATATATTGGAGCAACTTTTGTTGGTTGGAGTAGAATTGAGGATGAATCAGATAAACACGACTTCACGGATGTTGCAGCAGGTGCTTTAATTGGTGGATTGAGTAGTTATTATTTTACTTCGCCATATAAAAATCTGGTTGTTACACCTATCGCTGACACTAAGAATATTGGAATTAATTTAAGTTATAAATGGTGAATCGCCTACAGAGGGCAATGCCATATCGTGTCGGGCAACCATAAAGGATTGCCCCTACCTTCAGCCGTTTTTCGTTTCCTCGGCAAAAGTTTTCGCTGCGCGAAAACTTTTGCCGAGGAAGGCAATCCCTTGTGGTTGCCCTTAATTTAATGGCATTGCTACAGAGGGGGGATCATGCGTATTCTGCTAATTGAAGATGATCACATGATTGGTGAAGGTATCATGCAAGCACTCAAGGACAAGGCTTATGCAGTCGATTGGGTGACCGATGGTGAAATGGCACTATCCGCCATTAATACCCAAGAATACGGGCTGGCACTGCTAGATTTGGGTTTGCCGCGCAAAGACGGTTTAGAGGTGCTACGCCAGTTGCGGCTGAGTAAAAATGCGACCCCAGTTATTATCATTACGGCACGCGATTCCGTCGAATCTCGTATTCAGGGGCTGGACTTTGGGGCGGACGATTATCTGATCAAGCCCTTTGCTATTAGTGAATTGCTGGCACGAATGCGTGCTGTTACCCGCCGCCATCAGGGCGTTGCCAATCCAATATTGAGTAACGGGATACTGGCACTTGATCCCGCCACCCGCGAAATCACCCGTTACGGTAACAGTTATGTGTTATCAGCACGCGAATATGCACTATCATACGCCTTAATGTTGCACCCTGGGAGGATTCTGTCACGTACTGAACTGGAAGACCGTATTTATGGCTGGAATGAAGAAGTGGAAAGCAATGCGGTAGAATTTCTGATTTATTCCCTACGCAAGAAGCTGGGGAAGGATGCAATTAAAAATGTACGAGGTTTAGGATGGATGGTCGCCAAAGGCCAGTAAAGCGTTCGTTGCAACAAGAACTAAATCGCTGGATTATGATTGTCAGCGGCATTTTTGCCTTGCTGGCTGGTCTCGTCTCAGGCACAGGTGCTTTTTTTGAAGCCCGAGAATCACAGGACATTCACTTGCAACAGATTGGCGAGCTGATAGTCAGCGGACTGCTTTCCAGTGGAACAACGGCTCCTGGTGATGACCCAGAAGAAAGACTGGTAATCCAACGCCTGCAAGCCGGGCAGTCTGGGGTACTGCCAATCGCGGCTGATCATGCCGACGGTCTCTATACACTGGATTTGCAGGATCAGCGTTGGCGAACCCTTATCTTGACCATAGCGGGACAGACACCCCATGCACGCTTTGCCATTGCCCAGCAAACTGAAATACGCGATGAACTGGGGTGGGACAGCAGCTTGCGTAGCTTCTTTGCTGTCTTACTATTGGCTCCCCTGTTGATGGGCGTTGTCCACTTGATAATCCGCTACAGCTTTAGCCCGATACGTGCCTTGGCCATACAAGTGGATCAGCGTACCGAAACCGATCTAACTCCTCTGTCCGACCAGAACATACCCCAAGAAATTGCCCCATTTATTGCTTCCATAAATATGCTCTTACAACGAATCAATCAAGTATTAATTCAGCAGCGACGCTTTGTATCCGATGCCGCACATGAGTTGCGTACCCCACTGACTGGACTATCCCTGTTGACAGAAAATCTTGCACATGCCCAAAATCTGGAAGAAACCCACCAGCGCCTAATTCCACTACAAAAAGGGCTGGCACGGATGCGGACACTGGTAAACCAGTTGCTCAGTCTGGCACGGATGCAGGGCAGGAACTCGTCAGAGCCGCAACCGACGGCCTTGCAGCAAATTGTACAGGAAGCCATTGCCGAACTTTACCCGCTGGCAGAAGCCAAAGCGATTGACTTAGGCATGATCCAGCAAGAAAACCTCACGGTACTGGACAGTGAAGGTGGCCTAGCATTACTGGTACGCAATGCCATCGACAACGCCATCCGTTATACGCCTGCTGATGGGAAAATTGATGTCAGTCTATTCGCACAAGACGGGCGAGCCGTTTTGTGGGTAGTGGATAACGGCCCCGGCATACCAGCGCATGAGCTACCGCAAATGTTCCAACCTTTTCATCGTGCGAGCGGCAACCAAGAACCCGGTAACGGGCTAGGTTTGACCATCAGCCAAGAAATTGCCAAACGGCTGGGTGGTGAAATTACTTTGCAGAACTGTCCACAAGGTGGCCTGATTTTTTGTTATTGTCAGCCTTTATACTAATTATTAGCTAAGTTTTCATCTGTAATCTATGCGTGTTTTTAACAAACATAGGAGATACTTACAATGAAAAATGTGAAAAAAATCGTTTTGATTGCTTTAATCAGTGCCACATTCTCTATTCAGGCTAAAGACAGTCATTCTGTCAATGATGCCTTAGCTGTCACAACAGCGACTGTCACATTGGAGCAGGCTGTGAATATTGCTTTGCAAACGGTTCCGGGTACAGCAGTGAAAGCTGAGTTTGACAATGATGATGGACAGACGCTTTGGGAAGTCGAGATTGTTGCCACTGACAAGCAGCAGGTATATGAACTGAAAATTGATGCGACTAGTGCTGAAGTTGTAACGCAAGGAATTGATAAAGATGATTACGATACGGAAGAGGATTAATAAGTAACCAGAAAAATACACCATCCTGTAGGGGCAATCCCTTGTGGTTGCCCTTCTTGCTTAGTTAGTTTCATCCCCAAGGAATATCTCATTGAAAGCAGATATATTCAGAAAAACGACGAGGAAATTACCAGTTATTATGTTCGGGTTAGTCGCCTTGCAGGGTGGTTGTGCCACTTATCATTCTCGCCCATTACCTAAACAGGCTTTACTCCAAGACAGCATGGAAATTCTTGCTGTCAATGCGAACAAACTACTCAACAAAGCTGGCACATATAAGCTAAATCCGTCTGACGGGCTAGATATGACGGAAATTGCAATCCTTGCTGTGCTCAACAATCCTGTCCTCAAAGCAAAACGGGCAGAGCGAGATGTGGCAAGCGCACAAGTGTTCTCCGCTGGTTTGCTTCCTGATCCACAGTTTGCCGCAAATCTGGATCATCCTACTGGCAACGCTGCTGGCATAGTCAATGCGTGGGGGCTGGGGCTGGGCTATGACATTATCCCGCTCATCACCCGTCAAGCTAATATTGATACACAACGTGGAAATCAAGCTAAGGTTCGCCTGCAAATTTTGTGGCAGGAATGGCAGGTGATACAGCAGGCAAAAACGCTGGCAGTGCAGTTCAGGCTGGAAGAAAAACAGCTTGCTCTGCTTCAGGATATGCGTAGCCTTTACAAGGAACGTTACCAACATTCCGCACGCGGACTCAATGAAGGTAATGTGACTTTGGACATAAACGGTACTGATCTTACCGCACTGCTAGATACTTTAAGTCAGATCAGTCAACTGGAACAAACGCATAACCAGACCCGTCATGACATCAGTCTCTTGCTGGGATTGCGAGCCAATGCAGTCTTTTCTATAACAAAACTCCCTACCGAAAGAAAGCTGGACAAGGCTACCATTGAGTCCCGTTTGAACAAACTGCCAGAGATAAGGCCAGATTTATTGGCGTTAAAAGCTGGCTATCAGGCTCAGGAATCCCGCGTCAGGGCTGCAATTTTGGCTCAGTTTCCCTCTTTCGGCATCGGCATCAGTCGCGCAAGAGATACTGGTAGTCTCTATACCAGCGGCTTCAATATCAGCTTAAATCTGCCATTTTTCAGTGGAAATCGCGGCAATATAGCGATTGAACGGGCTACACGCAAACAATTATTTCAGGAATATCAGGCACGGCTGGTGCAAACTAACATTGATGTGGCAAAACTATTGAATTTGCAAACCATCATTGCAAAACAACGCGCCAATCTGGATTTAGAATTGCCGAAATTACAATCATTGGTAGAGCCAGCCCGAAAAGCCTACCAGCAAGGTGATATTAATGCGCTCACTTTTCTAAATATGGAATACACTTTGCTCAATAAACGTCTGGAACAAATCAGCCTGCAACAAATCCAATGGAAAACCCGCATCGCCATAGAAACCCTTACGCTTTTGGGCAGAAAACAAACATGAAATGTCTTAAAATGTCGAGAAAATGGCGGGTTCTAATAATTATCTCTACATTGCTTACTACTCCTCCATTATTGCATGGAGAGGAGATTCCCACCGTAGCTGTAAAAACGGCCAGAGTAGTCGTAAAAAAAATTGGAGAAACTCTTGTGGTTTATGGCGTTCTAGCTCCAAACCCCGATCATGTACTCAACATCTCGCTAGCTCATGCAGGCTTGATCAATCATGTCTGGGTACGTTTAGGCCAGCGTGTAAAGAGGGGTAACAAATTGCTGGAAGTTATTACTGCACCTGCTGCACGAATGCAGTATTTTCAGGCTGAAAGTGCGGTGAATTTTACCAGCCAAGAGCTGAAACGTAACCAAGGCTTGTTAAAGCAACATCTTGCTACTAACGCAGAGGTGAATGCGGCTAGTAAAAGATTACGCGATGCTAAAACATCCCTTAACGCTTTACGAAAGCGTGGTCTGAATCATGCTAAAGAAACTCTGCGTGCTTCTATGGATGGCATCATAACTCAACTTAATGTAGCTCAAGGGCAGCGAGTACAGGCAAACACGAGTACTATGCTTATTGCGGCAGAAAAACGGCTGATCGCTCGCCTTGGTGTTGAGCCTGAAGATTTGAGTCGCATAAAATTGGGTACTCCTGTCACTATTACTTCGGTTTTTGTGCCTAAGATAAAGGTGAAAAGCCAGATCAGCGAGGTACACGCTATGATTAATCCTAGCACTCACTTGGTAGAGGTTTTGTCGCCGATTCCTAAAAAACATACTGCTCATCTAGTGTTGGGTAGTCGTATTATGGGACATATTCACTTGCTGCAACGCCATAGGGGGAGAGTCGTGCCGCGTAGTGCGGTTCTGAGCAACGGCTCTGATGCTTTTGTTTATATCGTTAAAAATAAAAAAGCCTATAAAATCAATGTACATACTGGCATTGAACAAGGTAACGAGATTGAAATCAAGGGCAAAATAAAGGCTAGTGATACCATCGTGACGCTGGGAAATTATGAACTGAGTGACGGCATGGCGATCAGGGAGGCCGAATAATGGATGTAGCTCACTGGGCCGCCGCCCACCGCCGATCTATCTTGTTTCTAGTGGCCATCCTTGGATTGGCTGGCATTGCGGCGGGACTGAAGTTACCAGTTGCCCTGTTTCCCCATGTCAACTTTCCTCGCGTGGTGGTGTCGCTGGAAACTGGTGATCGTCCTGCGGATCAAATGGTCATTGCCGTAACCCGTCCAGTGGAACAGTCAGTACGATCAGTCCCCGGCGTTGCAAGCCTGCGTTCAACCACTAGCCGAGGCAGTGCGGAGTTGTCCATCAACTTCCACTGGGGTGGTGACATGATTGCTGCTATGTTACAGGTGGAATCGGCGATTAATCAGGTTTTGCCTACTTTACCTGCTGGCACAAGTTTTACTATTCGCCGCATGGATCCTACTGTGTTTCCAATAGCTGCCTATAGCCTCACTTCGGATACAAAATCTCTGGTAGAACTACGCGACTTAGCGCAATATGAATTAATTCCTTTGTTATCATCTAGCGATGGCGTGGCCAAGGTAACAGTGATGGGCGGTAAGCAGGCAGAGTACCGAGTTGAAATTGATCCAGATAAACTTGGGGCTTATGATTTGACCTTTAGTGATGTGGCTAAATTATTATCGGCGAGCAACGTGTTGCAGGCGGTAGGACGGCTTGAAGATCATTATAAGCTTTATTTGCTATTGTCTGATACTAGGATTCATTCGCTGGAAACCATTGAAAACACTGTGCTACGCAGTGGTGCAGATGGGCTAGTACGATTGAATGATATAGCTCGCATTTATCCAACAACTGCTCCCAAATGGCAGCGTGTTACTGCTGATGGTCATGATGCGGTGCTGGTACAAATATACCAGCAGCCTGGTAGTAATACTGTAAAAATTGTGGAAGATATTCAACAGCGATTGAAAGCTAAAAAGCTACCAGCAGGTGTGCGAATAGCTAATTGGTATGACCAAAGCCAACTTATTACGGAATCCGCTAAAAGTGTACGCGATGCTATTGTCATAGGTGTCGCACTGGCCGCGCTTATTTTGCTTATATTCCTGCGTAGTCTGAAAATCACCTTAGTGGCGATCTTGGTCGTGCCTTCGGTTTTAGCTAGTACCATTTTGCTGCTTAATGTCCTGAATATGAGTTTTAACATTATGACTTTAGGTGGCATGGCGGCGGCTGTGGGTCTGATTGTTGATGATGCTATTGTTATGATAGAACATATCATTCGGCGTATGCGAGAAAAGAAGCAGGATATTGCTTTAACCATACGCGAAGCTGCGATTGAGTTCACCTCACCATTGGCGGGTTCATCCGCTGCCACCATTGTAATTTTTGCCCCACTGGCATTTCTCAGTGGAGTCACTGGTGCTTTCTTCAATGCTCTTTCGCTGACTATGGCAAGTAGCTTGTTTATTTCGTTCTTGCTGGCATGGCTGGCAGTGCCTTTATTAGCAGAACACTTGTTGCACCAAAAAGATGCAGAACGGGAAGATACTGGCTTGGTGTTCAAATTGCTACAAGGCAGCTACCGTAGATTAATGCAAGGCATGATGAAATGGCCTTGGTTGGTAATAGTTCTTATAATTCCACTTATATTTATAGGTTTTTTCGCCTATAAGCAGGTAGGAACTGGCTTCATGCCACAGATGGATGAGGGAGGTTTTATTCTGGATTATCGTTCGCTATCAGGGACTTCATTGACCGAAACTGATCGCTTGCTACGTCAGGTGGAAACCATTCTACGTGCCAATCCGGCTATAGAGACCTATTCACGGCGCACTGGGGCGCTGCTCAGCGGGAGCCTCTCTGAGGCTAACGAGGGTGATTTTTTTGTACGCCTCAAAGATTTTCCTAGACCGCCTATTGAGACGGTTATGGACGAGATTCGCAAGCGTATTGAAACCCAAGTACCTGGGATTGAAGTTGAAATGGCTCTGCTAATGGAAGACCTCATCGGAGATTTAACCGCTGTCCCTCAACCGATTGAGATTAAGCTATACAGCGACAAGCTTGATGAATTGCTGACAACCGCGCCCCGTGTAGCTGCTGCGATAAGCAAGATTCATGGCGTAGTAGATGTCAAGGACGGCATCGTACTAGCAGGCGATGCCATCAATATTATCGTAGATCGTGATAAGGCCGCTCTTGAAGGAATTGATCCCGATCTTGTCACCCAACAACTTGAAGCATGGTTTAACGGGCTAGTTACTACCAATGTACAGCAAAATATCAAAATGATAGGTGTGCGTCTCTGGGTTAGAGCCGCTCTGCGTGACAAAACCAGTGCTATAGAAAAAATCTGGCTGCGTGCCACAGATGGTCATCGCTTTCCACTCAAACGCATAGCACACATTTCCGTAGAAACTGGTCAACCACAGATAACCCGTGACAACTTAAAGCGCATGATTGCAGTTACTGGACGTATCAGCGGACGCGACATGGGTTCGACTATCCGCGAAATTAAACAAACCTTAGCCCAATCAGCTATGCTTCCAGCCAATATGTATTACGAACTAGGCGGATTGTACAAACAACAGCAAATAGCCTTTCGCGGATTAATCGCCGTATTTATAGCTGCCCTAGCATTGGTATTCCTACTTCTGCTGTTTATGTATGAAAATTTTGCTGCTGCTATCGCCATCATGATCTCCCCCCTACTGGCTATGCCAGCCGTTTTTACAGGGCTATGGCTGACTGGTATCGAATTAAACCTCACCGCCATGATGGGTATGACTATGATTATTGGTATTGTCACCGAAATATCCATTTTCTATTTTTCTGAATATCACGAGATTCTACACGATGAGGCTGGGAAAGAAGCCGCACTGATTCAGGCAGGTATCAATCGTATGCGCCCGATCACGATGACCACTCTAGCAGCCATCCTTGCACTAATGCCACTAGCACTGGTACTGGGTCAAGGCTCAGCGATGCAGCAACCCTTAGCAGTCGCCATCATATCTGGCCTTGTGATACAAATCCCACTGGTTATCGTTGTCATGCCATTGATATACAAAATGATGTCAAGGATTAGGAGCTAACAAAATAAGCTTTTAATTTTATTAAATTTTATTTATACAAAACCCGTTAAAAACGGCTTACTCGTCACTGGAGAAGTCACCCATAATCTACATCAGGCAAAACTCAAAACTCAAAATTAAAAGGTTTAAATATGCGAATTAATTTACTCGTTCCCACGCTCCAGCGCACTCACTTATACACAAGGGCAACCATAAAGGATTGCCCCTACAGTAAATCATTGTTTGTAGGGGCAATCCCTTGTGG
>JALXAQ010000044.1 GCA_026991885.1 Thiotrichaceae bacterium
CACCCTACGCTTGCTTATGTCGGCTCGATGAACGCTCTGCGTGGGAACGATAAAAAAACCTTGAATCGCGGATTAAACGGATTACACGGATTACACGGATTAAAAACCTAAAAATACTCATTATCCTCACTTTTGACTTTGATTTTAAATCAGCGTCATCCGTTTAATCCGCGATTCAATGCTTTGTATTAAACCGCCCGCGTCACCCGCACAATTTCTTCCGGTGTCGTAATCCCTTGATAAAGTTTTTCCAGCGCATCTTGTCGCAATATCTTCAGCCCTTCTTTAACCGCTTGAGCACGAATCTGATTGGCATCTCCGCCACTCCCGATAATATGGCGAATCTCGTCAGAGAGTATAAGTAATTCATACAAACCCAAACGTCCCCGATAACCGGTATTCGCACAACGTTCACAACCTTTGCCGCGTTTGATTTCAGGAAACGATTCTTGGCTTATCTTCAATAAATCGGCCTCTTTTTCAGTCAGTGGCACTGTCTCAGCACAATGTTGACAGATTTTACGGACTAAACGTTGTGCCATCACCGCGATTACGCTTGAACTAATAAGATAAGAGTCTATGCCCATATCTTGCAAACGAATGATGGCACCTGCTGCGTCATTAGTGTGTAAGGTTGAAAAGCGAGCGTAGGGTGCGTCCTACGCACCATCTCTCCATACACAGTTGTTCTACACCGACAAAAAGGTGCGTGGGACGCACCCTACGCTTGCTCCATACACAGTTTTTCTACACCAACCGACAAAACGGTGCGTGGGACGCACCCTACGCTTGCTATCTCCGTGTTGGTCACTCAAATTCATATTTGAACATATTTTTTTCCTTTTTGGAGATTAGGAAAATAAGCGAGGCACCTTTAAAAACATAGCTTATACAATATGTTATAAATTATTGAGCACGACTTCCATTGCAAATGTTCGCTTCTGGATGATCTTGACAAACCAGTGATTTTAATGCGTCATTTTCCGCTTTTAACACTTTAATCGCTTCAATCAAGTAAGCGTTAAAGGCATTTGGGAAATAAACCGTTTTCGCTTTTTCACCTTCAGGCAACAGTTCGGCATCTTTGCCGCGTGGAGTAATCTCGTTGACCCAATCAGGGAAGTTTTTTTCCATGTCTTGGGCAATGATACCGACTTCTCTGCCAGCATGATGTTCTTCTGCATTTCGCCACTCATAGGAAACACCCTGCAACTGGGTCAACTTTTCAAGGGCATTGTAACCATCAAGAGGCTGAATATTCCTTTTTAACCTCTCATCTGATGTGTCGGCCCAACTACCGCCACCTGGTTTTGAGGCTGAACCCCATACTTTCAAATTATCCCTGATTTCAATTAATCCATTATTCTCCGCTTTAATCTGTATCTGTTCAAACCCTGTATTCCCGCTGGCACGAATGTAGCCAATCCTTCTTCCTGTGCTGTCATGAAAATCTATACCATCACCATTACCATAAATATCAACTTGACCTGCCAATAATTTACGCCAACTACTACTATCCGAATAACGCAATTTTAGATCGTCTGCCAGACGGATAACACCGCCAGACGCAGGGTTACTAATCAGTATGTCATTGTTATATGAGTCTAACTCGAAGTAGTTCGTTCCACTTGATGTATACATCTCCAAGCTACCACCATAAATATCAACGAAGGAAGAATTTGATGTACTTCCAAATGTGGCACTATCTACAACGGTGAGAGCGTATCCAACCGATAAATTAGTATTGGTACTAACAGCGCCACTACTGTTTATAGAAATCCCCTCATTACCACCATCACCTGACAACCAGTTGCCATTAAGCTTAATATTTTCAGTGGCCGTATGATTACCGAGATTATCACCACCGGAAGGCGCATTGCTGGTACAATTCACTTGAGTACCATTTGATGTACACCATTTACCCGAAGTTTGCGCTCCAACCTGTGGATCTGATTCATTCTGAGGAATCCATTGCCCCGCGCTGTAAGTCAACACCTGATTAGTAGCAGCACCGGCTGTATTCACATCTTGTAGATTACCAATCGAATTATCAGCCAGATTATCCGCCTCATTATTAATTGGGGTGCTGATAGAACCAAGTCCGCCGGTACGTGACAGGGTCAATGTATTTGAGCCATCATCAAATAACACGCCGTCAACATAATTATCGTCTCCACCACCATCACCAATACATCCATTACTGTCGCAGACAGTACCTGTGGCGCTTACATTGCCCATTACATCCAATTTTTCAGTTGGACTCGTAGTACCAATTCCGACGTTGCCGTCATTATTCACATACACAACATCAGTTGGGTTACCATCTGCCGCATCCAGAGAATGGCCATCGCCACCTCCATCACTCCTGGCACGAAAAGCAAAAGGCACACTAGTCAAAACCTGTCGAGGCGTCATTTCCGGATCCGAATTCACCTGAATCCCAAGATAAACCGGATGGCTCAACTCCACCTCAATAGGGCCCAAGTCCCGATTAACAAGACCATTAACCACTAAAACCAAATACGACTGTGACCAAAGCGAAAGACCGCCCGTCTCCACATCATACAAAGAAAAAGTAATATTAACCGTACCATCAATCGGCTGGCTTGATGAATCAGTGAGATACCCTTGATAGTTAATCATATTGGGAATCTCAGCCCAACCCAGTTGTGACATCAAACCCAGCATCAGGGCTGGGATAAGAGTGTTCAAAATGTTTCTCATATTTACTCCTTAATTTAAAATAGCCCTAAGGCAATTTTGGCTCAAACTCCACCGTTGGAAGCGGTAATTCCTCAGCGTCTGGCAAAAGTACGGCCTCCGTCGGCACCTCAACACTCATCGTCGCCGTCTCACCAAACTGAGCAACCGAAGACAGCCCATCTATATTCCCCGTCACCATAATACTATCTGCTGAAAGTGAATGTAAGAGAACCCAACCGCTATTATTCCTCCTGATCCAAAGGCCGTAAGAATCACCAAAATCAATCACCACATCATCCCTACCGCTACTATCCAAATCTCCTGTTACCATACTCTCCGCTGAAAGGCTATGTAGCAGAACCCAACTACTATTGTTCATCCACACATAAATGCCATACGGAGCAACAAAATCAACAATCACATCATCCTGATTATCACCATCAACATCTCCCACAACCATACTCTCGGCTGACAGACTATGTAAAGCGACCCAACTGCTATTGTTCAGCCGGACCCACAAACCGTAAATGTCACCAAAATCAATGATCACCTCAAAAAGACCATTACCATCTAAATCTCCGGTCACCATGCTATCGGCTGACACACTATGTAACTTCACCCAACTGCTATTGTTCAGCCGAACCCACAAGCCGTAAATGTCACCAAAGTCAATAATGACCTCATCCAGACCGTTATCATCCATATCTCCGGTCACCATACTATCGGCTGACGCGCCATGTAACTTCACCCAACTGCTATTGTTTAGCCGAACCCACAAACCGTAAATGTCACCAAAATCAATGATCACCTCATCCAAACCATTACCATCTAAGTCCCCCGTGACCATGCTATCGGCTGACGCGCCATGTAACTTCACCCAACTACTGTTGTTCATCAACACCCAGAGGCCAAATGTGTCACCAAAATCAATGATGACATCAAAAAGACCATTACCATCCATATCTCCGGTTACCATGCTCTCGGGTGATAGCGAATGCAGAGAATCCCAACTGTTGTTATTCAGCCGTGCCCAAAGACCAAAAGAGTCTCCAAAGTCGATAATAACATCGTTTTTGAACTCGGGAACCACGATAGAATCAGAGAACAGCGCCGCCCGAAAACCTCCTGCCAATCTGTAATGACTGCTGGATAGATATTCGCTAACAGGGGAAGGTTGACCTACGACCGAAGATATGGAATAATTCCCAGAAGACTGAGTTCCACCACCCGCTGCAAGCACGCCAGTGACAACGCGATAATTGGGACTCGATTGGTCGGCAACTGCCCAATGACCAGTGAGTGCCAAAAAGACAGTTAACATGAATGTTAACAAAATTTGTATTGTTTTAATAGGGCTCATACTGCAAATGTCCTCCCTTATATTAATAATTTATGTACGCGAGTTCAAAGCAAAGCCAGTCAAGAAATTGCCCTCCTATTATATTATGATGTATTTAAATCAAAATTTAAAGCCTGTCAAGACAAAATTCTGTCAAAAAAATAATGCAGACGTATAGCATATATTGTGCCTTGTTTATCGGCACGCTTTATCGGGACTCCGAATACCACGTTACCCTAAACATAATGGCATTGAACCTACGCGCTGCTTACTGCCTAATTAATTTTTGAAGACGTCCAAGATAAATCTTGGACTCCTAGTCTACCTCAAACACACGAAATCCCTGATTACCAAAACAGTCGATCACAAACGGTGAAATACGCGCCTCTGGATATTCTTTTTTTAAGCCTTCGACATAACCCGCGATTTGCAGAGTATCTTTTTCCTTCAATTTCCAATTTTTAAGACTGCTTTTGGATTTTTTCAACTCGGAATAATACCTAAAAATGGCAATAAAAAAATGATAAACTTTGTTATATAACTGAAATAATGGTTGGTATAATGCGATTCCCACTCAAGCTTAAGATAAACACCTAAATGATGAAAAACTTTCAGGTCAAATTTACCGCTAAAAATCTAACCGGAAACGCCGGACTAGTTCATTTTGGCAAATTTGCCGACAAATTACAACTTCCGAAAACGTTAACAAAAATCCTTTCGAACAAACGAGGACCTACCGCTGATTATGAGGTCGCTAATGTCGTTATGATGTTAATGATGGGTGTGCTTGCTGGAATCAAACATATTAGTCATCTCAATATTCGACGCCAGGATTCCGTTATTCGCAAACTATTTAACTGGGAGAAATTTCCAGATAATAGGACGTTTGGACGGCTGTTTGAATTATTTAACCAGAAACACTGTAATGAACTCCATCAAGTTGAAACGCATTGTAGGGAAAAAGTTTGGTCAAAGAAATGGTTTGGCCGTGTCACATTAGACCTTGATTCGACAGTTATTGGAGTAAACTGTTCACAAGAAGGTGCCGCTAAGGGCTTTAATCCTAAAAAGAAAGGACAAAACAGTTATCATCCATTGCTATGTTTTGTCGCAGAAACCAGAGAATGTCTTCACAGTTGGTTCCGTACTGGCTCGGCCTATACCGGCAATGGTGCCCCAGAATTTATCAAAGAATGTTTTTCACGTCTCCCTAAACGGGTCTGGAAGGTGTTGGTTCGTGCTGATAGCGGCTTCTTTAATGGAGCTTTACTTGACGTTTTGGAGGAAAAAAACAGCGAATATCTAATCAAAGTCAGTCTGAGAAATTTGGCAAGCCTATTGATGTCGCAAAAATGGCAGAAGGTGAAAGGTAAAAAAGGGATTGAAAGCACGGAATTCTTTTATCAATGTCATGGTTGGAAAAAAAAACGCCGATTGGTTGCGATCAGAAAAAGGGTTGAGGTTGATTCGCTTGAACAAACCCTTTTTCCTCTGCCACAATACGAATTCTTTTGCTATGTGACCAATTTGAAAATAAGCCCATGGAAAGTTCACAAGTGTTATGGCCAACGTTCAACCAGTGAGAATTGGATCGAATGGTGTAAGAATCATCTGGCTTCGGGTACAATAAGAACTCAAGATTTTTGGGCCAACTCGGCTATTTTTCAGACTTCAATTCTAGCCTATAACCTGATGGTTTGGATGATGTGGTTGAATACGAAAAACGGTTTTCATCAGGAACCAAACACTATCCGAGCTTGGCTTATTCATGTGCCAGCCAAATTAATTAGTCGAGCACGTCAGTTAATCTTAACACTTTCAGAAGATTATGTTTTTAAAGAACGATGGCTAGAGATTGAATCTTCAATCTCTACATTAAACTTCGCTTAAAATTAATTTAGCTGGTTCCAAATCTACTTTTTTTGATTCCCAAGAGGAATTAGGGATTGTTACGTCCATTTTTTAGATTTGGGCCTTGTGGAAACAATTTTTGAATAAAATTTAACGATTTTAGAATCAAATTGAACGATTGAACGGCTCTTTTTCTTATTTTGACCAAAATAATTGCTCAATCTGTTCCAAATTGATCTCAAATTTCTTGACAAGAAGGCTCTCAATTCTTAATTGCCATTTTTAGGTTTTAATGAAATAGATTCAATTTTCATATCAACTTCACTCTTTATCATGAATTTTAAAAACCATGATTATTGCACTAAGCAAGAGAGCCATGCTCAGTGGCCAATAATATAATGCTTTGCTTGGCCGAAAAAAGAGATTATCCTTTTGAATGGGTTCGAGTTCATCCAATAAAGCATAAATTTTTTCTAATCCTGCGGTGTCGCGGGCGCGGAAGTAACGCCCTCCGGTTTTTTCGGCAATTTGCTTGAGAGTTTTTTCATCTAAATCGACTGATGGATTAATACGTCGCGTCCCGAAAAAGTCACGGAGCACCATTTCATCTGCGCCGATGCCGATGGTGTAAATTTTTAAGCCTTCTTGAGCGGCTAATTCTGCTGCTTTTAAGGGTTCAATCTTGCCGGTGGTATTTGCGCCATCAGTGAGTAATATCAAGACCCAACTTTCTTGATTTTTTTTATGCTTGTGTAAGAAGCGTTTGACGGCTAATCCAATGGCATCTCCAATGGCGGTTTGTTGTCCGGCTAAGCCAATGGCGGATTCATTTAGGAGTACACTCACGGTTTGACGGTCAAAAGTGAGGGGAACTTGTAAATAGGCTTGATCTCCAAAGAGTATCAGTCCTAATCTGTCTCCGACACGGCGTTCAAGAAATTGACCGGCTACCCATTTTGTGGCGGTGAGACGGTCAACGGTTCTGTCTTGAATGCGAAAATCTTTATATCGCATACTGCCTGATAAGTCAACAGCCATCATTAAGTCTCGGCCATTGATGGGCAATTCAATCGGTTCATCCCACCATTGGGGACGGGTAGCTGCGATAACGAGCAATATCCAAGCGAGCGTTGCTAACCATAAAGGCCATCGTTTTATGGTTTTGTGCTGTACTTTTTGGTTTAGCGATTGAAAATCTTCAATGAAAGGTACACGCAAGGCGGCATTTTCAACGCTGGTCGTTGCTGGTGGTAATAGGTATCTGACTATTATGGGTAGTGGTAAGGTTAAAAATAACCAAGGCCAGTCGAAATGAATCATTTATGGTTGCCTTTTTTAATTAATATTCGACAAAGCTTCAATAAAGCTTTAGCTACATCGGGGCGATAAGGCGCGTCAATCAAACAGCGCCCTTCTCCGGCTGTAAATGATTGTTGACCCAGTTGATTATCAGAATGCGCTTTTTCCAATTTTTTCAGTTTGCGTAGTGCAATTCGTTTGAGTGCATTGCGCTTTCTTAATCCTAGTAGCTAGATTGAGACTAATGTCAATATAAGCAATAATGCCAGTAGTAACCACCAGCCAGGGGCAAGTGGCCACAATAAACTTATGGGCTTTGGTAAATGTATGTCACGTAATGGTAGTTGTTGTTCCATTGTTAAGTTATTAATTCCTAATCAGAACTGGCTTTTTATTTATCCTTTTTTAAATATAATCCATGTAGTTTTTGTGGTTTAGTTGTTGTTGTTGTTTTGATTTTAACTTATCCTGTTAATTTCTTCTGACAATATAGAATTCTCAGGTTTTTTTATACAAGCCGCATCAAATATATCCACAACTTTATTAGAAACCAATGCCTCATCAATGACTTGTCGAATAGCCGTCTCAATTTCATCACGCAATCGCAAAAGCTTTAGAAAGTGCAGTCACTTCATCTACTAAACGCTTTTTACCATTTTCTACGCCCAAAATCAAATCTTCAGCGGCTAAAATCAGCGATAATTTTTTTTGTGCCTATAAGCGAAACCATGAAAAAGCTGGCTCACAACTTCCAATTTTTCCAACATGACAGCAACTGTACAGCAGACGTGAGTAGGGGCAACACCCTAGTGGTTGCCCAGTCGCACAGTCTCCACCCAAACCTGTTTACCATCAACCACCACCCCAATCGCCCAGATACGTTTAACGCCCTGTGCCTGCAATTCGACAGCGTATTCCTGAGCCTTTATCTGTTGCAAGGCACTTTGCATGGCCTCTTTTACAGTCTTCTCATCTGGTCGATCAATTTTTTTAAATTCAAAAACAAAACCAGACTCGTCAAGCTGACGCGGGCTCATCAACACATCATAACGACCATATCCCGATTCCCGATTAGAGCGGATAATGTAACGATCACTCAAATGCGTCAATAAACCCAAAA
>JALXAQ010000045.1 GCA_026991885.1 Thiotrichaceae bacterium
CTATAAATGTTTGGAGTCCAAAGCTTTAGCTTTGGCTAAGTTCCAAAGCTAAAGCTTTGGACTCCAAAATTAAAGGAGGATTTATGAAATCTGAAAAAATTACCCTATATTTCAAACAAGGCGCCAGCGACAAAGTGTACAAAGCGTCTATAGAAGAAGCGGAGAGCAACAAATTTATTGTGAACTTTGCTTATGGGCGTCGGGGAGCGACGCTCAAGACGGGGACTAAAACAAAAACGCCTGTCGATTACGCTTCCGCCAAAAAAATATATGACAAACTGGTGAAAGACAAAACTTCAAAAGGTTATATATCTGGCGAGGATGGCTCGCAGTATGTCGATACTGATTCGAGGGATACAGGTGTCCAATGTCAATTGTTAAACTTTATTGAAGAATCCAAAGTGAGCCAACTCATCAATGACGATAATTGGTGGGCGCAGGAAAAATATGACGGCAAGAGAATGCTTATCCACAAAACGGATACAATCACTGCGATTAATCGAAAAGGTTTCAGCGTTGGTGCGCCAGAGACGATATTAAAGAGTGCTGCAAAAATTGAGCAGAGTTATTTAGTGGATGGTGAGGCGGTGGGAGAAAAATTGTTTGCTTTTGATCTGTTAGAAATTAATAACACCGATATCAGAGCAATGGATTATAGCGAAAGACTGTTACAGCTAGAAAAGTTGGGTTTTAAGGGATCAATCGTCGTTGTTAAAACGGCAAAAACGTCTGCGGAAAAACAAAAATTATATAAGCGCTTAAAAACGGCAGAAGGTATTGTTTTCAAAAAACATGCCGCGCCCTATACGCCAGGGAGACCAAACAGCGGTGGAAATCAGCTCAAATTCAAATTTTATGCGACTGCATCTGTCATTGTGACAAGGATAAATGAGAAGCGTAGTGTTGCGATTGCGGTTATCGAGGGAAAAAAACGGGTCGCTGTGGGCAATGTAACAATCCCGCCAAATAAAGAGGTGCCAGCAGTGAATTCAATTATTGAGGTTCGATATTTGTACGCAGTTGGAAATCTTTATCAGCCCACTTACCTTGGGGTGCGGGATGATATGAGTTTTGAAGATTGTTCCATTTCACAGTTGAAATATAAAAAGTAAAAACGGCATATCATGTAGGGGCAATCCTTTATGGTTGCCCCTGTTAGGCGATGGCATTGCTCGTTAAGAGAGAGCATAAAAGGTATTAAATTTTTGTCAAATCTTGGAAAATTGTCCGTCAATAATAAAATCTGAATGCGTTTTAGCCTATTTGATATAGAAACAAGGGAAAAAATCGTATGTTCAAAATAAGATTTTCATTACTAATATTAATTATAATATCTCCATTAGCCCAAGCCGCTACTAATTGCGCGGCAGTCACAGAAATTCCCTCGACGGAGTGTGAAGCTCTTATCACTCTTTATAATACGACGGGTGGTGATAACTGGACCGATAACAGCGGGTGGAATGTGACGAATACGCCTTGTAGTTGGGGTAGAGTGAGATGTAGTGGTGGGCATGTATCGGATATCCAGTTATATAATAACCAACTCAGCGGTTCTATCCCACCGGAAGTCGCCCAGTTGAGCAATTTGAAATCTCTCGATCTGGTTTCCAACCAACTCAGCGGTACTATCCCAGCGGAGATCGCTCAGTTGAGCAATTTGGAATCTCTCTATCTACGGTACAACCAACTCAGCGGTACTATCCCACCGGAGATCGCTCAGTTGAGCAATTTGAAGATGCTCTTTCTGGAGTCCAATCAACTCAGCGGTACTATCCCAGCAGAATTCTCTCAGTTAAGCAATTTGGCTTATCTCTATCTGTCTTCCAACCAACTATGCGGAAAAATCCCATCTGAGTTGATGAATCTGGGGCTGCCATATCTAAAATTAGAAAACAACAACTTAATCAATTCTGACACAGCTTATGACGCTGACTTCATTACCTGGCTCTCACAAAAGGACCCGAATTGGCGTACTCAAAAATCACCATCCTACTGTAGCAACAGTCTGTTACAATTTTCAGCGACTTATTACAATGTCAATGAAGGAGATGGCACCACAACTATTACCATAACTCGTACAGGAAATAATCAAGGTGCAGCGTCCGTTGACTACACCACCTCAGATGATTCTGCCACTGCCCCCGACGATTACACCCAAACATCAGGCACTTTGAACTGGACTGATGGCGATGACGCTGACAAGACCTTTACAATAAATATCACTGACGATAGCGAATCGGAAAATGATGAAACACTCATCATCAGCTTGAATAATGCCACTGGCACTGAATTAGGATCGCCAAAGACGGCGGTGCTAACGATTACAGACAACGACTCACCCTCCCTGGGCAAGGCTGCCATCATTATCGCGGGTGGAGGCAGTGATGACGATAATACCCTTTGGGATACCACCGCAGCCACTTCCAATTCTATCTACAAAATGCTCCACAAAAGGGGCTTTAAGCATGAACAAATTGACTACCTTTCTCCTCAAGCCTATGCGGATTTTGATGGCGATGGACTTGATGACGGCATTGTAGATATACCCACGACACCAAGAGCCTTAAACGTTGAAGATGTGCGTGAAGTCTTTACCAGGGCCAAAAAACGGGGCCAACTTAACCAACCACTCTATGTCTTTTTCACTGATCATGGCGGTTCGGATCGATTTTTAATCGCCAAACATAGCTACCTTAAGGTGCAGGAGTTTAAAACCATTCTTGATGCCTACCAAAATGATACGGGCAATCAACTGGCACTGGTCATAGATACCTGTTATTCGGGGAGTTTGTTAGAAAAACTCATCGCTCCCAATCGTGCCATTATCAGCAGTACCGGGGACGGTTTAGCCTATTTTGACCGTAGCAGTAAACAAGGTTTCAGCCGCTTTTTTGCCAAAGGCTTACTCAGGGGCATGAATTTCTATGAAGCCTTTGGCTCTGCCCATAACAAACAAACCAAATTAGTCAACTCATTGTCAATTGATGATGAGCAAAATCCACAATGGGTTGATGGAACGAGAGACGGGCAATGGCTCAAAGACATTTTCATCAATGGTGATTTTACCGTCGGAGACATCACCTTAACCGTTTCTGCAATCACACCTTCTAACCAAGAATTGTCAGCCGATGGCACATTGCCCCTGATGGCTAAAATCACTCTTGCCCAAGGCACTGTTGAAAAAGCTTGGGCGCTACTGAAACCCCCTAAAATTAATATCGTCCTAGATAGCTATGGTACGCCCATATTATCCTTTCCACGTTTAAAGCTGTCTCGCACCCAAGAAGAAAACCTTTGGGCAAGCACTTGGGGTGATGCGGTTTACAACGGAAAATACGAAATCATTTTTTATGCCCAAGACAATGAAGGCAACATTGCCAGTAGCGAACCGATTACAATCAATGTGATAGCGGGAGTCGAGTCGCCGGAAAAAAGTTCAGTGCGAATCGAACTGGAAAAAGAGAGCTATCATCTCTCCGAACATTTTCAGGCGCGACTGATAGAGGAGTTAGGTTGGGGATATGATTTATATGCGGCTGTGGTGATGCCAGATGGAAACTTTTTCGCGCTGACTAAAGAAAATGAAATTGCGCCAGTCAATTATGTTGCCAAATGGGATAAACTAAGGAAACCACATACGCCTGTGATGTTGCTTGATTTGATCTTGCCCAATAATTTGCCAATCGGTAAATATTGCCTTTATGGTATTTTGTCTCCTGAGAATGAACCGGTTTTGGAAACGGTCGAATCGTGGGAATGGACGTCGCGGTGTTTTGAGGTTCAAAAATAAATTTTGGAGTCCAAGATTTATCTTGGATTTTATAAAATGAGGATTAAACTTATGAAACATCATTTATTGATTTATCCATCAATTTTCCTGTTAGCCTTCGGCAACGCTTATGCGGCGGACGATGTCAAAATGTATGACAAAATCCCTAGCAAAGCAGAATTGATTGCTGATTTAATGCCACCTGTTACCCGTGGCATAGGTATCAAATCAGTTCGCACATCACCCTGCCGTGCTTCGACTTTCAAAGCAATAACGGTGGGCATCGCTATTCACTTTAAAGTCAATTCATCTGAACTGACGAAGAAAGCACGAGAATTCGCTGATCTTTTAGGTGATGCCCTCTCAGCGGATCAGTTACGGGATTGTGATTTTGAAATTGAAGGTCACACGGATAGTTCTGGTTCTAAGGAATATAACAAAAAGCTGTCCAAAATGCGTGCTAATGCTGTCGCCCGTTATTTGATCAATCACCACAGCATTAGCCCAACACGTCTTAAAGCGATAGGCTATGGTGAGGATAGATTGTTGAGCGGCATTTATTCGAGGAGTGCCAAACAGCGACGAGTACAAGTCAAAAATGTGGGCCGTTTTAGATAAAAAAAAAAACTAAACCGGTCCAGGTTTCAATGCCATATCGGGCAACCACAAGGGATTGCCCCTACAACGGACTTTTATGATGTAGGGGCAATGTTTTGACTTATCCCTGCTAAAAAATAATCCCTGTAGTTATCTTTAAGACTATTTTTGAAGAATAACGCCGCTTTTAAACCCCCCTTCTTGACAACCCGGATCAGTATCTCCTTCCTGACAAATACAACTGCCACAATGACATAATCGCTCAAATTGACGCTCTTGATTAAGGCTATAATATGCAACCGAGATGGCACCCTTTTCCGGATCACAATGGCGCTTTAAAGTAACAGATGCCAAATCATCAACGATGAGTGCCTGTTCTTGTCGTTTTTCAAGTTCATCAGTTTTCAGATGCAAAGTGTGAGGGACAATACTATCGCCGGAAGACAGTACGTCATTGCGTCCCCAAATACCCTCGACTTGTGGCACCACATCACAAATTGTCCATACATTCTCCGCCGTTTGGCAAAAAGATAAGAGTGCTGGGGAATTATTCAGCAGTACATCAGCCACTAATTGATTATTTTGCTCAGTCAAGGTGATATTTTCACAGTGTTCTTCATCCACGCAGAATTGATATTGACAAGCTTTATGTCCGTCTACCCCAAGATTTAAATCTTCGCTCAATTCTTGATATTGATAGAAGGATTTATCAATCAAGTAAATATCGACAATATTGTCCGTATTTTGCCCAAAATAGGCTTCAATACCGAGTATGTCATCCGCTTGCAATTCAAGCCATTGTCCACAGGCACACATAAATCCTCGAAAACAAACGATAGAGCCCGTTGGGGTAAATTTATCGGCTTGTCTGCGCTCGTCATAATAGACTAAACCTTCATTGAGTTCCCTATAAGCTTTAGGCAGCACATCCAAATGTGCCGTATTAATAATATTAATATCAATACTCAGGCGCCCCGCTTGGGGTTGAAGTTTGTCATTGGTTTCGTAATCAACAATGATTTGATCAAGATGATTGAGCAATTCAGTCGAGTAGGGTTCCACCATTTGTAGGAGATTATAGAGATCGAGGCGAATAGCTTGGTTGTCAGTACGCAATAGAGCATTTTCTATCTGGGGATAGCTGGGGGTACGATTCAGAACGCGACAGAGTGTTTCATAATTTAAAAACGTTTTTTGTTTAAACAATTCTTTGAATTCAATCGCAAATTGTTCAAATTTTTCGCTAAACGATGCTAATTGGGTCAGATCAAACACACTGTAGGTGATGGGTGAGCTATCAAAAGTGCCTTGATTTTTCGTTTGTTCAATGTAAGCGGTTTTGACCAGACTAGCGAAATCCAAGCCATTGTCGGGGGAAGATGCGTCGATGTTGTTCAACAAGTGAGCATAGTCAATACCGTGCGCCGGTTCCAGTTCCGCAGAAGCTGCCATCGCATTGGCAAGCGTGGCGGTGACTTCAGCGACTTCAATGGATGCCATCAAAGAGGCGTCGTAAACGATAATATCCAGTGTTTTTTCTATCTGTTGACGGATAGTTTGATAGGCTTGATGCAGTTGGTTGAGACTCATTATTTTGCCATTGCCTTCTGTACCTCCCCCATGATTCCACAGAATAAGGGCATAGTGTTGGGCGGGAAAGTTGGTTTTTGACCAGGTGACAAAATCGCTTAGGGTTTGTGGCGCCGCCATATTTTTCTCTCCTAAGTCTTCTATCACGTATTGTTGTCCGTTTTCTATGAGAGAGCGTTTAACGCTTGTCCAGCCGTTGCGAGTTGAGCCGCCGGTTGTGAGGACGAGATGGCTCGTTTTATGACTGCCTTGTAGCATTTCTAGGATGTCTTTACTTGCCCAATGATGTTCTGCTTGTTCTAAGTCAGCCCCAACCATGTAAACCATGACTGTCCAAGCTTTTTCCGGTTTGGGTAGTTCGGGAAAGCCATCGAAGAATTTGATAATTCTATTTTGTGCTATGACATCTTCAAGTGAGTTGCCTATACCGGCGTAGAGTTGCAGAGGTTGAATATCTGATTTGGCAAAGGGGTTTAAACAGATTTTTTTTGGGTTGTTAGAAAATATTGGTACATCATTATTAGCCCATTGAGTGAGTATGACGTCCCCTTCTGGTGTCGGTTCAACGAATAGTATTTCAGCTTTTTTGGTAATGACAGCAATATACAAATTTTTGGCTGAATCTAATTGGGTATCATATTCAAAACAAAATGAAATTTTGTCTGCTTTTGGGATGAGGTTTATCGCTGCCAAATCATAAAGGGCTAGTGCTTGGGGGGATAAGGTGAATATTGATAATAATAAAAAGAGTTTTTTCATTGGTAATGTCCTCATTGATTTTGAAACATCGCGTAATACCGTCAATATGAGAAATCCGATTTTTTAAAAAAATCGGATTTCTTTAGTAGTCCATCGTGTTTGGGGGTTTGACTTATCCCTGTAGTTATCTTTAAGACTATCTTTTAAGGATAACCCCCGCTTTAAAACCCACCTCTTGACAGCCTGGTTCTGTCTCTCCTTCCTTACAGATACAATCTCCATCATCACATAATCGCTCAAATTGACGTTTTTGATTAAGGCTATAATATGCAACCCAGATGGCAGCCTTTTCCGGTTCACAATGGAGTTTTAAGGTGACAGGCATAAAGTTATCAACGATAAGTGCTTGTCCTTGTCGTTCTTCAAATTCATTAGTTTTCAAATGCAAGGTGTGAGGGATAATACTATCGCCAGGAGACAGTATGTCATCGCGTCCCCAAATCCCCTCGACTTGTGCCACCACGCCACAAATTGTCCATACATTCTCTGCCGTTTGGCAAAAAGATAACAGTGCTGGGGAATCATTCAGTTGTACATCAGCGACTAATTGATTATCTTGCTCAGTCAAGGTGATATTTTCACAGTGTTCTTCATCCACGCAGAGTTGATATTGACAGGCTTTATACCCGTTTACGGGTAGATTTAAATCTTCGCTCAATTCTTGATATTGATAAAAGGATTTATCAATCCGGTAAATATCAAGAATATTGTCTGTTTTTTGGCCAAAATAGGCTTCAATACTGAGGATATCATCCGCTTGCAATTTAAGCCATTGTTGAAAGCCACAAGTAAATCCTCTAAAACAATTTAGTATTCCCGTTGGGGTAAATCCATCGGCTTGTCTGCGTTCGTCATAATAGACTAAAGCTTCATTGAGTTCCCTATAAGCCTTAGGCAGCACCTCCAAATGTGCCGTATTAGTAATATTAATATCAATACTCAGGCGCCCTGCTTGGGGGTAAATTTTTTGAACTTTGTCATTGGTTTCATAATCAACAATGATTTGATCAAGCATTTTTAGCAACTCTGTGGCTATTTGCCTAAATTCAGCGAAGTCTGGTCCCACCGTTTGTAGGATATTATAGAGATCGATACGAATAGCTTGGTTGTTGCTAACAGAACGCAGTGAACGCAAGCGAGCGGCTTCTATCAGGGGATAGCCAGGGGCACGAATAATACCGCGACTGAGTGTTTCATAATTTAAAAACGTCTTTTGCTTCAACAAATCTTTGAATTCAATCGCAAATTGTTCAAATTTTTCGCTAAACGAGGCTAATTTTGTCAGATCAAACAGACTGTAGGTGATTTGTGACGTATCAAAAGTGCCTTGATCTTTCGTATGTTGAATGTAACCGCTTTTAATGATGCTTGCAAAATCCAAGCCATTATCGGGTTTCGATGCGTCGAGGTTGCTCAACAAGTAGGCGTAGTCAATACCGTGCGTCGGCTCCAGTTCCGCCGAAGCCGCCATCGCATTGGCAAGCCTCGCGGTGATTTCAGCGACTTCAATCGTGCCCATCAAACAGGCATCGTACACGACAAGATCAAGTGGTTTTTCTATCTGTTGACGGATAGTTTGATAGGCTTGATCCAGTTGGTTGAGACTCATTATTTGGCCCTTGCCCGCCGGCGAACTATCCAAGCCATAACCTTGTGTGCCCGCCCCATGACCCCACAGAATGAGGGCATAGTGTTGGGCGGGAAAATTGGTTTTGGACCAGGTGACAAAATCGCTTAGGGTTTGTGGAGCCGCCATGTTTTTCTCTCCTAAGTCTTGTAGGACATATTGTTGTCCATTTTCTATGAGAGAGCGTTTGACGCTTGTCCAGCCGTTGCGAGTTGAGCCGCCGGTTGTGATAACGACATGGCTATTATTGGTAGTGCCTTGTAGCATTTCTACGATGTCTTTGCTCGCCCAACGAGGTAAGCCTTTACGGCGGGATGATTTTGCTTCTAAGTCAGAACCAACCATGTAAACCATGACTGTCCAATTTTTTTCCTGTTTTGGCTGTTCGGGATAAGTCTCGAAAAATTTGATAAGGCTGTTTCGTTGTATGAGATCGTCAAGTGAGTCTCCAATACCAGCATAGACTTCAATATCTTGAAGAGCTGTTTTGGGAAAGGGACCTAAGCAGATTGGTTTTGGGTTGTCGTTAAAGTATTCAGAGAATATTGGCACATCATTACCTGATAACCATTGCGTTAATCTGATGTCACCCATTGGTGTGGGTTCAAGGAAAAATATATCAGTTTGTTGGAGAACGGCGGCAATATATAAATTATCGGCAAAATATAACTGACTTAGATCGATTTTTTGGCTGTCATATTCTAAACAAAATGAAATTTGTTCACCATCTGGGATGATGTTAATAGCTGCAAAATCATACAGGGCGATTGCTTGAGTGGATAAGGTGAAAATTATTAAAAATAGAAGTGGTTTCATTGGATATATCCTCATTGATAATTCGACGCCCAAGATAAATCTTGGACTCCGAATACCACGATTGCGGGCATTTGTTCTCGTTCCCACGCGGAGCGTCCCCTACAAAAATGGCATTGACGCTCTGCGTGTTGAGGTAGTTCTATCGTTATCTTATTTGAAGATTAATAACTTGTTCATTAATAGAGGGGCTACATGAACCCCATACATTTTGCTGTTGCCAAACTTGTCTCCCCCCTCTAGCAGTATAAGCGGCGACTGAACCACAATGATTATTAATCAAGTAACTGTAAAAGCCCTGATCATCTGAATAAACAGTCGTTTTGTAAACCCAACTGGCTCCAATACGGGTATAAATATGCACCCATTGATTAGCGACTGAGTTATAGCAGCCCCACCAACCGCAATTTGGATTATATTGGTTAATATAACCTTTAACCAGCATACGGTTTTGAGTCTGATTGTTCCAATTGTAATTAAATGACCAAACAGGGAAATTCCAAGAAATTCCACGGTTTTCATCATAAATCACGCTAGAAACTTTTAAACCATTGTCCAGGATAAGACCAAACTCTGAGGCATTTGGCAAGGTTTCTGGAGGGAATTGCACCTCAAATTGAAATCCTTTGTCGTTTTCTTCAGTGAGTTTTATCGCATTTTGGTCAATAAGAGCATTAAAGGCATCAGTGATAATTTCACCGTTGAAGGTGTAATCAACGACGTGATCCAGCGTGATGTGATTCACCTTGATCTTAAAACCCGATTCAGTGTATGTGTAAATAATATTGGGTAAATCATAGCGATTTTCATCGGCAGCCGCCAAGGCATCGATATCTTCTGGCGAGGGTTGCTCTTGAGCCCAAAGAGGTGAGATCAATGCGATGCTGAGTAGCATGACTGGAAAGTGCTTAAATTGTATTGTCATATTGTGTTTTCCTAAAGTTGAAGCTGAAGTTATTTTAGTTGAAGAATAATGGCTTGTTCATTAATAAAGGGGGTGCATGATGTCCATACGTTTTGGTGTTGCCAAACTTCTTTCCCCGCTTTAGCAGTATAAGCCGCGACTAAACCACAATAATCTTCAATTAAAAGACTGTAAAAACCATTATTATCTGAATAAACTGTATTTTTGTAAACCCAATTATGTCCATTATGGATATAAATTTGTACCCATTGATCAGCGACAGACTTATAGCAGCCCCGGAAACCGCAATTTGGGTCATATTGTTTAACGTAACCTTTAACTAACAGTCTGTTTTTAGACTGATTGTTCCAATTAATTAAATTGGACCAATCGGGAAAAAGCCCATTAATTGTGTCATAAATCATACAAGAAACTTTTAAACCATTATCAAGAATAACGCCAAATTCTGAGTCATTTGGCAACTCTTCGGGAGCAAATAGCACCTCAAATTCAAATCCTTTGTCGCTTTTTTCAATCAGTGTTATGATTTTTTGCTCAACAAGACTCTTAATCGCATCCGTGATAATTTCACCATTAAGTGTATAATTAATGACGTTATCAAGCTTAATATGACTTAATCTAATTTTAAAACCCCATTCAGTGTATGTATAACTGATATTGGGTAAATCATAGCGGTTTTCATCGGCAATAGCCAAAACATTGATTTGTGTTGGCGATAGCACGTCATGAGCCCATGCAGACGATATCAATGTCATGCTGAGTACTATTATTAGATGGTATTTAAGTTGTGTTATCATATTGTCTCCTTTATAGTATTAGTATGTCACACATATTTTAGATTTGCCCAAAATTTGATCCGGAGTCCAAGATTTATCTTGGACATCTTTAGGAGAAATAGCGTGAAAACGAAAATACTATTAATTGCGCTGCTCCCCCTATTCATCGCTTGTGCCGGAACTACGGAGAAAAGTGATAATAAGGTAAAAGGCAAGCGTTATGCCCTAGTGATAGGCAATGCAAATTATAAAGGTGATCCCAATATTTTGCCCTTAAGAAATCCAGTCAATGATGCCCGGGATATGAGAAAAACATTGCAAGATGTTGGTTTTGAAGTGATTTATAGGGAAAATGCGGCTAGCCGAGAGGAAATGATGGATGCAGTGCAAGCATTTCGCGACAAATTACATCCTGGTAGCGTCGGCGTGTTCTATTATGCTGGTCATGGAGTACAAGTCAATGGCGAAAATTACCTCATTCCAATTCGAGCGAAGTTGCCTTCTGAGCAAAAGGTTAAATATCAAACCCTGTCTGCCAACTATGTACTGGCTCAAATGGAAGAAGCGGGAAACGGCTCTAATATTATTATCTTAGATGCTTGTCGGGATAATCCACTGCCCAAAGAGCCAATCACCAAAGCACCACTTGTCGCAGAAAGTCGTGGCTTAAAAAAAACAGGTGGTGACTCGCCTGAAAAGATGCGTAGCATCGGAACCCCTGGGTTGGCAGAAATGCGTAGTCCAAATGGTTCCATTATTGCTTTTGCGACTGCGCCCAATAAGCCTGCTCTGGATGGCAAAGGGAGAAATGGTACCTATACCAAATATTTGTTGAAGGCTATTAAAATGCCTGGTTTAACCGTAGAAGCCATGTTAAAGCAGGTACGGGAACTGGTCTCTCGGGAGACCAAGAAGCAACAGATACCTTGGGAAAACAGTTCATTGACGGGTGAGTTTTGTTTTGCGGGTTGTCAACAGCAACCTAAGACAGAAATAATAATGCCAGTCGTTAATTAAAAGGAGTCGCTAATGAAAAAAACTTTTGTGATAGCCACCATTATCCCGATTTGTATTGGGTTAGGAAACAGTGCCTTTGGGGAGGAATTACAACAAATATCGTCTGAAAAAGAAGTGAGTCCCCTTTTTGATGTTCAGTCAGTTGATAAGAACTTTGCTGTTGTGATTGGTGTCAAATCTTGGTTCAATAAATGGGAATTTCCCATTGAATTGCCAGAAGCTCAGCAGTTCATTTCTTATAAATCTAAAACAGAAACTACATTTATTCCAGTATTAAGTTTCAAATATAAGAACTTGTTTGTGTCAGGCAGTTTTTTCCCAAAAAAAGATTATAGTTTTGCGGCTCAATCCATTGATTTGCCTGTTTTTACCCCTTCTAATCAGGAGGAACCCTCGATCTATTATATTGATGATAACCAGGGATTACTGGGCATTTCTAATGAAGCGAGTGTGAAAATACCTATACCCGTCTCACTTTCAGGTGAACGCTCAGAATGGGATATTAATGTGGGCTATTATCTCTTACCCACTTTAGCAGTCACTGCTGGCTATAAGAGAATTAAACGGGAGATCAGTATGCATATCCCAGATGATTTCTCCCTCACTTTTTTTAATCAAGCCGGTAATACGGCGACTGTGGATGCTAATCAATTGAAGCAGGATTTTATTGAGCCAAATAATAAAACGGATGGACTGATGCTCAGTATTGCAAGCGTTGTTCCTTTGCAATATCAATTCGGCTTATATGGGAGTTTTGCTTATGGCTGGTTGAAGACAAAAGGGGGCGGTAAAACGCTTGATTCAAAGTACAAGTTAGGAGAGTTAGGGTTATTGTATTCTCATCGGTTTGAACAGATGGCAGCACTTAACGCAGCTTCTGTTTACTTCGGTTATCGTTTCCAATTCTTAAATGATGATTTTTCGGTTGGAAATGGCGCAACGGATAGCACAGAAGGTTTTGTTTTAGGTGTGAATATTGTTTTTTAAGGGATATTTGTAGCGTCCTACGCACCTTTTGAGCGTCTGGGTGCGTAGGACGCACCCTACAAAAATGAACGGAGATTTTGGACTCTTATGGTTCAGTACTTATCTATCTTCTCGCCGAAATTCCCCTTCTATTATTTCAGGACTACCCCTTCGCACTTGCTGAACTTGGAAGCGTTTAATCATCCAAAAAACTAAATACTTACGCAAGATAGGGATTAAGCAGATAAATCCCACAGCATCGGTGAAAAAACCAGGGGTCAATAGCAAAACCCCACCTATCAAAATAAAAATGCCCTCTACTAAAGCGAAAGTCGGGAGTTGTCCCTGCTGTAAAGTTTTCTGCATTTTTTGCAATGTGGCTAACCCTTGAGCGCGTAATAGATGTGTCCCTATAATGGCAGTCAATATGATAAGCAAAACGGTTGGCCAAACGCCAATAAAACCGCCCACCGTGATAAGTAGGTATATTTCAATAATGGGAACGAGGATAAATAATAATAGCAGTCGTTGAAATAAGTTCATTTAATTTATAATGATCAGTTGAAAGTTTGTTCAGTAGGGGCAATCCCTTGTGGTTGCCCTTAATTTAAGTCTTACCGAGTTATTTAGCGTGGTTGAATAGAATAATATACCAATGAAAAAAATTATCACCTTATTAATAATATTATTATGGCATAGCAGTGCCGTGAGTCAAGATTTGTCTTTTGAAAATGAGGGGAATAATTTGCTTGAACATGATGCAAGCAATTTTTCTCCAAGTCTCCCCAGTTTTGAAAAAGAGAAAATTTTTTCTGAAATTCTCCCCCCAGAGCTTGCTTTTGTCTTTTCAGTCGATAGTGAAAATCCCGCACTCTTAGTGGCGCGTTGGGAAATTGCGGAAGGTTATTATTTATATCGCAATCAATTTAAATTTACTCTCAAAGGGGGCGTATTAGGCGAGCCACAATTTCCGCAGGGTATCATCAAGGATGATATTAAATATGGTCAGATTGAAGTTTATGAGCATCTATTGGAAATCAAATTGCCTGTTCAGGATAGAAAAGGCGCATTAACCCTAGAAATCTCTTATCAAGGGTGTGCTGATAAAAGGATTTGTTATCCTGCCATCCAAAAAACAATCAATGTGCCAACCACCCCCGCCGGAGAGGATGACTTAGAGGATGAGAAATTTCTCAAGGTTGATGAGGCTTTTGAGTTTTCAGCGGCATTTCCTTCGCCCTCTTATTTAGTCGTCAGATGGAAAATCGCTGATGGTTATTACTTGTATCGGGATAAATTGGCTTTTTCCTTACAAGGTGAAGGAGAGTTAGAGACGCCAGCCTTGCCGCCGAGTATTCTTGAAAAAGATCCCTTGTTTGGTGATGTCCATATTTATAAGCAGCCACTACTTGAAATAACAATCCCCCTCAAAACGGAAGGCTTACAGGCTATCACCTTAAGTGTAGATTATCAAGGTTGCGCGACAGCGGGTTTATGTTATCCACCGACAACGAAAGTGGTGAATTTACAACTCGGAAAAAGTAGCATGATGTCAGAGCAAGATCAGCTAGCGCATTTGTTGGCGAATGCTAATGTCTTATACATCATGATGGTGTTTTTCGGTTTAGGATTATTGTTGTCTTTGACACCCTGCGTTTTTCCGATGATTCCGATTTTGTCCAGTATTATCGTCGGCCAAGGTGAACAAGTCACGATGGCTAGAGCCTTTATTATGTCATTGGTTTATGTATTAGCCATGGCGTTTACCTACGCGATTGCTGGCGTATTGACAGGCTTAGCGGGTGATAATTTACAAGCGGCTTTCCAAAATCCTTGGGTATTGGTGAGTTTTGCCCTCGTGTTTGTTGTCTTATCTTTCTCCATGTTTGGTTTTTATGAATTGCAAATGCCAAACGCTTTACAAACGAAACTGACTCATTTTAGTAATCGCCAACAAGGTGGCACTTTAATAGGTGTCGCAATCATGGGCATATTATCGGCACTGATTGTTGGACCCTGTGTTGCCGCGCCCTTGGTAGGCGCATTGATGTATATCGCTCAAACAGGCGACGCAGTGTTGGGAGGATTAGCCTTGTTTGTGATGAGCCTGGGAATGGGTATTCCATTGATTATAGTCGGTATTTCCGCTGGTCACTTTTTACCCAAAGCGGGAGGGTGGATGGATAGCGTAAAAGCCGTTTTTGGCGTGATGTTGCTAGGAGTCGCCATTTGGATGCTTGAAAGAATTATACCCGGACAAGTCATCATGTTATTGTGGGCGACTTTATTAATCGTATCGGCAGTCTATATGGGCGCCTTAGAAAAGATCAGTGCGGGCGTGTCTGGTTGGCATAAATTGTGGAAAGGTGTCGGCTTGATTTTGTTAGTGTACGGCGTATTGTTGATGATTGGGGCAGCCAGTGGTCATGTTAATCCCTTACAACCTTTGCATAATCTCAGTGTTACCCATACTTCAAACGCCCCAGCCTCTAAACCGGCCCCCCAGTTTAAACCCATCAAAGGAGTCAGCGGATTAGAACGAGAATTGGCAGCGGCTCAGCATAAACGGGTGATATTAGATTTTTCTGCTGATTGGTGTATTTCTTGTAAAGAGATGGAACATTTCACCTTTAGCGATGCCAGGGTGCAAGAAGCCTTTGCTGATTTTGTCCTATTGCAGGCAGATGTCACACCTAATGATGAACAAGACAAGACTTTGTATAAACGCTTTGGGATTTTTGGACCACCCGCGATTATGTTTTTTGATACGAATGGGCAAGAACAACGTGCTTACCGTGTCGTGGGATTTATGTCAGCCGATGATTTTCTCCAACATTTGAAAAAGGTTATTCAACAATGATGAAATTCGCACATTTAATTTTATTGGTTTTAACACTTGTTGCTTGCGAACCACAATCCGCAGAAGAACAGGCACCAATGCGTCGCCCAGATTTCAGCCTTCCAGATTTGGAAGGAAAAATCCATGCTAATTCAGAATGGGATGGAAAAGTTGTGATTGTCAATTTTTGGGCGACTTGGTGTCCGCCTTGTCTCAAAGAAATACCGATGTTTATCAAATTGCAAGAAAAGTATGGAGAACGTGGCGTACAATTTGTGGGAATTGCGATGGACAACCGTTATGCGGTGCGAAATGCTGTTGATAAAATGGGCATTAATTATCCGGTTTTACTGGGGGATGAAAAAGCGATTAATCTCGCTGTCAGTTTTGGCGACCATGTCAGTGCATTACCATTTACAGCCATTGTTGACACTCAGGGTGATATTGTCTTGCAAGAAGTTGGCGAAATGTATTTGCAAAAAACGGAAAAAGCGATTTTGTCATTGTTAGTGAGCCAAGAGCAGGGATAAGTCAAACGGATATATATAGGAGTCCAAGATTTATCTTGGACGAGCCGTCTAGTACAACGGATTCGGGGAATCAACTGATTTTGAACAAGGGCAATGACACAATCACGCACGATATTGGTAAGAGATATATCTTGGACGGAGGAAATTTTAATTATGAGTAACTGTGGAGGAGAGCCATTTGCCCTGAGAGTGTTAGGGGACAGTATGGCACCAGAATTTGTCGAAGGACACATGATTATTATTGAGCCTGACGGAGTGGTTCAAAATGGCTCCTATGTTTTTGCAGTGCATGAAGATGAATATATTTTTAGGCAATTACACATTGAGAATGGGCAATATTTTCTCAAGCCTTTAAATGATAAATATCCAACATTGACGCTTTCAAACTTAGACGCCGTTAAAGGAGTGATTACTCAACGAGCCGGTACTCGTCGGAAAGAGCGTAAGCATTATGTTTAGCAAGCGTAGAGTGCATCCCATGCACATTTTAGGATGGTGCGTAGGACACAGCTACGCTTGCTGGCGACGGGTGTCGGCTTAGCTTCGGCGTTAGCCGACAACTTGGCAATTTTTGCCTAGCAAACATTAGATGCGGGAATGCATATGCCCAGAAAATCTCATCCGAAAAAAGAGGTAGAAGCTGCTCTTCGTCATGCTGAGTCAAAGGGTTGCACTCCTAAGAATCCGGCGAATCATGGCAAACAGCTCCGGCGTGTGGTCGATAACTGTGTTGGTGACAGCCCCAATGCGGAGGAATGAAAGATGAAACCGTATGATTTTACGTTGAAATATCGCCTTGGCAGCCCTGATGAGGATGCAGAAAAGTATCTTGAAGCGTTGGCCGAAACGGGATGTGAAGATGCCGTGGTTGGTATTGGCCAGAACGGCCGTATTTCTCTCAACTTTATCCGCGAATCCGAGAGCGCACTGGAAGCCATTGCCAGTGCTATTTCTGATGTACAGAAAGCCATCCCAGACGCGAAGTTAGTGGAAGCTACGCCTGATTTCGTAGGAGTAATAGACATCGCAGAATTGTTTGGGTTTTCTCCCCAGTACATGCACAAGCTTATTGAAACTAGGGGAGCATCTTTCCCAGAGCCGGTACATGAAGGAAAACCATCGCTCTGGCACCTGACGGATATCCTCGCTTGGTTCAGGAAGCACGAGTCCCTGGACATACAAAGCGAGGTTATAGAAGTTTCTCAAATCAACATGCAGTTAAACGTTTATAAGTCATGTGTGAAGGCATCCGCTTTATTCCACGATGGCTTCCAGTTTGAGGCAAATACGCCTAACAATGCGTTGCAGGGGACGCTCCGCTTCGCGGCACGCCCCTGAACGCAAGCAAGCGTTAGCCTTGAGGAAGAAGGATGCAAGAGCATTATCTTATACATAGAACAAATGCAATGAAGGGGGCGCTGAAATACACAGTTGGCTCGGATTTGAAGCGAGCGTAGAGGCGGGCAACCATAAAGGATTGCCCCTACGGCATTGAAGGTAGGGGCAATCCCTTGTGGTTGCCCTTAACTAAATGGCATTGACCTTAGGAGTCCATATTCAATCAATCTCCCATAATTCTGGATTTCATCCACAAAAATATTGTCACAAAAGTGAGTCATCTGACTGAAGCTTGGAAATTCAAACGCTATGGTGCTATTAAAAACAAAAGTCGCATTGCCCGATAAAAAAACAGAATATTGATTTTGATGAATTTCTCTCGCTTCACAGCGTACTAACCCCCCCCGATTATACACATCAATTGACTTTCCAAATTCCTGATGTCCTAACAGACAAGCCACCAGTGAAGAGGCTGACATACCACTACCACAGGAATTGGTCAAACCAACCCCCCTTTCATAAGTTCTAACAAAGATAGCCCCCTCATCAAATATTTGACAAAAATTGACATTCACGCCCTCTGGAAACAAATCAGAAAGTTGATTCGCCTTTTCTCCGATCTCTTCAACTTGATTATCAGAAATCGTCTGAACAATCGACACGATATGAGGATTTTGCATACTGACAGCCGTAAACTTCAAATCCGTCGATAATGCCGGTAAGGGCTCATTAATCAAAGACTCTGAACTGACCAAAATTGGAATTGTTTTTGTATTGAGCGAAATCGTACTCAACTCCGCTTGATACGCTGGCACACACTTATGAATATTTTTATGCTTACTCACATGAGAAGCCCCTTTGAGCGTTTCGATTAAAACAGACTCTTTATCCAAAGATTCACAGGCAAATCGACCAATACATCTTAAACCATTACCACACATCTCAGCCTCAGAGCCATCAGGATTAAACATTCTCATTTTGCCATCAGCCGCCTCGCTATTTTGAAAAAAGAGAATGCCATCGGCACCTAATATCCCTTTTCTGTCGCAAAATGTTTTTGATAAGATGATACGTTCGTCTTCTGAAAAGAGAAGTTTTTCATATTCATTGATCAGTATGAAATCGTTTCCAGAGCCATGACATTTTAATATTTGGAGTTTCATATTTTTTTTATCCTTTTTTTTATCGTGCAAGGTACGCCTTGCACTCCTGACGAGAAAAGAGGGCAACCATAAAGGATTGCCCCTACAAACCGTTATATTATGTATGTAGGGGCAATCCCTTGTGGTTGCCCTTAGCATTTTTGCAGAGCAACAGAACGAGAAACTATTGGCTGTCGTTAAAACTCAACCCACTGACTGATAATAAATATTTTGCGGATGTTTCGCCTCAGTGAAAAAGTACCACCGCTCCGCAATCAGTCCTAAATATTGGATGACGAAAGCCATTATAGATAAATTGATAGACTCAAATCCATAGGCAGCCGCTAAAAGAAGGACTATCGGTATTGGAAATACCATCATTAAAAAACTAATTTTTACCGTTTTTAGCAAACCTAATGACTTGCCGTGGAAAAATTCACGGGTATTAAAAGAGCCACACATCGCGCCTTGCGCTTGTTGGACGATCATCGTATGGCGCACACCAATAGCCGTTTGGGGGCTTGATTTTTGTTTTAAGTGGCTATTGCGTATTAGGGCGACACTACGACTGATCAAAGCAGTGAACGTCAGAATAATTGCCCACATTGCGTAAAAATCAACAAGCTCATTTCCTATAGAGGCCGAAAACGCTGCCGCTAGGGTGAAACCGGAGGCAGTGCCCAATAAAATATAATTAATGACAGTCAACGGACTGTGCCATTCCTGCAAAAATTTGATACTGGCATAAATCATAGCAGTACAAATAAATAATGCAAAAGTGCTTAAGGTTGCCAATATACCAACGATAATTGACAAATCAACCGGTTGCATTTCCCCTAAGGTGAACAGTGGCTGAGTCCAACCAAAATAATGGATAATCCCATACAATGCCACAAAAAACAAAGTGCTTGGCAACACAATGATTTCACGGGACAACCAAGAAGTACGCCATTGACTGATAGAACGCCAGCCTCGCATGGGGCGACCTAAATGAAAAATGGAAGCGATTAGCCCCGCCGCTAGAAAACCGAGCGCAAGTAAACTACCCATCGCATAAAAGTTTTCGCTATCCTGCCCCGGTAGCAGCTTCATCATAGAATAAAATTGTCCGGTATATAAGGCTAAAAACAAGCCTTGCCCGACACCAATCAATGTGGTTAAAAAAACAACTGAAAATGCTGGATGCACAATATTCTCTCCAATTTACCAACTCAGATAAATATCATCTAATGTTTGCTGATCCTTCGGTGGCTCTGGCAGCAACCCTTCTTTCTTCAGCGGATTATCAGCACGTTGTAATTCATCTTCATGGATTTGGAGATGAGTTTTACGCCGAGGCAGATAATGATTCGCCGGCTTAGTACCCCATTCTGGCATCAACTGATAGCCACCATTTTCTCGAATGAGCCTGGACACTTTAGAATCAGGATCGTACACATCACCAAAAAAACGCGCACTCGTCGGACAAGCCAGCACACAAGCAGGTTTTCGCTCCTCTTCTGGCAAAGTTTGATCGTAAATCCGATCCACGCAGAGGGTACATTTTTTCATGACCTTTTCATGTTGATCCAATTCACGCGCACCATAAGGGCAAGCCCAAGAACAATATTTGCAACCAATGCACTTATCGTAATCGACTAAAACAATACCATCTTCTTCGCGCTTGTAACTAGCACCTGTGGGACAAACCGGCACACACGGCGGCTCTTCACAATGCAAACAACTTTTAGGAAAATGCACCGTTTCAGTGTTAGGAAACGTCCCCACTTCAAAGGTTTGTACCCGATTAAAAAAAGTACCCGTGGGATTAGCATCGTAGGGATTAAAATCTGACATAGGACCAGCCCAGCCAGACGTATTCCATTCTTTACAACTGGTTACGCAAGCATGACAACCGACGCAAACGTTGAGATCGATAATTAAAGCTAATTGTTTCATTATTAATTAAATACCCGTTTTTTCGGCGTCCAAAATTTATTTTGGACGAAACAACCCGGCAACATAAGCTTGCCACTTTTTCTTGCTATGTACCATCATGCCCGGCAATTCATTCATCGCCTCAAACTGAGGCGACGTCTGGGCAGGATCGTCAGCAGACGCTTTATAGACGCGCACCCGCACATCATACCAAGCCGCCTGTCCCGTCACCGGATCAGAATTGGACAAATGCTCACCGTGTTGATGAGAGGGCAATTCTTCAGAAATCAAATGATTAAGCAAAAACCCTTGTTGGGACTCATTGGCTTTTGGAGACAACCCCCATGCGCCAGCCGCCTTACCAATCGCATTCCATGTCCAAACCGTGCCCGGCTCCACCGCTTCACTAAAACTACAGATGCAGCGTACCCGACTCAAGTGTGACTCTACCCAAACCCAGTCACCATCTTTAAAGCCATTAGCAATCCCTAACTTGGGATTAACAAATAAATGATTATAAGTATGAATCTGTCGCAGCCAAGCATTTTGAGAATCCCAAGAATGGTACATCGCCATAGGTCGTTGCGTCAGTGCGTTTAACGGATAAAGCTCAGTATCGACAAGCTGTGATTCTAGCGGCTCATAGTAAAATGGCAACGGATCAAAATAAGTATCAACGCGATCACGTAAATGATCGGGCGGCTGCCTACCATCCCATTTACCCTGAGCCGCCAAACGGAATTTTTGCAGCACTTCAGAATAAATATGGATCAGAATAGGTTCCGCGTAACGAATCAAACCATGGTGCCGCGCCCAATACAAATAACCTTTATTCCAGTTACGCATATATTGATAAGACTTGGGCAACTTATAATGAAAAACGCTATTATTTTGCTTGTACATTTCCCACTGTCGCTGATTGGGTTCACCGCGCATGAACTTTTGACCATCCTTGCCACGCCAACCGGCGAGAAAACCGATACCTGAGGTTGCTTGAAAATTGGTGACGAAATCGGGATAATCTTTATATTTACGCGAACCGTCTTCATTCACAAACACGGGCAATTGCAGGCGACTGCCCAATTCAATCAGCACCTCTTGAAAAGGTTTGCATTCACCTTGGGGCGACAAAATGGGAATACGCACAGAATCAACAGGACCATCATATTCAGAAATGGGCCGATCCAGCATTGACATGACATCATGACGCTCAAGATAAGTCGTATCGGGCAACACGAGATCAGCAAAAGCGACCATTTCTGATTGATAGGCATCGCTCACGACGATAAAAGGTATTTTATACTCTCCCTTATTATCCTTATCAGTGAGCATTTCACGAACTTGAGTGGTATTCATCGACGAATTCCATGCCATATTCGCCATAAAAATCATCAAAGTATCAATCGGATAGGGATCGCCACGCCACGCATTTGTAATCGCATTGTGCATTAAACCATGCACAGAGAGTGGATATTCCCAAGAAAAGGCTTTATCAAGACGAATAGGCTTGCCCTCTTCATCGACAAATAAATCTTCAGGATCAGCAGGCCAACCCAGCGGCATTCCGTCAAGCGGTTGACCGGCTTGCACGGCTTCAGGGCCTTTCGGTGGCTTAGCGCAGGGCGGAATGGGGCGCGGAAAAGGCGGACGATGACGATAGCCGCCGGGACTGTCAATCGTACCCAACAAACTCATCAAAATACCCAAGGCTCGGATCGTGTGAAAACCGTTGGAGTGAGCGGCAAGTCCTCGCATGGCATGAAAAGCAATGGGATTACCCGTCACACTCTCATGCTCATTGTCCCAACAATCGGTCCACGGAATCGGCAATTCAATCTTATGATCACGAGCAGTAATCCCCATTTCATAAGCCAGCCGTCGAATGGCATCGGCGGGAATACCCGTTATATCCGCCGCCCAATCCGGGGTATATTCATCGACGCGCTCTTTCAATAATTGAAAAGCGGTTTTGACTGGGGTGCCATCCTCCAATTTAAATTCACCCAAGATATAGGGATCAACCCCTTCGGTGTGCGTAGAAATGGGTTTATTCAATTCCCGATCCCACCACAGTTTATTTTGCGGATCAAAGCAACCTTCTTCGGGTGGCACTTCAAAACGCACAAACATGCCCTCTTCGCTGCTATTGGTGTCGATATTGACCAATTCAGGGGCATTAGTGTATCGCACTAAAAAGTCGCGATCATATAAACCTTGTTTAATCAGTTCATGAATGAGGGCTAATAATAATGCGGCATCAGTGCCCGGTTTAATCGGAATCCATTTATCAGCGATGGCAGAATAGCCGGTACGCACGGGATTAATAGAAATAAAACGCCCGCCATTGCGCTTAAATTTGGAAAGCTCGATTTTCATTGGGTTTGAGTGATGATCTTCGGCGGTGCCAAACATGACAAACAATTTTGCCCGCTCTAAATCAGGACCACCAAATTCCCAAAAGGAGCCACCCATGGTATAAATGAGCCCAGCCGCCATATTAACGGAGCACAAACCACCGTGTGCCCCATAATTAGGCGTACCAAACTGTTTAGCAAACATACCGGTGAGGGCTTGCATCTGATCACGCCCTGTGAACAGTGCAAATTTTTTCGGATCTTCAGCCCGCAGTTTAGCCAAGCGTTTTTCTAAAATGCTGAACGCTTCATCCCAAGAAATTTCCTCAAATTCAGAGCTACCTCGCTCACTATTTGGCTTACGTCGCAGCGGTTTAGTCAAACGGGCTGGCGAATATTGTTTCATAATCCCCGATGCGCCCTTGGCACAAATAACACCATGATTAAGGGGATGCTTAGGATTACCTTGAATATAACGGACTTCACCATCACGCAAAGTCACACGAATACCACAGCGACAAGCGCACATATAACATGTGGTATTTTTGACTTCGATATGCCCTGCGTCTCTATCAGAACGATTTGTGGGGTCTTGCATAGCTTAACCTTATTTAGGTATTTTAAAATAGTTTGATTTGCTAATATATCATATTTTTATGAGATGTAGAAAAAATAGGGAAAAAAAATAGAAAAAAATAGGGGACGGACCACGTTTTTATGGTTGTAGTTACTTACACGAATGGTTTATCACCCCAGGGAACTTGCTCCTTAAACATAACCAAGGCCGGATTTTGTGGTTTTGGCGTTTTAAAGTAAGCCATCTCGTATTATTGATGGACAACATAGAATTTATTTGGCACGAAAAAAAGGATATAGCTTCGTTGAAGCTAAGTGTGTTTGAATGAAATCACCTAACAAGGCAAATCTAGCTGACCAAAAACCGCTGCGCGGCTTTCGGGCGGCTGAGCTTGGTCGTTATGCACAATAAAGTAGAAATATTACGCTGGGTATTGGTAATACCATCTGCATTTGCAGGATGGTATACGGCATTTATTATTGGACTCTTTCTTTATGCTGTAGCAGATTCATTTTGTCCACCTGATTTAATGGTGTCTGGGAGTTGCCAAGCATCATGGCATGGATCGCTTGTAGATGGGTTAATAATATTTGGGTCGTGCCTTTCTGCAATATTAGTGCTCATATTTGCCGTTTTAGTAGCACCTAGTAATCGTATTTTAGTAGCAAAAATCATATATACAGGCGGTGTTATTTTTGCAATATATGCAGTTTATGTAACATCTGCATGGCCGGCCTTTTTTGGCGCAGTAGTAAGTGGAGCACTATTATTATATTTTCTATCACGCTATACTTGAGCCTGGGTTAGTGGATGATAGGACTTACGCATTGACAGATCATATTTATAAAAACAAAGTTTTAAGCTTTGAATATAAGTTGGAGTCCACCTTCGGTTTGGTACCTATAAATATAGCCAAACCGAAGGTGGACTCCAAGGAGAAAATAAAAAAAATGATAAAAGAATTTGTAGGAGCATTATTTCTATCTGCTCTACTTATAACACCAATAATTTCCTTTGCAGGAGATTCCTCCGGCCCAGTAACAGAAGGTGTTCATCTGCCTAATAATGAAAGCATTTACACGCCGGGTCTCGGTGAAATCATGACATTGACACAAATGCGGCATGCAAAACTATGGTTTGCAGGTAAAGCAGGCAACTGGAAATTGGCTGATTATGAACTGTATGAACTAAAGGAAGGTTTCGATAATGCAATAAAATTTCATCCAAATCGTTCCAAACTACTTCTAAAAATAACAACAACATCTTTGGAACAATTAAAAGCTGCCATTTTTGCTAAGAATAGCACCAAATTCAAGAAGGCTTTTGAGGCACTAACTAATTCTTGTAATGCTTGCCACAAAGCAACAAACTTTGGATTTAATGTGGTAATTATTCCTGCTACAAACCCATACACAAATCAGAACTTTGAAATTAGACATTAAACAGGTATCATTCAAAGCGGGAATAAATTGGGATCAGAGTAAAATTAAATGTGAGGGCTTGCATCTGATCACGCCCTGTGTTTTCCTCAAATTCAGAGCTACCTCGCTAAAATATCATATTTATTTACTGACTTTCTGGCGAACAAAAACTTGTAATGAGCAAAAAAAGTCAGTATTATTACGTATTAAAGATAAAATGGTCAACAATAGCGAGGTAAAAATTATCAATGATTGATGATATTTTGGCAGAGCAAGATAATCTCTTTATTGAACAAGCAGAATATATTGATGAAGCCACATTCTTAAAATGGAGTCTCGAACAACCTGACGAAAACACTATTATACGATTTTAAAAAATGCGTTAATTACTAAAAAAGCAGTACAGATTATTGACTTATCCAAAGCTTTGAAAGAGCATACGACTGCTCGTTATCCCAGAATCACCCCCAACAGTCTTATTGGCACGGATGATCTTTTAAGTGTGTTCAAATTGGCACTTCCACCCTGCCAAAATTGTCAAACTCCAAGAGAGAATGAACATGCAAAATTTTGTAGTAACTGTGGAGTCGTACTCAAGACGGCTTCAACCTTTGATGAAATTGTCAAACATGACATAGAAAAACTAGGGCTAACAAAAAAACGAGTTCAAACCATCAAAAAACATTCTCATATCACTATCATTAAAGATATTTTGATGGATCATGAAAACAGAGAATTGCGCGATGTACCCGGCATTGGTGAAATCTGGGCGAAACGAATTCGTTCTCGTGCTGAAGAGTATATATCATGAGTGATAGGCGCACCCAGTTCATCAGTCATTGACTCTCCCATTGATGCTTTCTATGCGACGACACAAGATATACTAAATGTAGCCAATCCCGATTTTTTGCAGCAACATCCCTCAATGGGAACACTTTTGTTAGTTGGATTAATATCGGCTAGTGAAAATTATTTTCGTGATTTATTTGCTCGTATTATTCGTATTTGTCCTATTGCGTTGGATCTTTTTATTTGAGAATGCTAGCTTTAAATATTTGAGAATGAATTAAGCTTTATAAGCGATCTTCATCGAAGAAAAACAACGAAAAATAAAAAACAGCTTCTTTTATTTGAGAATGTATTTTGTCAAAATTATGGCATTTCATCTATATGAAATGGGCGTTACAGGACGATTATATGCCAAAATTAGGATCGCTATTCAACCTTAAAAAAAACGAATAGCGATCCTAATTGAGCGATCCAAATCAAATTGAGCGATCCATTTTAACATTGTTGTGTGAGGGAAAATGAAAATTCAGGTGATACGTGGCAATGGTAATATAAAACGTTCTGATATTATTTCAGCTTTAGTGAGTGAATTGCAAACGGCTTTAGCTTTGGGACGTGTAGAAATGGATATTGGGGCTAATTGGCTGACAGTGACACAACAAGTAATTTATGATTCTAACGCATTAGTAGGCAATGTGACAGAATCATTTGACCGTTTGAATGGTGCTGCTTGGCGAGGTGTTGTAACCTCAGTACAACACGGCTTAAATGAATACGGCTTGGTAACAGAATTGGAGATGCTTCGTGAACCCCGTTAAACAATTAATTTCTCAATTATCAATAGACTCAACAATTATGAAAGGACAAGTTCGGGCTTTTGATGGTCAATGGGTGTTAATTGCCATCGGTAATAGGGTTGAACGATGGGCCAACCCTGGTGGATTACAGGCGGGAGACACTGTAAACCTTTTGAATGGCCGAATTATAAAAACACGCTCGGTGAAACATTTAGACATTTTTCAGGTTTGAGTTAACAAACTTTTCGCTTTGTTGTCGCGACCCTTTTCAGTTTTATACACTTTTCTGAAAAATTTTTTATTTGTTATTTGTCCAGAATTTACCGAAAAATGGACCGCATGTAAATAAAATTGGTTTTCAATATCTGTTGATGTGACTATAATATAGGCGTTGTCATTTAAAGCTGTATCTATGACGGCCCCAACAGCACATTTATAGTCATCAGGCCAAGTGGTTTTAAAAAAATATCCAGCTACAGCATCTGTAAAATTTGCGTCGATCTGTTCTATTTCTTCGTCTGTTAAGTCGTTATTCGCGTACATCATACTCAGAATTTGGTCTTCCAATTGAGTAAGAGAAATAGCTGGTATCTCAGGTTGCTCAACGACGGTCTCAGGTTGCTCGACGATTGTCTTAGGTTGCGCGACGAGAGTCTCAGGTTGCTCGACGATTGTCTTAGAGCCTGTTTGAGTTCTTTTTTAGAATAAGACAAAATTAATAAATAATTGTTTTAAAAGGGAAAAAGAATGATATAATGTTTCTTGATTTGAGTTTATTTTTTCAA
>JALXAQ010000046.1 GCA_026991885.1 Thiotrichaceae bacterium
ATTGACGTGTCACTCCACCGCCCAATAGATTCTCAACGGTTTCAATAGTAAAAATGCCTCGCAACCTATCACCAACATCTAGTGTTGTATCATTTCCACCATTAGCGTTAATTAAATATTCTGCACTGTTATCAGACAACTGTTGTAGCCCAGGATATAATTGAGAATCAACATTTGCAGCGGATGCTTGTGAAGCAATCCCCATTAAACCGAGTCCGCCTACAATGGCGCTTATTAATTTCATGTTCATAATTGTTCCCCTAAAAAAGTTTTAAAAAGTTTTACAAACTCGAATAAATACAAGCAAGCAGCATGCCATCTTTTATTCTCAATAAAAATCAAATGCTTGCAACACACCCCTTTATTCTGTCAGTAAAATTGTAAAAAATACCGACACTAATTGAAAGTCTCTTCTATTTTCACTGAAGTCTCATCACATGCAACACCGTTCAATAAAATTGATATTTTTCAAATCTACTTCTTTCGCATCATTTAATATAAAATGTGAACCATGCAAGTAAAAAAGTTTTTATCAGAAGCAATCACTTCAGCCCCTTCAGCTGACAACTCCCAACCTTGGAAAGTTGTCTGGAATCATTTTACAATCAATATCTTATATGATGATGAGCGCGTCAGGCAATGCACTTTTCCCGCCGATTCTCCTGCAACCCTGCTCAGTATTGGTGCTGCGATTGAAAATCTCTATCAGGCTGCTGAAATAATTAACGTGATTATTGTCGTTCATCAGCCTGTATCATTTGATAAAAATAATCCTGTGTATTTCAGCGCAGACATTATCTGCCCATCAAAAGCTGTAAAAATTCCTGACACTCCTCCCCCTCTATTTCAACGTCATACCAACCGTTATGCTTTTCAAGCCATACAAATCCCTCTCGCTACAAAAAAACTGTTAAAAAAACTGACAGAAAATGAGATTAGAATGGCTCTTATCGACAACCCTCAGGAAATCAAACGAATAGGGCATTTGGTGTATTTAGCTTCCCAAATACGGTTCAGAACCCGCGAACTCATTGAATGGCTGGGAAAAAGCTTACGTTTTGACCGGCAAGAAGTCGAACACCTGGAAGATGGCCTGGATATAGCCACACTGGGTCTACCACCTGGTGGATCATTGTTTTTAAAATTCTCGATGCAATGGCAAAGGATGAAATGGCTGAATCACGTTGGTATTTATAAAATCATGTCCTGGGTCGATTGTATGCCAGTAAAAAAAGCGCCTGCACTGGTCGCCATTATTGGACCGGAGGGTTTCCATCAAAGTTTATCGGCTGGACGCTTGATGCAGCGAGCCTGGATAGAATTAAATGCTCAAGGAATAGCCGTACACCCATATTATGTCATCGCCGATCAAATCAATCGCTTAGAAGACATGACCACCCCTGATGAATTGAAAATTGAAGCTGAAAAAGTTTGTAAAACCGCCACAAAATGCTTTACCTTAGCCGAAAACGAAACATTACATATGCTGTTGCGCATTGGGTACCCATTAAAAAAGGCAAAACGTTCAAAACGATTGCCTTTAGAAAAAATATGCCAACAACTGGATTAACAAGGATGTGCCGATCTTAAGTCATTGAAAATGCAAGAAAGCCAAAAATCGCACTACGGCTTTCACGGTTGAAAAAGGCCATGAATGCCTTTTTCAACATCCTGCTAAGAACAAAAACCAATTTAACTAATAATCTTCAAGAAAATGATCGACATAGTATTGTTGGATCAACCAAAAAATACTACCAAATCAACAATTCTCTCATTCATCCGACCATTTGGACAATAGCTGTAAAGCCTGTTCTTTTTCGTAACTTCCAGAATCTACTAAATCCTGCAGAATTTCACGTGCTTTCTTTAAATTCTGGTTAGCCCGATAAACCTCAGCTAAATGCAGCTGAACCTCAGCCAAATTTGGCGCAGTCTGCGCCGCTTGCCGTAAAACTTTCAATGCTTGCTGTACCTTACCTTGCTTAAACAGAATATAGCCATAGGTATCTTCAACAGCTGCTATATCAGGTCTTTTATCGTAAGCCTGTTTAGCCAATATCAACGCTTCTGGATTACCTAATTGGCTATAAGCCCAAGCAAGATTATTTAAAACCAAAATATTATCAGGTTGATCAGTCAATACAGTTCGATAAAGCTTAGCTGCAGAATCATACATTTGAGCATTCTGATAAAAATTCGCTAACCTCAACCGAATTTGGTTGTTAGCAGGATATTTATTAAGTTCATTTTTTAAAAATGTAATCGCATCCGCTTGTTTATCCAACTCGGTAAATATATTAATAATTAAATCAAGAATTTTAATAGTTGGTTTTACTTGATATGCTGCCTGATATTTTTTTAACGCAGCCTGATAATTTTTTTGCGCCAAATAAATATCTCCTGACAAAACCTCACC
>JALXAQ010000047.1 GCA_026991885.1 Thiotrichaceae bacterium
CTAGGCGCACTTTGCAGGGAATGGTTGTTCCCTTCACAAAAAGGGCAACAACGTGGATGACCGCTTTCTGACTTGCCCGAAGGGAGCAACCCAAAGCGCCCAATACGTCGTTATGGCTCTTGTCAAGGGAATAACCATTGCCTTCGAGCCATGCCTTGTCTTGAACGCTTTGGATTGCTCTGTATCCATCAATACAAAATTGCTGGAGTACTAGATATGGCACCTAATAACTATAAAAATAAAAAATAAGCAGGATATGTTTTTACCATGTTTACTAATCAATTATTGTCAATTTGGAGATTAGTTACCTCTAATTTATTAGCTATTGTCTTTTTTGGTGTGCTGTTTACGATTATTCCGTTTGGCCTAGTCTATGGGGAATTGAATAATACTGATAACAGCATTAGAAGCGTTATCTTTAGTGATGATTACAAACTTGAGTTAAGCCCTAAAGAACAAGCATGGTTAAAATCACATCCGCTTATTAAACTCGGTATTGATCGGGATTTCCCACCTTTTGGATCGGTTACCCGGGATAATAATTATGTGGGTTTTACTGCTGATTTTATGCGTTTAGTTGAGCACCGGCTAAAAATAAAATTTGATATTGCCAAAGATAAATCATGGGGTGAAACCATGGCGTTGGCAAAAAATGGCAAACTGGATATGATAGCAGCTCTGGTTAATACAAATGAGCGCCAACAATTTCTGGCATTTACCGAGCCTTATATTAATAACCCAACGATTATTATTAATGATGGTTTAAAAAATGGTTATATTGGCTCAATTGATAATTTAATCAATAAAAAAATAGCGATTGAGAAAGGTTCATTTGCAGAATCAAACCTAAGAAAACAATACCCTGATATCCAACTCATTCCTGTGAAAAACACGGAAATGGCACTCAGCCTGGTTGCCGCAGGTGAAGCCGATGCCTATGTGGGTAATGCAGTAACATCCAGTTTTTTAATAAAAAAACTGGGCTTAAGCAATTTATATTTTTCAGGACAAACGCCGTATACCAGTAATCACAGCATCGGAATCGTCAAGCCGAATAAGATACTGACGGGCATTATTAATAAAACATTAGCGTCTATTTCATTAAAAGACCGAAATTTGTTGGCTGACTATTGGTTTGGTATGCGTATTCAACCCCATATTCGTATGCAGACAGCGATAATTTTTGTCGTTGCTACCGTGTTGGTATTATTGTTTTTCATAGCCTGGATCGTCAGCCTAAATAAATCTAAAAATAAATTAAAATATAGCAGGGAACTCATTAAAAAACAGGCAGACCTTGATCCTTTAACCCTGTTAGGTAACCGAAGAAAGTTTTATAGAATGCTCAAGAAAAAAATCACCATCAGGGATGCTATGCAAGCAAACCCCTTTGCGCTAATTTTCCTTGATCTGGATAAATTTAAAGAGGTTAATGATACGCTTGGTCATAGTATTGGTGATTTATTGCTGATTGATGTTTCACAACGTATTCAAGAATGTGTAGATGGACTGGGTGATGTTTTTCGTCTGGGTGGAGATGAATTTACCCTTATATTAAACGAAATCATTGATAAAAAAAGGATTAACCTGGTTTCTGAAAAGATAAAGAAAAGCCTAAGCAAGCCTTTTTACATCAAGGATCATGAGATTCATATAACAACCAGCATGGGTATAACACTTTATCCTGAAGATGCGACAACAACGGATGAACTTGTGATCAATGGCGACCAAGCGATGTATTATTCAAAAGAAAAAGGCCGTAACTGTTTTTCCTATTTTGATATTAAAATGAGAGAAGCATTGAATCAAAGGAATAATATACTGATTGAATTACGATCTGCGGTTGAAAAGGGAAGCTTTTCTTTGTTTTATCAGCCAATTGTTGATCTTAAGACCCATAAAATTTGTAAGGCAGAGGCTTTGATCCGTTGGGATCACGCTGAACACGGTTTTATTTCACCCGATGAATTTATTTCAATCGCCGAAGAAGCGGGCTTGATTAATGAAATCGGGGAATGGGTTTTCAAAGAAGCGGTTAAGCAGACAGTGCTTATAAGTAAAACGCTTGATGACGATTTCCAGATGAGTATCAATACATCTCCGCTTCAATACCGTGAAAATGGTATGAATGTATCAGAATGGATAAATTACCTGGCATCGTTTGGTTTAGAGGGTGACAAGATTGTACTTGAAATAACGGAAGGCTTATTGATGGAGCAGGATGATTCTGTGCGAAGCAATCTTTTTGAGCTCAAGGATTATAATATTGAAGTCGCTATTGATGATTTTGGAACGGGCTATTCATCCCTTTCCTATTTGAAACGGTTTGACATAAACTATCTAAAAATAGACCAGTCATTTGTGCGTAACTTATCCAAAAAATCAGAGGATATGGCGCTTTGTCAGGC
>JALXAQ010000048.1:0-6841 GCA_026991885.1 Thiotrichaceae bacterium
AACGATAAAACTAATTTTTTTTACTTTTAAGAACAAATAACCACTTAGTATATAAGTTTATTTTATAAATTTCTTTGAGAAAAAAACTTTCAATTCTTAATTGCCATTTTTAGGTTAAACATTATCGAAAATAACACCAAACTAACGGATTGTACTTATTTCCGATAATGTCTAGGTAAGAATTGACAAAGGAAAAAATCTATGGCATTAACTATAAATCACCCTGAGGCAAATATCTTGGTTCAAGAGCTGATAAGTTATACGGGTGAAAGCTTAACACAAGCTGTGTTAAACGCTTTACAGGAAAGAATCAAGAAAGAGAAAGAAAAACGAAAAGGTGCAGTATCTCTAAAAGATGGACTGTTACAAATTGGAAAAGAGTGCGCTGCATTACCAGTCTTGGATAACCGTACCCCTGAAGAAATATTAGGCTATAATAACAATGGGGTGACAAATTAATGGTTATTGATTCTTCAGCGGTTATTGCTATCCTATGTGACGAACCTGACGCTGAACATTTTGCCAGTGTTATTGAAGGTGATTCAACTCGACTGATGTCTGCCGCTTCATTACTGGAAACTTCAATTGTGATTGAATCCCGATATGGTGAAGATGGCGGACGTCAACTGGATTTATTACTGTCTAAAGCGCAAGTGAAAATAGAACCTGTCACAAGTGAGCAAGCGGAAAATGCCCGTGTTGCATTTCGTATTTATGGCAAAGGGCGACATCCAGCCGCTTTAAACTTTGGTGATTGTTTTTCTTATGCCTTGGCAAAAGTTTTAGGAGAACCGTTATTGTTCAAAGGCAATGACTTTAGCAAAACAGACATTAAACAAGCATAGAGGTGAAAAATAAATAACGACAGCCTGGGTTGTTTTTTTGACCGTTATGTTGTTCAATAGACGATTTATGGTGCTTAATCCATGAGCATTGAAGTCAAATTTCAATTAAAACGGCGCAATTTTTCCCTCGAAGTGCAAACGGCGTTTCCAGAATCGGGGATAACCGCCTTATTTGGCCCTTCGGGCGGTGGTAAAACGACTTTGTTGCGTTGCATTGCGGGACTTGAGCCGTCTGTTCGGGGCCATTTGCGGGTGGGCGATACGGTTTGGCAGGACGATCGGCTCTTTGTGCCACCCCATAAGCGTCCTATTGGTTATGTTTTTCAAGGGGCAGCACTGTTTCCACATTTATCGGTACGCGGTAATCTGAATTTTGCTTTAAAGCGGGCGAGTACACGGCGCATTAGCTTTGATGATGCGGTCGCATTCACCGGCATTGGTCACTTGCTTGAGCGCCGTACCACTCACCTTTCTGGGGGTGAGCGGCAACGGGTTGCCTTAGCACGCGCTCTTCTCACTAGCCCGGCATTTTTGTTGATGGATGAACCGTTAGCCGCCCTTGATCGAGAAAGTAAAGCCCAATTGATGCCTTATATTGAGCAATTGCATGAGACTCTTTCTATGCCGGTACTTTATGTTAGCCATTCGATAGAAGAAGTGGCGCATTTGGCTGATCGGATGGTACTGCTTTTCAATGGACGGGTGCAAGGCAGCGGGTCGATTTCTGAAATGTTGACTAGCCTATCTCTGCCTTTGGCACGATCTGATAATGCGGTTTCCGTCATTGAAGCGATTGTCGTAGAACACGATGATGAGTATCATTTGACTTGTTTGCGCTTTGAGGGTGGAGAGATATTGTTGCCAGGAGAAGATTTAAGTATTGGGAAAACGGTGCGCGTAGCGGTACACGCTCGTGATGTGAGTCTTGTTTGGCAACCGTCTAAACATACGAGTATTCTTAATGTCATTCCAGTGGTTGTCAAGGAAGTCTCGGTATTGAATTCTGCTCAGGTTTTGGTGCGCTTGACGGCGGCTGGGACTTTGTTGCTGGCGCGTCTTACGCAAAAATCAGCAGCGGCGCTTGAAGTGGTGCCGGGGCGGGAGATGTATGCTCAAGTGAAAAGTGTTTCGTTAATTAGACTTGTCCGTGAATAAAAAGTCAAAACCAGACCTGGCAGGTTAAACCCAAACCTGCCAGGTCAAAATCAAAACCCGATCTCACTTGTGACTTTGACCTGGCAGGTTTTCTTTTCAACCTGCCAGGTCTGGTTTTGATGATTTTATTTTTTATTGACGGACAAGTCTATTATTGATGTCACTGTAGCTTGGAGTGCCGCCTGCTCACCGATAGAGCCAGACTCGCATCAAAGAGAGCAATTTATTTTTATCCACGGGTTTCGTCAAATAATCATTCGCGCCGGCTTCTATACATTTTGATTTGTCACCTTTCATAGCTTTCGCAGTGAGGGCAATGATGGGTAGTTGACGAAAACGTGATTGTTCTCGGATTTTCCGCATCGTCTCATAACCGTCCATCTCTGGCATCATAATGTCCATTAAGACCAGATCGATAGCGGTTTCCTGCTCCAATAAGGCTAAAGCTTCGACACCATTTTCTCCAACGATAACTTCCATCCGTTTTTCTTCTAGCACACTCACTAAGGCAAACACATTGCGGACATCATCATCCACCAGCAGTATCTTTTTATCCTTGAAGATGGCCTCTTTATCATGCACATTTTGTAGCATTTTCTGTTTGTCTGGGGCTAACTTGGATTCCACTTGATGGAGAAAGAGGGTCGCTTCATCTAACAAGCGTGCCTGCGATCGAACTTCTTTAATGGTAAGTCTCTTGCCAAGCCGTTGCAATAGGGCTTTTTCATCCAAACTCAATTCGCGTTCAGCATAAATAATCACAGGTATCTGGGATAAACGCTCATCTTGGTAGAGTTCCTCAAGCAGTTGGAAGCCCTCATCTACATCGAGAATAATACACTCAAACGTGGCTTTGTTCAGATGCTGTAAAGCCTCCGCATTCGATTGAGCGAGCCTCGTTTCTACATTTTCGCTGCTCACTAAATCTATAATCTTTTGCCCCTGCTCACTTTTATTGACGAGGATCAATAAATTTTTCACAATTTTAGCCAAAAAGTCTTTGATCTTTTTGAAACTCTCCCCCAGTTGCTCCATATTGACCGGCTTGTGCAAATAACCTATCGCGCCCATTTGTTTGGCCTCCTGGCTTTGCTCATAAGCGGATATAAAATGCACCGGAATATGTCGTGTCTCTGGCTTATCTTTCAATCTTTCCATAACTGACCAGCCATCAAGTTGTGGTAATCCCACATCAAGAAGAATGGCATCGGGTAGATACTGTTCGGCCAGTTGCAAACCCGTTTTGCCATCCTCTGCAAGCAGGTATTTAAAGTCTTTTTCCCGTGCCAAGTCAGAAAGTACGCTAGAAAATATACGATCATCTTCAATGATCAAGAGCACATTGTCATCGGGCGTTAATTTGTCCCTTTCATCCTCGTTCTGAGTCGCACTGGCAGGTTCTTCGGTCACTGTTTCGCTGAGAGTCGTTGGCGCTTGGGGCTCTTCAACGCTTTCAGATATTAATTCAAATTTTTCGGGTAAATAGAGCGTGAATGTACTGCCTTTACCTTCTTCACTCTCTAATTGCAAATCCCCACCCAGGAGTTTTGCTAATTCCCGAGAGATAGATAAACCAAGTCCTGTCCCACCATAATGCCGGCTGGTGCTACCATCCCCTTGCTGGAAGGCTTCAAAGATGGCTTGTTGTTTGTTTTTGGGTATGCCTATACCTGTATCGGCTACACTGATCGCAACGGTTTTGCCTGACGCCGGTTGTATCATCAGGCTGATTTCGCCTTCATTGGTGAATTTGAAGGCATTTGAAAGCAGATTGTTGATAATTTGTTTGAGGCGTTGCCCATCTGTGTATAATAGAGGGGGTAATCCTTCTTCAAGTTGGATATGGAAATCCAGTCCCCTATCTTCCGCAACATGGCTGAATTTCTGTTCAACCGTATCCACTAGCTCTGTCAGTAACATATCTTCTGGCTGAACCTCAATTTTTCCCGCTTCAACCTTAGATAAATCAAGAATTTCATTAATCAGCGTCAGCAAGTCCGCACCGGCATCCTCGATGGTTTCAGCATATTCCCTTTGTTTATCGGTCAGATTTTTTTCATCGTTGTCTGCTAACAGTTGTGCGAGTATCAACATACTGTTTAACGGTGTGCGTAATTCATGGGACATATTGGCGAGAAATTCAGATTTGTATTTGCTCGCTAATGCCAATTCCTTGGCTTTAGTCTCAATCGCCGCGTTTGCTTTTTCCATCTCAATTTGGTTTTTTTCCAGCACCAAATTCTTTTGATGGATTTCATTTTTTTGTTCTTCTAACTCTCTCGAGCGTTCTGCCAGTTCCTCATTGGTTTGGCGCAATTCTTCCTGTTGAGATTGTAATTCTTCCGTCTGAACTTGCAGTTCTTCTGACTGGTTTTGCAATTCTTCATTGGTATGCTGAAGTTCTTCCTGTTGTCGTTGCAGTTCGTCTCTCTGCTTTTTGCTTTGCGTTAAGAGAAGCTGCATATGTTGGCGTGATTGGGCTGTATTGATGGCTATCCCAATATGTGGCATGACCATTTGGAAAAATTCCTGTTGAATAGTCGTCGGTGCTTCCTCTGAAAAACCGATTTCAATCACGCCTTTTAGTTCATCTTCATACAAAAAGGGGACAATGATCACATACTCTGGAATAGCAGTCACTAGCCCTGATTGAAGAATGTAAGAGAATTCTTTTGGCGTTTGCTTGCGGGCAATTATTTTATTTTCCAGTGCCGCTTGTCCAACCAGTCCTTCACCTATGGAAAATTGATTGGAGATATTATCACTGGGGGTATAGCCATAACTGGCGATCACTTGCAAAATGGGTATTTGCAAAATGGGTTTTTGCTCCTCTTCTTTCAGAAGATAAAATAAGCCAATTTGCCCTTTTATATAAGTCGTCATAAAAGTAATGATATTCTTTGCCAAATTTGAGAGTGGCAATTCGCCACTCATTTGCTCATTTAGCTGTGTTTGCCCCGTTTTAAGCCAATCCGCTCTGGCATTCTTTTTTGAGACGGCAAGCAACTTGTTCGCGGCGACTTCTAAAGCATTTTTGACTTGGACATAGTCTCCTCTATATTTTACCTTCGCCTTGATCTGTCCCTTAGCCTCAGCTAATCCTTGAGAGAGTTGAACAATATCTTCAATCACCATACGCTGGTTATACAACGCCGCTACGAGCCCCTCTTTTATTTTTAATAATTCTCCTTTGTATTGAGCCTGTGGCGTGACGCGCAGATTGCCTTCTGCTAAGCTATGAGAAATTTGAACAATATCCTGAATGACGGCTTCAAATTCATTATTCTTGGTTTCTAAGGTCTCAAATGAGGTTTGCAGTTGTTGCGCCATGCGATTAAAGGATTGCGCCAGTTGCCCTAATTCGTCAGCCCGTTCAACGGGTAAAATGATACCGCCTTTTTCATCTTGAGTGATAAGATTAAAGTTGCCGTATGCAATTTTTTGAGTGGCAAAAATAAAGTCACGCAAAGGTTTAGCGATTTCTCTGCGTAAAACTAAAAATAGCACGAAGATTTCAATAATCAGTGAAATCAAGCCCAAGATTAGGATAAAATAGGCGGCTTTAACTGCCCGTGCTGATAATAGCGATTTGGGATAAACGGTGACAAAGTACCAGTCTGGTCCATCCATCTTGGTGATGGCAAGGAATTCCTCTTCTTGCGTATTTTCAATAACGATTTGACCCGATTTGATATTTTTGACATATTCAAAAATATGCTTCAGGTGCTGATCATCTGATTTCAGAATATCGAAGTCTCCCATCTTGGCTTTAATTTCGCTTATTTTGTCGGGATGTGCAATCAAGCGACCATCTGGCCGTAGGATCAGATTATAAGTCCCTTCAAGCTTGTGATTGATGGTCCGATCCATCAGTTCATTGAGGATAATGTCGTGTCCAATAGTGGCGATATGTCTGCCTTGTACATCATCAACTGGGGTTTCTAAAGAGACCATCCAAAGGTTGACAACATGGTCAAAGTAAAGTCCGGTCCAGGCGGGTTTTCGCTCTGGATTATGTTTTTTGTCAGAAACGTAGAAATACTCTTCGTTTTGGATATTGAGGTCAGCTTTAGCCGTGAGCGCCCAGGGTTCATCTGGCCAATAGTTGGTCACGATATTTTCAGGGGCGTTTATATAAGTATCCGCAAAACGATTAGCCCAGGCGGGTCCATAAGTGGTCAACAGTTTGTAAAAAGTGACAAGACGCCGCCGAATATCGGCATTCAGTTCTACCTGGGGACCGATAAAGACACTGGGATATTTGGTGGTCTCAAAGTTTTTTGGGTCTTGATCTTTGGGACGATTACGTGTGGTGCCATCTGACCATTCAACAAATAATTGGTCAAATTCTTGTTGTGGATCATAAGTACCCAGCGTTTCCAGTCGCTGCTCTAGTTCTTTTTTGAGAATAAGATGGTTGTCTTGAGCCAATCTAAAAACACTACTTTCTCGTTCTCCACGCTCAGTGATGTATTTTTCAAGCTGTTCCACGGTTTGCGAGTTTAAGAGCGAGACGATATGCCAATAGCTGAGCAAAGTCGTCAAAATAATCACAATCGCTATTAGGATACCCATCTTGATGAGGGTTTGACGAGTCAGCGAACCTTGTCGGTATAACAACATTAGAACTCCTTTTTTTAATTAATGGTAACTACTCAGGGCAACCACAAGGGATTGCCCCTACGTATGAATATTTAGTCACTCGACTAATGAATATTATTGTTTCCGAGGCAAAAGTTTTCGCGCCTCGGAAGGCAATCCTTTATGGTTGCCCTGACTGTATTGAGTGTCATTTTTATATTTGGCCTAAATATTGCAGATACACTGTATCTGTGTCGAAA
>JALXAQ010000048.1:6851-26645 GCA_026991885.1 Thiotrichaceae bacterium
ATTTTGTGTTATGCCAAAAAAATAGTAACTATAGCTTTTCAGGTAAATATTTTGGTAAGAGTCCAAGATAAATCTTGGGCTTCTATTTTATGAGATACTATACATTATTTAGATAAGTGATGGCAAACAATAAACTTTATGAATCAATGATGAAATGGGCGTCCACTAAAATAAAAACACGGGCGGCTTTTGAAAAAGAATTGGACAGTAATAATGTTATGATGCTCTCAAATACAAAACTCTCAACCACAGTACAACCGGATTTTTTGTTTAAAATTCAGGTGCTGGGACAAGAAATAGCGTTTGATCCGAATGAAGTCATTTTTCAAGAGGGCGATAATCCTGATTATCTTTATGTGATTTTGGAAGGTGATATCTTGATTGAAATGGGTTCAAAACAGGATGCTTGGATTGGTGCTGGGGATATCATTGGAGAAATTGGATTTCTTTTAGGTCGTAAACGAACCCGAACGGTTAGGGCTGGTAGTTTAGGTTGTCGCCTGTGGTCCGTTCCTCGTTCTCTCCTTTTCCAACAATCAAGCATTGAAACAAGCATTTTGATGACACATCTTTTGTTGGGTTTAGCACCCCACATTGAGATTCTGTTGTTGGAAATACTGAATGAGCGTGAGTCACTTGACTCGAAAGTCAAACAGACGGAAAATTATTGCGATTTTGATCATCCTGCGATTCAAGCAGTGGCTACTCTGTTACGTGGTAAAGATGATTGGGAATCTGCGATTAATATTTGGGAATTTGTGCAAAGTATGCCATATCGTTTTGGATTTTGGCATTTCAAAGCGTCCCAAACTTTGGAGTTAGGTTTTGGTATGTGTACGACCAAAACACATTTACAGGTTGCTCTCCTTCGTGCTTTAGGGATTGAAAGTCAATTTGGGGAAAAGATAATGGATTCAAAATATGTTAAGCCATTTCTTCTCCCGGCATACCATAGTAAGATAAAAAAGAAAATTAAACACTATTTTTGTCTGGTTAAATTGGATGGACAATGGTTTCGTAGTGATGCGAGCTATTCAAAAGAAGCCATGCAGCTTTTAGCTGACTCTGATCCAGAAATGTCTCACTTTCTTCATGAAAGATTTGAAAGAGGAAAAGAGTTTTTCCTTGGTATTGAAGATAAGGTGAAAGATGATCTGTCTTTTCTCATGCAAAAAAGACCTTTTTATAAGGAGGGGAATGTGGAGTCAATGAACATTCTGCTTGATAAAAGACAAGGGACTTCTATGTTGGCACCTCATTGGGTTAAGCCAACCTTAGAGTTGTTAAGTTATAATCCTAAAGTGGCTTTTTTAAGGGCTATGGCTGGATTGCTCGTCAGTTCTGAAAAACTTCATTCTGTGATAAAAGAGCGGAATTTGGCTTATGAAGATTATAAGGAAACATGATATGAAAGAATGGGATATGAGTCCGCCGCCGCCATCTGATTTAGGCGATCATGATGTTTTTCGTTTAGGCAATCATTTGGTTGGAAAACGGGTAGCGCTTTTGGTAACGGGCGGTATTGCGGCGATGAAGGCACCGTTTATAGCACGTTCTCTTCGACAACAAGGCGCGGAGGTTGTGGCTTATGTTTCTTCTGAGGCTTTGAGATATACAACGAGCGATGCTTTGGAATGGAGTACAACGCATTCGGTTGTGAGTCATTTGAGTCCTCATTCGGAACATTTAAGCGATACGGTCCCTTTTGACATTTTTCTGGTCGCGCCTGCGACTTATAATACGATTAATAAAATGGCAAATGGTATTGCTGATGGTGTGATTAGCACAACTCTGGCTTCTGCTATCGGTCGGATGGAACAGGGTAAGTCAAAGGTATTGATTGCGCCAACGATGCACAATTCTCTGCATAATGGCATTTTGACGGCGTCGTTGAAGAAGTTGAAGGCGATGGGTGTGTGCATTATTCCGCCGAGGGAGGCGAATGGTAAACATAATATTCCTCATGAAAAGACGCTGACAGCGGAAGTTTGTCGGGCAGCGAGTTCTTCATCTCTGAAAGATGTGCCTATTTTAGTCACGGGTGGTCCGACGCCGGTGCCTATTGATAATGTACGGAGAATTCTCAATCGTTTCCGTGGCAAGTTGGGTGTCCAAATTTTGGAGGAGTTGTATTTGCGTGGTGCGGATGTACTTCTTATTCATGGTGATGGTGCCTATCGTCCGCCAGCGCATTTGCCTTATGTGGTGGCAAGAACTTATGATGATTATCTGCGTCTGGTGATGGCTGAACTTGGGCGGAAAGAGTATGGGATTGGGATATTTTCGGCGGGTGTTGCAGATTATAAGCCGGATAAAACGTTAGCGGGTAAGATGCCAAGTGGTCAAGCAGATTTTTCGTTGAATTTAGTACCGACTGTGAAGGTGATTGATGAGGTTAAAAAGCAATTTCCTAATCTTTTTATGTTGACTTTTAAGTATCAAGAAAATATTACTCATAATGAGTTGATGGAAATTGCACAAAAACGGATCAATTCAGGGTATCCTGCGATTGTGGCGAATCGAGGTGAAGAGGTGGGTCCAAATGGCGAGCAAATTGCTCACCTTGTCACCAGTGATGAGACGAGAAAATTTTTGGGTAAACAAGAAATAGCGATTGGTATTGCTGATTATCTTGAAGAGGTTTGGCGTAGGTAGAGCGGCTTCTGTTTTTTTTGGAGTCCAAAGCTTTAGCTTTGGACTTTACAAAACCTATCTCTAAAAAACTTCAAAAAATTCTCTTTATAATACTGAGATTAACTCAGTTGATAGCTAACCTTACTCGCTCCGCAGCAAAAAGCTTCTATGTTGACAAAATTTCCTTTGCCAGCTCAGGATTACGGTCAATGATTTTCAGCAAAGCTTGTGCCGGACCTTGAGGAACGTGTTGGCCTTGTTCCCACTGTTTTAAAGTCGGCAAGGGTATTTGAAAAAAGTCTGAAAAAAGCTTTTGCGTCATCTTTGTTTTTTTACGAATAGCGGCCACATCAAGCGCATCAAAAACATGAACACGCGCTCCCGTTTGCTGGCCTTCTTTCCATGCAATCGCATCTTCCATACCTTGTTTTAAGGATTCAAATCTCTCACTCATTTTATTTACCTATCCTTTCAATATTGTAAACGTTTGTCAACAGCAAGACGTGCCACTTTAACAGCCGGAAAAATTTTATAATCATTGGCTCGTGGACATTCTTCAAAGTTATAGCCACTTCCTAGTGTCACTTCACTGCACATAAGAGTAATATAACCCCAAATCCGTGCTACCTCGTCAACTAACACGTAAGAGCTTGCGATGTGATTTTGGTGAAAATCCAATGCACAGTTACGCAAGAAGGATTTCAAAGGTTGATATTCCTTTTTGCCCAGCGAAAGTTTGGCAGTATCATCATTGGACTGAATTTGACGAAATTGTAGATTCAACACTTAAATTCCTCTCGTATGATGAATATTTTTAGGGGAAAAAGTGACATAGCCTTTTTCATGGTACTCTTTCAGTAATTTCTGACCACGATGAAAGGAATCAATTGCGGCTTGCTTGGGTTTTTCATCACGCAGTTGTTTTAGAAATTGTTCGGCTTCTTCCCCTGAAAGATGTACACCACCGAATGTTGACGATTTAATACTCATTATTAACCTCTCTTGCTGACTATTGCGATTGCTCGTTAAGCTGTTTTGATTTATCATTTAGCAACTTCATAGTAACATAATATAACCGCTTTTGTCATTTCGACGTTATGAGAAATCTTGAACAATTTCAACAAGATTTATCAATATTTCTCAGAACAAAGAAACCGAAATGACAAAAAAACTCAGTTTATGACGGTGTCTAGTATATACTCTATGCTCAAGTTTTTTTAACTTGACAAAATCAAACAGGGAGTAAATCGTCCAAGATAAATCTTGGACTCCTTTTATATTAATCACAAATCCTTCAAAAAGTGCAAAACGCTACGCTTCCATTGTTCTGGATTGGCGCTTAAATAAGATAAATGTCCCAGCCCCGCAAAACGCTCAAATCTTTTTTCACCTTTTAAGTTTCTAAAAACAGCCTCAGCCTCATCAATGGTAGCCCTGTTGTCTTCTGTGCCATGTAACATGAGAGCAGGGCATTGAACTTTTTTGGCATAATCTGCGGGATTATGGCTAAATCCATCAAATCCACTTTGTAAACTCCCCCAAAATACTAGAAGATGAGCCGCCGGAAATGAAGGTAAGCCCATCATAGAAAAACGATTTTTTACAGTTGTCAGCATTTTGTTAAAGACAGCTTCAATGATAATGGCATCGGGCTGCGTATTGTTGGCAGAAATGGCGCGGAGAATAGCGGCACTTCCCATTGATTGACCATAAAGTATTAATGGTTTATTGCTCAACCTTTTTTCGATATATTCAACAACCTTGCTAATATCGTCGGCTTCATAATAACCAATACTGGTTGTACTTTGGTTAGAGCCGCCGCTGCCCCGAAAATCAACCAGAAAGGTTTCATAATCCATTTCGTGAAAGGCGCGAGCGGCGGGTAGTAAACTGGATTTGGAGGCGGCATAGCCGTGAAATAAGAGAATGATACCTTTTGATTGTGCATGGGGTATATACCAAGCTTCTAGTTCAATCTCATTATTGACGTTAATTCGATGAGTTTCAAACAACAGAGACAGATTATCAGGCGTGGTGGTATTGAGCGGTTTTTGAATCTGAACACCGTTTAATAAAATTTTTAGTTTTTGCCAATAAGATAAAAACTCAATTTGTTCGGTACGCTTTCCTTGCTCAGTAAAATTGAGCATAGTATAGGCGTGTCGATAGGCAATTATATTAAATAAGATAAGGAGCAACACGATTACAAGTGCTATCCAATGAGAAAATTTCTTCAACATAGGTTAAAATACTACAACCTCATGAGTGCAAGGCGTACTTTGCACACGATTTATGGTAAGTACTGAATCAATAATTTTAAGGTATTTTGGAGTCCAAAGCTAAAGCTTTGGACTCCAATCAATATACCAGATAATTTATGGTTCAGTACTGATAAAAAAAAAAGAGAGTTAATAAATGAATTCAGATAGTCTGATTTCAGTACAAAATCTGTCGCATTATTATGGTCATTTTTGTGCCGTTAATAATATCAGTTTTGAAGTCAAACGTGGACAAATTCTCGGTTTTTTAGGTCCTAACGGGGCTGGAAAAACGACGACTATGCAGATGATTGCGGGTACTTTGGCACCGACGATGGGGCAAATTTCTGTTGCCGGCTATGATTTATTAGATTATCCTTTGAAAGCGAAAGGGGCTATCGGCTATTTGCCAGAACAACCGCCGCTTTATCGGGAAATGTTGGTTGAGGAATATCTGCGATTTTGTGCTAAATTACATCATATGCCCAGGCGCGAAATTGCCAAGGCTGTCAATAAGGTTATTGATCAATGTAGTTTACAGGCTGTTCGCCGACGTTTGATTGGTAATTTGTCTAAAGGTTATCAACAGCGCGTGGGTATTGCACAGGCGATTATTCATACGCCAACGGTGGTGATTTTAGATGAGCCAACTATTGGCTTAGATCCTAAGGAAATCCTTAAAATTCGTGAATTAATACGTGAATTGGGTAAAGAACATAGTGTGATTTTATCGAGCCACATTTTGCAGGAAGTGCAGGCGGTGTGTAATCAAGTCCAAATCATTAATCATGGTGAATTAATATTGAATGATACGATGAGTGGTTTGTTGGCAGAAATGCAAACGACTCATTTAGAAGTCGCGTTGCGCCGTCCGCCTGATATTAATGTTTTCAAGCAAATTGAAGGCGTTGAAGAGGTTGAGGCCAGAGAAAATCAGCGTTTCCGCATTCAACATGCTGCTGATAATAATCCGGCTGAGGCTTTGGTCGAAAAAGCGGTGGCGGGTGATTGGGGTTTGTATGAACTTATCCCTGAACATCGTACTTTAGAACAAGTGTTTGTGGAGTTGACTAGTCCAAGATAAATCTTGGACTCCGAAAAAATAACTGATAACTGATAACTGATATGTGGACAATAGCTGGACGAGAGTTACGAAGTTTATTTTTATCACCGCTGGCTTGGACTATTTTGGCAGCGGTGCAAGTGATTTTGGGCTGGTTTTTCGCTGTGCTGGTGTATTGGTTTATACGACCAGATGTACAAGCGAGTTTGGCAAATGAGCCTAATGCGCCCGGTTTGACTGTGATGGTGGCTGGTGCTTTGTTTGACTGGTTGGGCATTGTGTTGTTATTGGTGACTCCGTTGCTGACAATGCGGCTTGTCAGTGAGGAGCGGCGCAATAAGACTTTGCCTTTATTATTATCTGCCCCAATGTCGATGACCAGTATTGTGCTTGGCAAATTTTTAGGTTTAATGGGTTTTTTTATCATCATGTTGATGATGGTGATGTTGATGCCCTTGTCGTTGCTATTGGGTGGCTCATTAGATTGGGGTCAATTAGGCTCAGGCTTATTGGGGATCATTTTATTATTGGGCGCATTGACGGCACTTGGGTTGTATATTTCTACTCTAACAACACATCCTACTGTTGCTGCTATGAGCACTTTTGCTGCTTTTTTGTTGTTATGGATGCTTGATTGGACTGAAAAAGTGGGTGAGGATCAAACGGGTGTCTTAAATTTAGCCTATTGGTCTATCATTAAACATTATCAACCTTTATTGGACGGACTGTTTAGCACGGCAGATGTTGTTTATTATGTGTTACTGATGGCAGTCTTTTTGCTTTTAAGTATCTTTAGTTTAGATGCTGAACGGTTTCAATAAATATGTCAAACCGCATCTACATAAATGGAAGAAAAAATTATGTATGCCTACCGTGATGTGATAATTTTAGATGATTTACAAAAGTTTGTACTAAACAAACCTTTGCCGCTGGCATTAGGACAATCAGTAGAAGTGTTGATAGTGGCTGATAATGCAACCCCATCCCATAGTACATGGAGAGAGTTTTTTGCCAAGCGAGATCGCATACTTGCTGCTCAACCGAATGAAGTTAAAGAATTTATGTCAGCACCTTCTCAATTGAGAGTACAACATTTTCGTGATCCCTTTGAAGGATGGAAAGAATGAACGAAAGGTTAAGGAATGAAAGGTTTCTGCTAGATACGGACATTTGTAGTTTTATCATCAAGGGAATTCGTCCTGATCTGGATGTCCGGTTGCGTGAATTAGCATCTGAACAGGTCTTAATTTCAGCTGTGACACGGGCGGAATTGCGCTTCGGCCTGGCTAAACGTCCTGAGGCAAGCCGCTTAGCGAAATTGGTTGAACATTTTCTTGGGACTGTGGTGACGTTGCCATGGAATGCAACCGTTGCTGATACTTATGGGCAAGTCCGTGCTCGTCTTGAAAAGGCCGGTACGCCTATTGGAGAACATGACACTATGATCGCAGCCCATGCTTTAGCGGAGCATCTTACCGTCGTTACAAATAATATTGCACATTTCCGACAAGTTGAAGGCTTGCGGTGTGTCACTTGGAACCAAGCAGATTAAACAAAAAGAGCCTTGGGATAAATCCCAAGGCTAAAAGCTAAAGTCAGCTAAAGCTGACTAATAAATACGCTAACATTTTCAGTCACTTTTAGGTGACTTGAGCTTTTAGCCTTGAAACGCAGTAACGAACGAAGTGAGATCAATTTATTTCAAGGCATCTTTCCTACACTAGAACTATATGTAATAACTGATAACTAATAACTAATGCAAGTTACAAAACGTACTCATTTACAAGCTAGATTGCAAAATACTCTATTTATGGTGCTGTTAGTCGTAGTGATAGGCTTAATCGCTTGGCTAAGCACTCGTTATGAAATCAAAGCCGATTGGACTGTCAATAATCGGCATACCTTGTCAGAGGCAAGCCAAAAATTGTTGGATGAACTCTCTGGTCCCATTACTATCACGGCTTATGCAAGTAATGACAATAACTTACGACAACCCATTAAGGATTTAGTGGAACGCTATCAACGGCACAAAAGCGATATTAGTTTGCACTTTGTCGATCCATTTACGGTCCCGGGTGAAGTGCAGGAACGTGGCATTCAAGTTGATGGGGAACTTATCATTTATTATCAAGAACGTAGTGAACATATACGAGAAATACCGTCTGAACAAGACTTCACTTTGGCTTTACAACGGGTGGCGCGTACTGATAAACGTCTCATCGTTTTTTTAGAAGGACATGGAGAGCGTAGTCCAACTCAGGATTTAAGCAAGTGGGCGCAGGTGTTGAAAGTTCGCGGATTTGAGGTGCAAACCTTGAATTTTGGAGAAACGCCAAAAATGCCTAGTGATACCCAAGTGTTAGTCATAGCCACGCCGCGCAAGCAATTATTGCCCGGTGAAATCTCTGCGATAATTGATTATATTGATAAAGGTGGCAATCTGTTATGGTTTTTAGAACCCAGTGTTTCTCTGCAAGGTTTAGAACCGGTTGCCGAAAAATTCGGCTTAACGAGACTAGCAGGCATGATAGTCGATCCCAGCAGTCAGTTGCTTGGGATTGATAATCCCGCTGTTGTTCCTATCACTTCGACGGGGTATGGACATCATGCTATCACTGCTGGTTTTGAACAATATTTGACTTTATTCCCCCAAAGCGTTGGACTTGCCGTCGCGCCTCCTGAAGGCTGGGAAAAGACTATTTTATTAAAGACTCATCCGCAAGCATGGTCAGAAACGGGAGAATTAGAAGGGACTATTGAGTATAACGAAGAGACGGATATTAATGGTCCGTTGAATATTGCCTTTGCACTCGTCCGAGATAAAAGCGAAACAGAGGAGTCTCCCCAAAAACAACGGATTATTTTTGTGGGAGACGGCGACTTTCTTTCCAATACTTTTGTGGGTTATGCTGGTAATCTTGATTTAGGGGTGAAAATGATGAACTGGTTGGCGGAAGATGATACTTTTATTCAGATACCAATCAAAACGGCTGTTGATCTGAGCCTAGATTTGTCATCTAATACTCTCATCTTCTTAATTGGATTCTTTTTAGTCATTTTACCACTTGCTTTAGTCACTAGCGGCCTTCTTATTTGGTTACGTCGGAGGAAAGCTTGATGCGTCAACGTTGGTTACTTAATCTTGCCCTATTGCTTGTTATACTCGTTTTAGCTGCCTTGGTTTTTTATACAGAAGAAGAAGAGGAGAAGAAACCTGAATCGCCTAAATTGACTGATGTAAAAAAAGAGCAAGTTCAAAACATCCGCATTGAACGGGCGGACAAGGAGGCCATTTTTCTGATGAAAGATGCCCTTGGATTTTGGCAAATGACGGCGCCTTTCAATTTGCCAGCAAAGCGTTTTTATATAGATCGTCTATTGCAAATTTTGTCGGTGCGTGACTACAAGCAATTGAAGGGTGAACTGAATCTCGCCGATTTTAAACTTGAGCCGCCGCTGGCAAGTATCAAGTTTGATCAACTCACCGTCGCTTTTGGAGAGAAATCGCCCATTGGTTACGGGCAACGTTATGTGCAAATCAAGGAAAAAGTGTACTTGCTCACGGACAACCTTTATAACATAGTCAATGGAGAGGCTTTGACGTTTGCGAGCTTGTCGCTTTTGGGAAATAATCCAAAAATGACTGAATTGAAAATGCCAGACTATCATCTGATCTTAAAAGAGGGGAAATGGACATTGAATTCTACTTTTTCTTCTGATGAGATAGATACCAGTGCGGATGCGATCAGTGCCTTAATTGACAATTGGCAAAAAGCCTCTGCTGTCAGCGTAACACCTTATCATGCAGACAGTTCTTCAGCACAAGGAGAGATAGACATCACCCTATTGGGGCAAGCTTTGCACTTTAGCATTGTCTCTACAACGCCGGATTTAGTATTGGCACGACCAGAAAAAGGGGTCCAATATAAATTCTATGTCAATCAAGTTGACCAGTTGCTGCATTTGCCGAGCAAGTCTAACGGAAAGAATAATGACAAATAAAATCAATGAGCCACTTATCAAAATTCGTGATCTCCGCTTTGCGCGAAATGATCGCTGGATTTTTGATGGAATTGATATGGACATCCCACGCGGCAAAATTACAGCTATCATGGGACCCAGCGGCACTGGTAAAACCACGTTGCTCCGCTTAATAGGCAGACAATTAAGCCCTGATGCGGGTAGTGTTGAAGTTGATGGTTTAAACGTCGCCAGTTTGAAAACCAATCAACTTTATACGTTGCGTAAGCGCATGGGCATGTTATTTCAAAGCGGCGCCCTGCTCACCGATTTGAATGTGTTTGAAAATGTCGCCTTTCCGCTGCGTGAGCATACCAAATTGCCAGAGTCCCTCATTCATCATTTAGTTTTGATGAAACTACACGCCGTTGGTTTACGTGGAGCGCGTAACTTAATGCCCAGTGAATTGTCTGGCGGCATGGCACGACGGGTGGCTTTAGCAAGAGCTTTGGTTTTAGATCCTATGATGATTATGTATGATGAACCGTTTACGGGACAAGACCCTATTTCTATGGGTGTTTTAGTACAGCTCATCCGCTCCATTAATGATGCTTTAGGTTTAACCAGTCTCATTGTATCGCATGATGTGCATGAAACAGCCGAAATTGCAGATGTCATTTATGTTATTTCTAATGGCAAAATCGTCGGTAAGGGTACGCCCGATGCGTTAAAAAACAGTGACTCGGCTTGGGTTAAGCAGTTTATTAATGCAGAATCTGATGGTCCAGTGCCATTTCATTATCCAGCACCAGATTATGTAGAAGATTTATTAGGGGGGGGGCGACATGTTAGATCAATTTCAGCGTTTTGGCGGTGCCGTTTTAGGTATTTTTGAACGCTTAGGGCGTGGACATCTCTTTTTTGTGCAGGTATTGGCGGCTATGCCTGGTTTATTCCTACGCCCCTCTTTAGTCATTGCACAAATCTATGCGGTTGGTGTACTTTCTTTAAGCATCATCATCGTATCAGGTGTGTTTGTTGGCATGGTATTGGGTTTACAAGGCTATAATACTTTAGTGCAATTTGGTGCGACTGAATCATTAGGGGTCGTTGTGTCCCTCTCTTTAGTCAGAGAATTGGGACCGGTGCTGGCTTCGTTATTATTTGCGGGTCGTGCGGGTTCGGCTTTGACGGCTGAAATTGGTTTGATGAAAGCCACAGAGCAATTATCAGGTATGGAAATGATGGCTGTCAATCCTATCAAGCGCGTGGTAGCCCCACGTTTTGTTGCGGGTATGATTTCTTTGCCTTTACTGGCTGCCATTTTCAGTGCTGTTGGTATTATTGGTGGCTATTTGGTTGTGGTTGAATTATTAGGGGTAGATGCCGGTGCCTATTGGTCACAAATGCAAGATAAGACTGATTTTGTTGAAGATGTGATTAATGGTGTCATTAAAAGCATAGTGTTTGGCGTGGTGGTGACTTGGATTGCGGTTTTTGAAGGGTATGATTGTACGCCGACTTCTGAGGGCGTGAGCCGTGCAACGACGCGAACAGTCGTGCATGCTTCATTGGCCACTTTAGCCTTGGATTTTGTGTTGACGGTTTTGATGTTTAGTGAGTTTTAAACAGGCTAAAAGACCTCTGAGGTTTTGGATACATCAGAGGTCTGGGCGCAGAGAGCGTTTGAGTTTATATTTTAAATAAGCTATAAATCAATGATTTATAACTCTACTTTTTTGGCTCTCATTTTGGTAAATAGTCTCCTGTTTTGTTTGGACAGCTAGCTTTAAAAGATCTTGAATGTTCGCTAATTGATGGGCATTGCTTTCAATCTCAAGGGCATTTTTTTCAATACCAGTCACGACAACTTCCGGGGTATTTTGGCGGCTAGCTCCCCCGAAAAGATCAAATATCTTAAGTGCAACCTGTAATCGAACCTCAACAGGTGTCTCGTAATCCACCATGAGGGTTTTGAGGCTTTCTAATGCCAAGCGGACGACTTCGTCTAGCTCTTCTTGACAGATTCTACCTTTTTCTAATACATTTAATGATGACATGTTTTAAAACCTCCACGTCCATAGGAAAAAAGCTTACAATACGCATGTGTAACTTTTTTAAGTTATTGATTTTAGGTAGCCGAGATTTGTTGCACATCGCGTTTATAGTAAAATGAAGTATATCATAACAAGTCGTAATTGTTGTGCTTGGCTAAAAATTTGTCCTTTTGATTTGTTTTTGAAATAACTTATAAATCAATGATTTATAACTTTACTTTTTTGAGTCTCATTTTGGAAAAGAGGCTCATGTTTTGTTTGGATAGCCAGCTTTAAAAGTTCTTGAATGCCGGTTAATCGATGGGCATTGCTTTCAATATCATGGGCATTTTTTTCAATACCATGAATGACAGTATCTTGCTTATTTGCCATGCCCCCCCCGAAAAGTTCAAATATCTTAAGTGCCACCTGTAATCGAACCTCAATAGGTGTCTCATAATCCGCCATGAGGGTTTTGAGGCTTTCTAATGCCATGCCGACGATTTCGTCTAGCGCATCTTCACAGATTCTGCCTTTTTTTAATACCTTTGATGATGACATGTTTTAAAACCTCCACGTCCAAATGAAAAAGCTTGCAACGAAATAAAGTATATCATAATAAGTCGTCACTACCTGAGCAAATTATACGCTTATTTTTATAAGGTGTTATCAAAAATGCAAGGGCTACCTTGCAACTAAACTAATATCAACAAAATATCAACAAAAAATATTGTACTTTTAATTATAAGTGTATTATGATGTGTGCGGTTTAATTATCACACTTGTTCTCAAAAGCGAGGAGTAGAAATGAAACATCCTAAATTTAGCTTTATTTCAACCTTAATCATTAGTTTGTGTTTAGCGACTGCTGCTTATGGTGCCACCCAACAGGAGATGGCGAAAACCATCAATCTGGCGGGTAAACAACGGATGCTCACTCAAAAAATGAGCAAAGAAATCCTGCTCATCGCGAAAGGTATTAACGTCGCGGAGAATAAAAACAATCTCAAGAAAACGGCGGCCCTTTTTGAGCGGACGCTAAAAGGCTTGCTCAACGGCGATGCTGGACTGGGTTTGGTCAAGACAGAAAATGCCGCCATTGTGAGACAGCTTACAAAAGTTGGAAAACTATGGGGGAAATTCCGGCAGAATGTCAAGGCGGTACTTGCGGGGAATACGTCCACGGCTGTGTTGAAAAATGTGGCAAGACGGAATCTGCCGCTGTTGAGAGAGATGAACAAAGCGGTGAAAATGTTTGAAAAGGCGAGCGATTCTAGCCTCTCAGCCGAGATGGCACGGACCATCAACTTGGCTGGCAAGCAACGGATGCTAACGCAAAAGATGACCAAAGAGTTGCTGTTAGTGGCAAATGGTATCAATCCAGAAAGAAACCAAGCCAATCTGAAAAAAACCGTGTCCCTGTTTGATCGCACACTGAAGGGACTTCTTGATGGTGATGCAGGACTTGGTTTAACGGGGACCACAGATACTGCTATTCGTACACAGTTGAATAAAGTCAAGGGTTTGTGGAATAAATACAAGCCTCTCCTGAGCAAGCGCAAGGTATCTCAGGGAGATTTGGCCAAAGCGGCTCAACTCAATATGCCCTTGCTTAAGGAAATGAATAAGGCTGTCCAAATGTACGTGAAATAGTTTCGCTACAGTGCCAAAATACAACCCCCAGTCAAAGCTGGGGGTTTTTTTATGGGTGGCTCTTTTTTAAAAGCTCCGTATCTATTGTGAAAATTAATGGGAATTTGATAAACTTATAGGACTTACGCACTCAATATAATAAGTTATTGATTTACTCTAATAATGAGTACAACGGTTTAGCGGAATAAACGGATTTCAAAAAAACAAAGCTAAATTTAACGCTATGAATTTATTATATTTAATCCGTTTATTCCGGTAATCCGTTGTACTCAGTGCGTAAGTCCTAACTTATTTGAAATATAAAAAATATAAGTGACTTAGGCTCTCACCTTCCCATAATGAAACAATGAAAATATTAATCATCGGTAGCGGCGGACGCGAACATGCCCTCGCATGGAAAGCCGCCCAATCAGAAAATGTCCAAAAAGTTTTTGTCGCCCCCGGCAATGCTGGCACCGCACAGGAACCGAAACTAGAAAATATCCAAACTGACGATCTCGTCAACTTTGCTCAACAAAACGCGATTGATTTAACCATTGTTGGACCAGAGCTACCTTTAGTAGCCGGTATCGTTGATAAATTTCAAGAAGTTGGCTTAGCTTGCTTTGGTCCCAGCAAAGCGGCGGCACAATTAGAAGGCTCTAAAGTCTTTACTAAAGATTTCCTTTCCCGTCACAACATCCCCACCGCCGCCTACGCCCATTTTACTGACATAGACAAAGCAACAGCCTATATTCATCAAGTTGGGGCACCAATTGTTGTCAAAGCGGATGGCTTAGCGGCAGGTAAAGGCGTGATTGTGGCACAGACTGAAAACGAGGCGATTGCCGCCGTGCAAGATATGTTAGCGGGTAATGCTTTTGGGGAGGCGGGACATCGAGTTCTCATTGAGGAATTTTTACAGGGCGAGGAAGCCAGTTTTACTTGTATAGTAGATGGAGAACATATTTTGCCTTTGGCGACGTCTCAAGATCATAAAGCCCGCGATGATGGCGACAAAGGTCCTAATACGGGCGGCATGGGGGCTTATTCTCCTGCGCCGGTGGTCACGAAAAAAATCCATGCGCGAATTATGAGCGACATCATAGGACCCACTGTGCGTGGCATGGCTGCCGAAGGTTATCCTTATACGGGCTTTTTATATGCGGGATTGATGATTGATGCCAAGGGCAATCCTAAAATTTTAGAATATAATTGCCGCTTTGGTGATCCCGAAACGCAACCCATTATGCTCCGTTTACGCTCCGATTTAGTTGAACTTTGTCAGGCTGCCTTGGATAAACGCTTGCATGAGCTAACGCCAGTCTGGGATTCACGCGCTGCTTTGGGTGTCGTGTTGGCGGCGGGGGGCTATCCGGCTCATTATGAGAAGGGATTAGTTATCAAGGGTTTATCAGAAGCTGCCGCATTAGAGGGCAAAATTTTTCATGCTGGGACAATTGAAAAAGCGGGAAAAATTGTGACGGCGGGTGGACGAGTACTCTGTGCTTGTGCTTTAGGAAAAACAGTGCATGAGGCACAATCAAACGCTTATGCACTGCTAAAACCCATTCAATGGGAGGGGCTCTATTATCGTACTGATATAGGACATCGTGCCTTGGCTCGTCCCGCGAAGTAAATAGTTATCAGTTATCAGAAATAAAAAGTTTAAAAATCCTATTTCTTGAAGAAATAGGATTTTTTAGCTGCCATTTTTTTACAAGTCATTTAAGATAGAGCAAGATGTCCAAGATAAATCTTGGACTCCTAGCAAATCATTTATACCAAGCAAACACAAAAATGTTTAATATACTCGTGCTACACGGCCCGAATCTCAATTTATTAGGTGAACGCGAACCGACGCATTATGGTCAGACCACCTTAGCAAGCATCAATCAACAACTTGTTGAGATGGCACAAGCCGCCGGTCATCAACTCACCACTTTTCAAAGCAATGCCGAACACCGATTACTAGAAAAAATCCACGCTGCACGTCAGGTGGATTTCATCATAATTAATCCTGCCGCCTTCACGCATAGCAGTATCGCCTTGCGCGATGCCTTGTTAGCCGTTGCAATTCCGTTTATTGAAGTCCATTTATCCAATGTGCATGCCCGTGAAACTTTTCGACATCACTCTTATTTTTCGGATATTGCCATCGGCGTTATCAGTGGACTTGGGGCGCAGGGATATACTTTAGCTTTACAAGCTGCATTCTCTATTTTGTCGAATTCGAGGTAGGTTCATGGATATTCGTAAAGTCAAAAAACTCATAGAACTGATTGAAACGTCTGGGGTATCAGAAATTGAAATTCACGAGGGCGAGGAATCTGTCCGTATCAGTCGTTATTCGACTTCCCCCCCGATGCAACAAGCCCCCCAGCAGATTATGTCACCCCAATCCCCTGTGGAGCCAGTACCCGAGCCAACTCACAAAGAAGCCATTAAGGGACATATCATCAAATCCCCGATGGTGGGTACGTTCTATAGGGCACCTTCTCCCACCACTCCCGTTTTTGTTGAGAAAGGACAAATGGTCAATGAGGGGGATACCTTATGTATTATTGAGGCTATGAAAATCCTCAATCAAATCACGGCTGATAAAGCCGGCATTATTAGCAAGATTTTAGTAGAAAACGGCGCACCGGTAGAATATGATGAGCCATTATTTGTGATTGAATGACAGGAGCTGTTCATCATTTTGATAACTGAAAAAAGAGGAAAAGTGCATGCTGTCTAAAATTGTTATTGCCAATCGAGGGGAAATTGCGCTACGCATTTTAAGGGCTTGTCGAGAAATGGGAATTAAGACGGTGGCGGTGCATTCTTCCGCAGATCGTGAACTTAAGCATGTACGATTGGCTGATGAGTCTGTGTGTATTGGCCCCCCCCCTTCTGCCGAGAGTTATTTAAATATTCCAGCGGTTATTAGTGCCGCAGAAGTGACTGATGCGGTTGCCATTCATCCCGCTTATGGTTTTTTATCGGAAAATGCTGATTTTGCAGAACAAGTTGAAAAAAGCGGTTTTATTTTTATAGGCCCTCGTCCAGATACCATTCGGTTGATGGGAGATAAGGTATCCGCCATTGCAGCGATGAAAAAGGCGGGTGTTCCTTGTGTGCCTGGCTCCGATGGAGTCTTGGATGATGATATAGATAAGAATTTGCAAATGGCACACGAAATCGGTTATCCGGTGATTATTAAAGCGGCTGGCGGAGGCGGGGGGCGTGGAATGCGCGTTGTGCGTAGTGAAGCGGCGTTACATAATGCCATTTCTTTAACTCAGAGTGAGGCGGCGGCGGCTTTTGGTAATGAACAGGTGTATATGGAAAAATACCTTGAAAATCCGCGCCATATAGAATTTCAAATTTTAGCGGATGCGCATGGCAACGCCATTCATTTAGGCGAGCGTGATTGTTCTATGCAGCGTCGTCATCAAAAGATGATAGAAGAAGCCCCTGCCCCAGGTTTAAGTAAAACAGTACGCAAGAAAATCGGCGAACGTTGTGCGAAAGCGTGTCGAGATATAGGCTATCGCGGTGCTGGCACTTTTGAATTTTTGTATGAAAATGGGGAATTTTATTTTATTGAAATGAATACCCGTTTACAGGTTGAACATCCAGTGACTGAATGGATTACTGGGATTGACATTGTACGCGAACAATTGCGTATTGCAGCCGGCGAACCTTTGAGTTATAAACAAAAAGATATTAATATTCAAGGACATGCTATCGAGTGTCGTCTCAATGCCGAAGACCCTGATACTTTTATGCCCTCTCCTGGACTCATTTCTCGCTATCATGCGCCGGGTGGGCTGGGAGTGCGGGTGGATAGTCATATTTATAGTGGTTATCGTGTGCCACCTTATTATGATTCTATGATTGGGAAACTGATTACTTATAGTGATAGCCGCGAATCGGCGATGGCGCGTATGAGGATCGCTTTAGATGAGATCATTATAGATGGGATCAAAACCAATATTCCTTTGCATAAAAGCTTGATGACAGATGCGACTTTCCAAGCGGGTGGCATTAATATTCACTATTTGGAAAATAAATTGGGTTTGAGTTGATAAAGCTTGAAGAATAGATAGGGGATGTAGGGGCAATCCTTTATGGTTGCCCCTTAACGAACGGTAACTACATCAAATTAAGGACAAGGGGTTTGGGTATCATTCCAACCTGGGAGGATGTCATTGAGCCAAGCCTTAACGGGGTTAGAAGCTGTTAGGTGGTTGTAGTTTATATCCATATACCACAAAGGAGGATTATCAAGGCTCATCACAGATGGTGGAACTTCTCCGCAGATTTCATTGTGTTCAAACCTAATAACATCCGCATACACTAGCTGGTCGATTTCCGCTGGAAGAGTGCCGCTGAGATTGTTGTACCATAGGTACAGTCTTGTTACATGTCCACCACCACAGGTCACGCCAAACCAATCACAAGGCGTCGTTGTTACAGTCCAGTTAGTGTTGTCATTCCATTGATCACCATTAGTGCTGTTGTAGATAGCGACAAGGGCTTCACATTCTGACTTATCCATTCCGGTGATTGTTTCGCAAAAGGGCATCTCATTATCTATGATCGTTACGATAGCTGTATCTGGTGCTCCTAATTCTGCGCCGACGGCATTACCCAAGCTCACGACAAAAGTTTCATCGCCTTCCAGATCGGTATCGTCAGTGATGTCTACTTTAATAAGTTTGGGATCAGTGTCCATATCTGCCCAGTTTAGGGTGCCTATTTTAGCGGTGTAGTCACTGCCGGCTGTGGCGGTGTCGTCGGTGGTGCCATAGTCTACTGATGCAGCACCGCTACTGTCGCCGGTACGGGTGACGGTGATGACTGCTTGTTCTCCGTCTTCGTTTACGGTGTAGCCAGTTAAGTTGAATTGTAGCGTGCTTCCTACAGGGCCGCCGCAAGGTGTTTGAGTCAGTTCCCAACCAGGGTTGATGACATCGAGCCAATCCTTAAGAGCATTGTCAGTAGTTGATAGGTGGTTGTAGTTTATGTTTAGATACCACAAATTGCTCAGGTTCATCAAGCTTGATGGGATGACTCCACAGAGTTCGTTGTATTCCAGATGGAGAACTTGCAACATCGTCAGCTTTTCGATTTGCGATGACAGCGCGTGGGTGAGATTGTTGTAGTATAGGTTGAGTCTTGTTACATGTCCGCCACCACATTGCACACCATGCCAACTACAAGGCGTATTTGTGTCAAGCCAGTCAGTGTTGTCATTCCATTGTTCACCATTGGTGCTCTCGTTGTAGATAGAGACAAGGGCTGCACATTCGGTGGGTGGAATTTCTGTAACTGTCGCGCAAATGCCAGGGCCTGTTGTACACTCTCCGGGTGTTTGAGTGGCATCATCCCATGGACCTTTGCCTTCGAGCCACGTCTTAACGGTGGGAGAAGCTGTTAGGTTGTTGTCGTTTAGATTAGCATAAAAGATATGCGTCAGGTCCATCACAGAGGCTGAAACTTCTCCGCAGATGTCGTTGCTTTCCAGCCTGAGAACTTGCAACATCGTCAGCTTGTCGATTTCCGCTGGGAGAGTGCCGCTGAGATTGTTGTACCATAGGTACAGTCTTGTTACATGTCCACCAGCACATTGCACGCCATACCAAGGCGTACTACAAGGCGTATTTGTCAGATTCCACCCCGTCTTATCCGACCAATTAGCACCATCAGTGCTATCGTAAAGAGCGAGAAGTGCCTCACATTCCATCGTTGGAATTTCAGTCACAGCGGCGCAATCAGTTGCCGCCTGCGCTACAGGTAATAAAAAAACCAATCCTAAGAGTGAACTTAGAAGCCATGAGTGAACTTTTATTCTTAACATTTTTATCTACTCCTTTGACAATCTAAACGTTAAACCCAAACTAAAGTTTGGATTCCTATTTTATAAAAGCCCTTCGCCGAAGCTTAGGGGTACTACTTTCTACTTCCTTCTACAAATCAGCATAGTAAAAATAAAAACTAATGTCAAATCAAATTTTTTATATTTTTTTTGTGCCTTGAGATAGTCAATAATATCACTATTTATCAAACACATAAAACATAATGCCCGTCGTCAAAATTTTTTCAGAGCATTTGAAAAAATGGCCGGGTTACTTGTCAAACCGTTTACCAAACCGCTATTTACAAGCTTTTTAAATTCATTGTCCAAAAATTCTCTATCCAAATAATCAACCCATATCCCGAT